>CAXUCK010000008.1:0-32202 GCA_964249375.1 uncultured Acidobacteriaceae bacterium
AGGTCGGCCTGAGAGAGATAGCGGGGCGCTTGGATGCAAAGCCTCTCGACAACCGGGGGTCGTCGCCTCGGCGCAGGTTGTCTCTTCAGATCTCGGTGCTTTCAGTGGAAAGCGGTGCTTCTTGAGTTCTTTACGTTCGAGAGTTGATCCAGCTGCCCGCCCACTGGTGCCTTGCTCCGTCAGATAAGGGGACTTAGCCCAGTACGGGCGAACGAATCGTCTGAAGCAGTGACCATGTCACCTACCGGAACTCGCTCGAATGGCGAGACGCAATTTCCTCCGATATGTATACCGTTCGTCAGAACCTCTACGGAGGCCACTTCGCTCTCGTTAACGTGTATGTGCCACAGATGGTGGTGAACGGAGCGGAACAGCTCGTCGAGAGCGATAAGGCCAGCCTCGTAGCTGCCCTGAGAGAGAACAAAGCGAGCCTCCCTCAGTGACTTTACGGATTCTCGATACGTGCAGAGCGAGACATTCCTGATGTGGCGTTTCCGCCGACGGCAATGCCTCATCACAAGGAGCAGCCACCATAGCCATCTTGGCTGACGATCTCGCGCAATCGCAGGTAGATGTGAGTGGATAGGGCCAGTCGACGACTGGCCTGATCTCCCTCCGCAATCGGTCTGACAATAGACGTACATCACTATCGGGAAATTCACATGCGCGAAACCTTGGCACACCCCGTCGAAAAGCGGCTCGTCTCTAAAGTCGTCGATGAGGTCACGCAGGCGATAGGTCGGGGTCACTGGCGATCCGGTGACAAGCTTCCCAGCGAGCGAGAGTTCGCCATATCACTGAAAGTAAGCCGGAACACAGTGACTGCAGCCTATGGAGAGCTCGAGCGGCAGGGTGTTATTCGCCGGCTGTGGGGAAAGGGTGCGTTCATCTGTGCCTTGCGAGTTTCTGGAGAGAGCTTTTCCTGGAGCGGCAAGGTGTCGGCGTTGGCAAATTCGCTCGATGAGCCTGTGCTGGAGATGCTAGCGCAGGGAATCGGTGCAAGTGAGATTCGTTATCCGCTGTCTGCCGGAACTCCTTCGCTTGAAGTGTTCCCGCAGGAGATCTATCGCGAGAGCATCGGTCGGGTTATGGCTCAGAGTCTTCCACAAGCCCTCGCAGTTTCGCACTCAGAGGGACAGTGGAGTTTGCGGCAAGCCATCGCGGATTGGTCCGGCGTCGATCCGCATCACGTAATGATTGTGGCAGGGGCACAGGAAGCAATTGATCTGGTTGCTCGCTGCCTGATCGAACCAGGCGACCCAGTGGTCATCGACTCGCCTACCTACCCAGGTGCACTCCAAAGCTTCCGCTCTGCGGGCGCGCAACTGCTCCCTTGGGGTACGGACTGGTCCCTGAGCCAACTCGAAGAGCTCTTTATACGTTACCGTCCCAAGCTGTTGTTCACCATGCCGACTTTTCATAATCCGACCGGGCGAGTGATGACGCTCAAAACACGCGTGGGCGTTCTGGACCTTGCTTGCCGATACCGCATCCCCGTCGTAGAAGACGACGTCTACGGAAAAACGCACTTCGGCTCGCACCAGATGCCGGAATGCTTATACAAGCTCGATATCCATTCGCAGATCCTCTACATGAGCACATTTTCGAAGATGCTTGCTCCTGGCCTTCGTGTCGGGTGGGTGATTGCACCGCCCTACATGATCAAGCAGCTCGCGCTGGTTAAGATGCGCTCGAACCTTTTTACCGAGGGTCTGACTCAACTGGCGCTTGCGGATTTGGTCCGCAGCGGCGAGATGGATAGGCATCTGGTCCGCCTCCGAGAGCACCACGCTTTGCTGTGCGCTGCTGCCGTTCAGGCACTGCAACCTGCGATTGACCAGGGTCTGATTCGATGCCGCGTTCCTTCCGGAAGCCTCTACCTGTGGTGCCGAATCCTCCTTCCGTTTGATGCGGACCTGCTCTTTTCCACCTTGGAAGCGAATGGTCTGAGCGTGGGTCCTGGCTTAGCTTTCCAGCCAGATCACAGCGGACAAGGCCCACCCTGCTTTCGTATTTGCTTTACGGCAGCACCGATGTCAGTGGTGGTCGCCGGCATCCAATTGCTTGCCCGACTGCTCGGTCAGACCTTCGCCCGCAATGCGAAACATGCAGGAGAAGTCGCAGACATGACATTTAGACGAATGCAAAGAACCTCGATGCAGGAAGCCATTTAGGCCTGCTCTGAACATTGACGATGGAAGCGGAAGGTGGACGATGCAACCAACAATAGACAAAATAGCGGCGCTCAAAACCGGGAAGGCTACGATCCGGGTGGAACGTAAGCATCTGCTCGCCATCCGGTGGATGCATTGGATCAACTTTCCAGTGTTGTTCATTATGGTCTGGACCGGCTTGTTGATCTACTGGAACGACTCCGACAATGCCTACGAGCATGCACATCGCGTCTATCGCATCGGCATAGGTCGTGTCACGCTCATTCGCTTCTTTCCAGACTGGTTCTACAACCTGCTACATGTTCCTTACCACGTCACCCAGGGACTGGCGTACCACTCGTTCTTCTTGTGGATTTTTGCCATCAACGGCATCGTCTATGTGCTTTACACATGGCTCTCTGGTGAGTGGCGCTTCATGATCCCCGAGAGAAAGAGTTTGCGGGAAGCAATACAGGTGACATTGGTTGACCTGCACCTGCGTAAGGGCTTACCAGACCAGACCAAGTACAACGGTGCCCAACGGATAGCGTATAGCTCCGTTATCGTGATGGGTGCGGGGATGCTGCTCACAGGCGCGGCGATCTGGAAGCCGACCAGCTTGCATTGGCTTACGTCGCTCCTGGGTGGCTATGAGATGGCGCGATGGCTTCACTTTTGGATCACAATGGCTTTCCTCGGCTTCTTCGGGATCCACGTTGCCCAGGTGGTGCTGGCCGGCTGGAACAACTTCCGTTCGATGGTGAGCGGCTACGAGGTGCAAGGGGTTGACGCGCCGTCGGTCGAGACGGAAAGAAAGAGCTGGAAATGAGCGAGCAGAACGAGAAGAAACAGGACGATGAAGCGAAGCGAGATCCTGATGCAAAGCAGCTGAGCCGTGAGCTCGTGGCCAACCATCAAGCCGCTTCGCCTGATCGAGCAGAGGACATAGCATCGGACGCTCCAGATGCGCCTCTCGCGGAAGCACCGTCTAACCCCACGATCGTGGTCGGCACCCCAGTCGAGCCTGACGAGACTGCTGCCGCGCCAAGCGATGCTCCGGCCGAGTCTGAAGCTGAACTCGCGCGGAAAACTCAAGCCGCGGATGCGCAGGTGATTGCCGCTTCCAGGCAGCACACGCGACGCTCCTTCCTGGGAGCAGCGGCTGCGGTCGCCGCTGGCTTCGGGGCTTATCACTATCTAAACGTCGCGCCGAACGAGAACATGCAGCCGGTCCCACTCGAGGATGCGTATGACTTCAACGCGGCGGTCTCCCGTACCTTCTTTCGCGAAGAGCCACTGGCTCCTACGTACCCCCTTAGTCGCGCAGAGACCCTTCGCATCAATGGGGTCTACGGTCTAAAGAAAGACATCGTGCCGGAGAGCTGGCGCTTACAGCTGGTGGGCATGAAGAACGCATCGGAACACCCGCGCTTCGTACTTGACGTCACTGCATGGCAGTACAAGTACATGGCACCGCCTGCGAACGAGGACAAAGGTCACGACACCAAGGTTGATCCTAGCAAGGAAGCGAGTGCCCAGTCCGCGCCCGCGGGCGATCCGCCGCCAGCTAGCGGTCAGGCACCGGCCAACGCGCCGCCGGACAATCAGAAGGGTGGCGGCCAAGGCGCACCGCGCGGTACTGCCCAGTCGATGGCTGAGAAGCATGATCCAAAGATGATGTCGTCGACGAAGATGGCGTCGGATTCCGTGTTGCAGCGAGAGATGAAAAAGGAAGGTGGCAATGAAGAAAAGAACGAGGAGGACGACAATCACACCGGCCGCAAGCCTCGCGGAATGGAAGAGGCTGGAGAAAGCGACTCCACCTTGCCGCCGCAAACACCCGGTCTACTGCTGCAACTTGCAGACATCACTCGGCTTCCTCGCGTGGAGCTGGTGACACAGTTCAAGTGCATTGAGGGATGGAGCCAGATCGTCCATTGGGCCGGAGTGCGCATGGCGGATTTCTTAGAGCTGTACCCACCGGCACTCATCGACGGGAAAGAGCCTCGGTACGTCTATATGGAAACCCCGGACGGAGACTACTACACGGGCTACGACCTCCACGTCATGCGTCATCCACAGACCCTTCTCGTGACAGAAATGATGGGCTCGCCCCTGACGCAGAACCATGGAGCGCCATTGCGACTCCACATGCCGACCAAGTACGGTTACAAGCAAATAAAACGCATCGGGCTAATCGCGTATACCAACACAAAGCCCGACGACTACTGGACCAAGTTAGGCTACGACTGGTATGCGGGATTGTAGCACTCAAATTGGTTTCAGCGAGCGGCTGCACGCCAGACTGAGGCGAGGAAAGGATTGACGAGAGACTTGTTATGTTGTCCGTTCATGGCTGCGCCACAGGTCTGCAGCGCTCCGCCAAAAATGATGAAAACGAAGATCCATGATGCGTTCATTGGTGTTCTCCGGAGGGCCTACGTCTTTGGAAAGATCGTATGCATGAGGAAGACGCCAGCCACACTGGCGGCGAGTGCGACTGGCATGGCGATCGCTCCGACCTTTAGGAAGTCCATCGCACTGACTTCGAGTTTCTCTTTGCGCAAGGCCAGTAGCCACAGAATGGTAGCGAGCGATCCAGTCACCGAAAGGTTCGGGCCCAGGTCGACTCCGATCAGCACGGCATTCGCGATAAGCCCGTGTGTATGCGTAGCTGTAAGCGTTCCCCCGGCGATCAAGCCAAGCGGCAGATTGTTCAGGAGGTTATTGCCAACAGCGACCGCGAACGAGGTGACGAGAGAGCCGGCGTAGGGGCCCAGCGCCTCCGCGTGATGCATGGCGGCTTCGGTCACGCGGAGAGCACCGATGCGTTCCACCGCGTCAACGATCACGAAGAGCGCTGCCACCAAACCAAGTGTGGCCCAACTGATCTCCTTCGCGAGCGGCAACGGATTGCATTTGTTCCGGAGGCAGACCGCACCCGTGATGCACAGCGACGCGATACAGGTTGGTAGGCCGAGGTCCTTATGGAGCGATGACACCACCAGGAGAACGATGACGACCAGACCGAGCCCGTACAGAACCATTTTCCCGCTGGGCTTCAACTCCACCGAATCGTTGGACTCGGGTAAATCGGAGCGGAGGTCTTTCCGGAAGTACCACCGCAGAACAACAAATGTCGCTCCGACCGAAAGAGTCGAGGGAAGGAGGAATGACGCCAGCCATCGCCCCAGCGGCGGCATGCCAGCGTGGAAAACGACAAGGTTTGCAGGGTTTGAGATAGGTAAGACGAAGGACGCAGCGTTTGCAATCATCGCGCAAGCGAAAAGAAATGGCATCGGCTGTGCTTTGGATTTGCGAACAGCGGCAAGGATAGCGGGTGTCAAGACAACCGCCGTCGCGTCGTTGGACATGCAGATCGTAACGATCGTGCCAACGCCGTAGATCATGGCGAATAGTCGCCCCGAAGATCCGTTGGCGGCTTCAACAGAAGTTGCGGCAACCCAATCAAAGACGCCATTGTCCCGAGCCAGAGCCGAGAGAAGCATCATGCCAACGAGGAAAAGATAGACATCGCTGCCTTCCGCGATGGCTCGCCCTGCAAGCCCGAGCGGAATGAGGTGAAGCAGCACCAACAGTAAGGCACCTGCCCCCACCCAGTACACCTCTGGCAGGTTCTTGGGCCGGATCAGCATAAGCAGGATGCTCGATGCTGAGATGACGAGGATAAGGAAGATCGTAAGGGGATGGGACATGCTCACCACTTCTTCCATTCGAGCAATACAGAGTAGCGGCGCAGCAGCTTCTTGAGGTTCGCCGCTCTACTCGAGAGATCACTGGGATAGCAATGGGGGAGCAACACCGCCATCCGCCGGCTTTGCTGCACCCTTGCAGTTCGCACTCCAGCCACTCTAGCTGCTCTTCCCCGAAGAGAAAAGTCCGGCGCTTCAATCGAGAACGCATTCAGTCGCAGGAATCGGGACGGACCGACAGTAAAGCGGCTACAGACGCTGTCAGAGATGTAGTGGCGGATACTGCGTGCCTGAATGCTTTACTTCCTTCCTAAGACAGAACCCTTCCCCGATGACCCGCATGGGTGCGTTCTTTGAAAGGGACGCTGGCAAGCGTTGCGACAGCTTTCCGGGCGCATCCCACGATCGCCGCGACTATTGTGCCGCTGACCTTAACCCGGGCTGTGCGGCGGCAGGGTGTCACACTACGCGAGCAGATGAATGAGCAACACTGCGCTAGATACGGCTCGCCAGAAAACGGTTGTGATATAGGCTCCTCTTTACTTTAGCTGGCTGAGCACGTCTTCCGTCGAAGTACGGTCTCCATGGGAGTGGCTAATCTTCTCGAAAAGAACTGTACCGTTTGCATCCAGAATAAAGGTTGACGGGTAGGCAGTCTCGTGTGGCGCATCCCAGCGCAGCCCGTACAGGTTCGTCATCTTATAGTCGGGGTCGACAACCAGCTCAATGCCGGCCGGAAGATCAGCTTGCTTCGCGAGGAATTCTTTCGCGTGCTGATCAAGCTCGGCAGGTGGTCCGGGGTAGACGAGCAAGACATGGACCTTCTTTGCCGCAAAGTCCGCACTGTGCTCCACAAAATCATGTACCTGTTTGAGGCAGTAGGGGCACTGATAACCCGGGAAGCCACGGAGAAGAACCAGTACCGTCGTACCTTTCCTCCGCTCTGCGGCGAGACTTACAGTCTGGCCGGTCGGTGTCTGCAGAGTGAAATCGGGCGCCTTGGTTCCCGTTGCAGGCGTCTGGGCTGAGGCCACTCCGACAGCAGCTAAAACGAACGCAAGAGCAAGGCTTCGGAATGCCACCGGTGCTTTGCGGCAACGGGCGGTCGACGTCTGGATTTCTTGTGCACCTGCAAATGTCATCGTGAGGCTCCTGTGCAAGTTCTAATGGCGACTGCTGTGAGAGTCACGATCCGTAGAAAGGTTACAAAGTTGATTGCGGGACGCGAGCTTCACGTTGATCTCGTATCTTTTCGGGGTTCCCAGCGTCACATGCACGTCTTCTGAAACGGTCCCCTCGAAGTCGGTAAGAACCGTGAAGGCGGCGCACGTTACTGCTGAGTTTGATTGCGCGGCGGTTGCGGGGAAACGGGTACGGGGCCTGCCGGAGCCTCTGAAGCAGGCGGCAATGCTTACAACTTCCCGAACGTCTCACCTGGACGCGCAGCATCGATGTCAGATCACCGTCCGACTCGAAGGTCCATTGAAGTAAGGAGTGATGATGATATCTAAACAAGTCCGTCTCACGCTCGTCCCTTGGCTTATGCTCGCGATGTCTGGGGTCTGTCTAACGTCTGAAGTTCGCCCGCAAACAAGCGCGGCCCCCACTCCTGCGGAACGTCCTTCGACGGTGCTGGTTGAACTCTTTACTTCGGAGGGGTGCTCGGACTGCCCGGCGGCCGACGAGCTCTTGCGCCAAGTGAATGGGCAGAAGACGGCTGGAGGGCAGTTGATCGTTGGCATCAGTGAACATGTCAGTTATTGGAACGGCCTCGGGTGGAAGGACCCGTTTTCATCTGACCTCTATACAGAGCGTCAGAATGACTATGGCAGCCAATTCAGGCTCGGCGGCGTCTATACGCCACAAATGGTGGTTAACGGTCGCGAGCAGTTCGTCGGCAGCAACAGCCGCGACTTGCAGGACGCATTGGCAACGGAGGCAAAACGCAAGCAGATCGTGCTGCGCATCGATTCCGCTCAGATCAAGGACAACAACATCACCTTCAGCTACACAGCATCGGAGATTCCGGCGAACGACTCGCTCCGACTCGTCGCCGTTCTCACCGATGATGAGGATCAGTCCCACGTCCTTCGTGGCGAGAACTCCGGTCGTAAGCTGATTCATGTCGCCGTCGCGCGTGCACTCATTCCGTTGGGCTCGCTGCACGAAGTCGACCGGCGTTCCGTAACATTGCCCTTGCCGCCGCCATTCCGTTCTGACCCGACCATCGGCCATCACCTCGTCATCTTCGCGCAGCACGGTGGATCCGGTGCCGTCACGGGCGCGGATTCGAAGCCACTGCGGACAGCCACATCTACGTAGCGCAACATGAATCTTCTGTTCTGCCCCCGAATGGGCTTTGCGTTGGCCTGCCTGGGGCTGAGAGGTCTCCGATCGAGTTAGCATAAGGCTGGGAGAATGCCTTGCTCGAACAGGAAATGCCTATGGAGACTCGCCAGTCATACCCTGAGAAGCGCCCTTCATGGATCATTGGGCTCGCTAGCCTGTTCTTCATCTTGCTGCAGAGCGCATGTTCCGCCTTGATGGCACTCAGCGGCCTTCGGCTCGTTCTCGGAATCGGCTCCCTTGCCGCTGCCGCAGCCGGTGTGCGTCTGCTCGCATCCCTTCACGGAGGATGGATCCGTATCTCCATGGAAACCTTCGCCGTTGCGGGCTCCGTCATCAATCTCTATGCCATATCGAGAGTACGATCACTGCGCGCGCGGCCTTCTTCGCAATGGAGAATGGCACCGGTAAGCACAGAGAAGAAGCGCGCTGAGTTCATCCAAAGCTCCCTCGCAATTGTCACTCTGCTGTTAGTAGCCGTGGAGTGGGCGTTCCACGTGTATCTCCACCACTCCATCTAGCCCGGAGTCTTCAGAGGACCTCCGTCCGTTCTCTCCCCGTCTCTGCGGCGAGTCCTGCGTGCAAACCACTCGCTGACCCGAGTGGTAGCTCATTTCCGACGACAATCCGGCCGTCGCATGTTCAAGCGTCAGAACGCTGATGTCCTCACCACGTTTCCACAAACTTGGCGTCCTGCCAGCAAAACTTACACCGTGCCCAAATTGACCTGTTATCCAGCGACTGTTATGGTCTTGTTTGTTCGGGAAGGCGATGGGGTTCGCCTTGATGCTCAGCCGATAGGCTGCTGCTGATGACTCCTACATTACGTAGGAGGTCCTTTGCCTAGAGTTGCTTTGCGCTGGTCGATCACCGAGCAGTTCCGCCTCTTTGTGGAGCTGATTCGATGGATTCCCATTGCTAGTCTCGTCGGTGTCATGAGTGGCACGGCTTCGGCTATTCTGTTGGCCTCCCTGACGTTTGCCACGGACTTTCGTGAAAAGCATGTCTGGATGATTCTTCTTCTGGCTCCGGCTGGATGGAGCGTCGGCCTCATGTACAAGCATTTCGGTCGGTCGGTTGAGGCTGGAAACGACCTCGTTCTCGAGCAGGTGCATGACCCCAAGGAAACAATTCCGCTCAGGATGACGCCGCTGATCCTGATTGGCACGTTCGTGAGTCACCTCTTTGGTGCTTCCGCTGGCCGTGAGGGAACCGCTATCCAGACTGGCGCTTCGCTTGCGGACCAGCTCGCGAAACCCTTCCGGATGCGCCCTGAGGACAGGCGCCTTCTTCTGATGGCCGGGATCAGCGCCGGTTTTGCGTCGGTGTTTGGTACGCCGCTCTCCGGAGCGGTGTTTGGGATCGAGGTCCTGGCCATTGGCCAAATGAGCTACGACGCAATCGCGCCGTGCTTTCTCGCGGCGTTTGTTGGCGACCTCGTCACCAACGCCTGGGCGAATCACATTCCGGGCGTTTACCATACGATCTACCACGTCGCTCAGGTTCCTCCGCTCGGCATCACTGGGATCTTCTTTGCCGGAGTCGCCGGTGCGGCGTTCGGGCTGACCGGCATGGCGTTCGCCAAGATAACCCATTCGGTCTCCCATGCCGCACGGAAGCTCATTGCTCGTCCGGAGCTCCGTCCCGTTGCCGGTGGCGCGCTTGTCACCCTCGCCGTGTTCACGCTTGGAACGACGAAGTACATCGGTCTGGGTATCCCAACGATCATCGCCACGTTCCACACGAGGGTTCCTGTCTATGACTTCGCCGCGAAATTCTTGTTCACCGCGGTGACGCTGGGGACCGGCTTCAAGGGCGGCGAGGTGACGCCGCTGTTCTTTATCGGATCGACCCTCGGCAACGCACTCTCGCGATTGCTTCCGCTCCCCCCTTCGCTTCTGGCCGGGATGGGCTTTGTTGCCGTGTTTGCGGGTGCGGCCAACACACCGATCGCCTCAACGCTTATGGCATTTGAACTGTTCGGACCAGAGGCTGGGGCTTATGCTGGGATTGCCTGCGTCGTGAGCTATCTCTGCTCAGGGCAGGCGGGCATCTACAGCGCCCAGCGGGTTCGTAAGGGCAAGCAGTCTCGGTCGCCAGCCGAAGGAGAAATGTCTCTGGCGCTCGTGGCGAAGATGCGGGAAGAAGCTGACGCTCCGCCTGCTCCAGAGGGAGCGAGGTAATCCGTGAAACGTGTGGATGCTACTGTGTTCCGCATATGATCCGAGCAATGAAGCACGTCGTCTTCCTGTCCATCGCCGCGGTGATCGTTCCTTCCGCGTGCGCGCAGAGCTCCGGTTCGGCTCCCACCATCGACCTCCCGACCAGCAAACAACTGTCTTCTGTGCCGGGTCGTCCGCAGCGCTTGAACAGCCTGCCGATGTCCATGGCGATCAGTTCAGACGGACGCTACGTGGTCACGGTCAACGCCGGCTTCGCAACGGCGGACTCCGGCTACATGCAATCGCTTTCGGTGCTGGATGTCACTTCTGGAGTGCTGACCGACTTTCCCGAGTCGAAGACCGGCACGGGCCGGGATGCTCAACAAACGCTGTACAGCGGACTTCAGTTCAGCCGCGATGGCCATCACCTCTATGCGTCGCTCGCCTCGCTCACAAACAGCGTAGCGGATGAGGCAAAAGGCATCACGGGCTCGGACATTCTGGTCTACGATTGCCATGAAGGCAGGCTCACGCGCGAACGGATCATCGCCATCCCGGCCCAGCCCCTTGCGGCGGGTCGCCAGACGCACTTGCCCCTCGGTGATGCGAGTGCGACCGGTGTGCCTTATCCTGCGGATCTGGCCGTACTTCCCGGCGCGACGGCCGATGCTCGCGAACATCTGCTCGTCGCGGGTAACTTTTCCGATGACGTTCTGCTGATTGACAGCAGTTCCGGTACGGTGCTGCATCGCTTCGATCTCGCGGAGAACAACGACGTTCCGTCGACCTACCCGATCGCGCTCGCAATCACCGCGGACGGCCGGCGCGCGTTCGTCGCTCTGTGGAACGCGAGCGAAGTAGCTGAATTAGATCTGAGCCATAACGTCGTTGGACGGAAACTGCCTCTGCTCAAACCGAAGTCCCCCATCCGCCCCGGCACACACCCCTGCGCTCTTGCGGTGTCTCCCGATGCGAAAACGCTGTACGTGGCGCTTTCCAACCGCGACGCCATCGGCGTCATCAACATTGCCCACGGAAGCTTCTCTACGAGGGGCTTCCTGGATGCCCGCCTGCCAGGGCAGACCTACTTTGGCGCGGAGCCTGAGGCGCTTGCGCTGTCCGCGGATGGAACCCGGCTATACGCCGGCGAAGCAGCCACGGACGCCGTAGCCGTCTTCAACACCCATGCCATCACGAGCCGCGCTGCTCGTCGAGGCTTTGTCGAGCCAATCGGTTTTATCCCGACCGAATGGATGCCGATGTCCATGGGCTTGGGTCATGGACCAGGCGACGGCAAGCTTTTTGTTGCGACCGCAAAGGGCCGCGGAACAGGACCAAACAACATGCCTGAGGTGCGAACGCCAGCGCAAGAAGCGGCCGGTGCTCCGCGTCGCAGCTTCACATACATCGGTCATCTCCTTCATGGCTCGCTGGCCACCATCGACCTGAATCAGCTTGCGGCGGATCTGCCCTCCTGGACACAAACGACGCTTGCCGACAACCGTATCCGCGCCGGTCGCGAGACGATTCACTTCGCCGATCGTTCTGAGGTAGGAGGGAACTCGACGCAGCCGCCGGTCGGCACTGGCCGCATACGGCACGTGGTGTACATCATCCGTGAAAACCGGACCTACGATCAGGTGCTGGGCGATCTGACGGATGCCGCCGGTCGGCATGTGGGCAACGGCGACGCCTCGCTCACCATGTATGGCGCGGCGACTACGCCCAACTTCCACAAGCTCGCTCTGCAGTTTGGCGTGCTCGACAACTTCTTCGATTCCGGAGAGGTCTCCGGTGACGGCCATGTCTGGTCCAATGCAGCGATCGGCACCGATTACCTCGAAAAGGGGTGGGAACAGAACTACCGCAACGGGCAGCGGCCGTACGACTTTGAAGGCCTGGTCGCAGAGGGCTATCCTCTGCTGCAACACATCCCTGATGTGAACGAGCCGGGTAGCGGTTATCTATGGACGAACCTGGCCGCGCACCACCGCACCCTTCTGCACTTCGGCGAATATATTTCCACCACATTCTGCAACGAAAGGAAGGCTGCGGCGGCGCCGGTGCCCTCGCAGGAAGGCCCGCAAACCACCTTTGCGGCCCCGTGCACGCAGAAGGAGATTACTCCTGGTGGCGCGATCCCGCCGATCTGGGGTGGCGGGACCAACCAGTGGCCATGGGCGATACCGTTGATCGCGCGCAACGTGGCGACCAAGCCTGAGTTGGTCGGACACTTCGTTCCCGAAGCTCCCGATTTTAATCTGCGTGTGCCGGATGTGATCCGCGCCAAGATCTTCTTACGCCATTTCGACACCTGGAAAGCGGATCTTGTCCGGGGCAGCGATACGATGCCGGAGTTCATCCAGTTGCGATTGGCCAACGATCACACAGCGGGCACCACTCCCGGTGGGCCGACGCCCAGAGCCTCCGTCGCTGATAATGATTTCGCCCTGGGCATCGTTGTCGACGCGATCTCCCATTCGCCGTTTTGGGACAACACAGCGATCTTCGTGTTGGAGGACGATGCCCAGAACGGCGCCGATCATGTGGATGCTCATCGGTCCCTTGCGTTGGCGATCAGCAAATACGCTCCGCATGGACCGGGGAACCAGCCATTCGTCGATTCGACCTTCTATTCGACCGTGTCGACCATTCGCACGATGGAGACGCTTCTTGGACTGCCACCGATGAACAACAACGACGCCTTCAGTTCCTTCATGCAGCCCGAGTTTCTCGGACCGGGAGATCAGAAGCCGTATGTTGCGGACACGACGAACCGCGACAATGGCCTGATCTTTACAGCAAACACGGCTCATGCTGTAGGCGCGAAAGCCTCGGCGCGCATGGACTTCCGTCATCCGGACCGTGCGCCTTCGGAAAAGTTGAACCTCATCCTGTGGCAGGACGCTCAGGGGAACGCCACCCCGCCCGCTCAGCTTCTGGAGAAGCACAAACAAGCGAAGGACAAAGACGACGACTAACCAATTGTGCCGGCACGGCCTGGTGGACATTCGTGTCCTCAGGTTCCTTCACCGGCACATTCGAGCGATCCTACCCGGCAGGGTCATCTAGAAGGTGGCCAAGTTGACTCGCATGACGCGCATGGCGAGTCGTCCATTCGATTGTTCCTTACTGCGCGAGAAAGGTCGTCACACCTGAACCTATTTCAAATTGTTTGTTCTTGATCACTTTGCCGTCCTGCAGAACCCCGCCGCGCGGTCCCCGGGGCAGTTCCACAGTTGCGGTCGTATTCGCTGGAAGGGTCACGGACAGATGCATTTCTCCGTTGGCCGACCGTGTCCAATCCGTCACGACCTCACCGTAATGGGACTCGTATTCGCTCCGTGCATGGGTCAGCCGTGCATCCGTGTGCGGAGAGATCATCAGGTGATGGAACCCAGGCCCACTGGCGTCCGTATCGATTCCGGAAACACGCCGGTAGACCCACGCCATCACCGAACCGAACGCGTAGTGATTGTAGGAGTTCATCCCCGGGTCCCCTGTGTCTCCGTTCCAACGCTCCCACCAGGTCGTCGCGCCCTTGCTGACCATGTAGCCCCATGAGGGATAGGTGTCGTTCAGCAGGAGCCGGTAGGCGACATCGCTCCGCCCCTGCGCATCGAGCACAAACAGCAGAAACGGTGTGCCGAGAAACCCTGTGGTGAGGTGACTGCCGTGCTTCTCGATATCAGCAACCAGATGGTCTGTGAGCCCACTGCGCAGCTCCGCCTTCACCATGCCTGTGTACAGCGTCAGGACGTACGACGTCTGTGTGTCGCCTTCCACGCTGCCGTCTTTGTGTACGTATGCTCGCTCGTAGGCCACTCTGATCTTCTCGTAAGTTTTTCGGTAGCGCTCAGCGGCCTCGCTGCGGCTGGTTGCTTTGGCCATGGTTTCCATCTGTTGCGCAATCAGCGCCCAGTAGGCGGTCGCCACCAGGTCCTTTGGTGTATGCGGATCCGGCGCTAACCAGTCTGCATAATCAGGTCCTAGATCCTTCCGCCGTAGACCATCGGGGTTGTTCTCTTCAATGAAGTGCATCCAGCGCTCCATGGCATCCCAGTTCTCATCGATGACGCTTCGATCTCCATACTGCATCCACGTAGCGAACGGCACGAGCACACCTGCATCTCCCCATCCCGGAGCGCCCGTGCTTTCAGGCCCGACGAGCAGCAGGTTGGGAGAGACGTTCATGAACACTCCACGGGAGTCCTGTGCATCGGTCACATCGTTCATGAACTTGTGCGTGAACGAATCGATGTTGAAGTTGTAAGAACCCGTGCGCCAGAACACGCCGGCGTCGCCCATCCAGCCCATCCGCTCATCGCGCTGCGGGCAGTCTGTGGGGATAGATACAAAGTTGCCCCGCTGCCCCCAGAGACCCAGCTCGAACATGCTGTTCAGCAGCGCGCTGGAACTGCTGAAGCGCATCGAAGGCTGGTCCGGCAAGCTGTTCTCCACCTCGCCCAGCAGCGTGTCCTTGCCTGCTGCGGAGGGCAGCCCCTCCACCTGCACATAGCGGAAGCCGTGAAAGGTGAACGCCGGTGTCCATTCCTCCACGCCCTCGCCACGCATCGTGTACTCATCCGTTGCGTCGGCATTGCGCAGGTTCTCAGTGTAGACACCGCCATCCTCTTTCAACCGCTCAGCAAACCGGAGCCGCACAACCGTGCCACGTGCTCCGTGAACGCGCAAACGGACGACACCGACCATGTTCTGCCCCATATCGAACAGCTTGGTGCCCGGCGCAATTCCGGCAGCGTCCACCGCCTGCATCGAAACAGGCGCCAGCGTTTGGGAAATATGAGGCGGAGCATCTGGCTGTGAGCTGATCAGCACGTCTGGCGGAACAGAACCCTCCTTCACCGGCGTCCAGACCGGGCCCGGCGTGAAGCGCACGGTGTTCCAACTGCCCGGTGCGAGGCGCGCGTCATAGCTCTCCCCGCCATAGATCTCCGCGGAATCTGTGGCATCCCGAGTTCCCATCCATGTGCTGTCCGTGCCAACAACCTGCTGCGTGCCGTCCTGCAATGTAATTATCAGCTGCGCGCAAAGCATGTCGGGGCCGGGGAACTCTCTCACCCCAGACCACAGCAACGGGCTCCCGTGCCATCCGCCACTCAGCTTCACTCCCAACGCATTCTGACCTCCCTGCACCTGCTTGGTTACGTCGTAGGTCTGGTAGAGTACGCGCTTGCGAAAATCGGTAAAGCCCGGAGCCAGCTCGCTTGCGCCCACGCGCTGTCCGTTCAGGAACGCGCGGTAACTTCCCATGGCAGTGATGTAGAGCCGCGCAGATCGAACAGGGCCTTGCACGGAGAAAATCTTCCGTACCAGGGAGACCCCTGTCGTGATGCGGTCCGGGGCGGATTCCAGTTCCTGCCGGTCCGAGCCTACGTTCACACGCAAATCCGCCAGCGGAGCAACAACCCGGGCCGGCTGCCAAGGGGTCGCAGGGCTGGATCGCACGGTCCAGGAGCCGTCACTGACAATCTGTCGGACATGTCCCTTCGCGTCGCGTAGATCAAGGACCGCCGCGAAGCCGTTGACCACGGTATCAGGCGCTTTTGCCCCACGCGCGGCAGTGCGCACGATGATGATGTTATCCCCGCTCGCGCCCCGGCCAGCGTGCATCTGCCCGCGGACATCCTCTCGGTCGAAGGCGCCCCACTGGTCCTTGTGCCCCGTTCGGGTGCCGTTTACCTCGGTTGTAAAAGTCCCGCCCGTGAGGCAATGAAGTAGGACCGACTCCGGTTTGGCATCAAGATGCAAGACATAGTGGAACTCCGCCGTCTGCTCTCCGGGAACGTGTCGTGGATCGCCGGTCGCCAGCCACAACCACCGCACCTCGCCCAGGGTGTGGGCTTCCGCCTCGTCTGCATAGAAAATCCACTTCGCCTTCCACGCCTCCTTTCCGAGAAGGCCCGTCTCCCACCAGGCTGACTCGGTGGAGGTCTCCTGTTTTCCAGAGGCGTCCCACGTGCGAACCCGCCAAAAATAACGCTTGCCGGCGACCATCTCTGGGCCCTCATAGGCGATGCCGATCGACTCGTTCGAAGAGACACGTCCACTATCCCAGACGTCCGGCTTGTTCTGTCCCAGCTTCGATGGGTCACTTGCTACTTCAATCCTGTACGCGGCTTGTTTCCAGTCCTTTGCCGTATCGTCGCTTCGCCAGGAAAGCTTGGGCTTCGCAGCGTCAATGCCCAGCGGGTTTACCCGCGAATCCACGCGCAAGTCGACCGGCCCCGCTGAAGCTCGAGGGACGCCGACCAGCACCAACACCAGAGCCTCTAAGCAAACTATGAGCGATATGCAACGGCCTTTCCGACGTACGGCCATCATCCGTTCTCCTCTGTGCTTCATCGACCACCACGCAACCGAGCAGGTCCCTGCTTCTGGCCACGAGCAACTCGAGCATGATGGAACAGAGCGCAAAAGTTCTCTCCTGCTTGGAGAAAGCTTAACGCTCGTCCCTCCTGCATCGCAGCAGACTACCCGCCATGAAACCGCACCTGCAAGGAGTGAGAACAGCAGCTTGAGACCAGGCTGAAGCTGGCGTGAGGTCCCGGCGACAGTCGATGAACCAGCGATTCGGCTCAGCACAGCAGCGGTGGGCTGATCCGTCGCTGATCCCGTGACGGAGCCTTGAGCTCGGTCCAGAAGACGAGACCAGGTCTTTCGGTAGCAGCAGGTCGGTGTGTCGTCCGTGCTCTTCACACTCCAACAAGGGACGCGAACTCCTTCCGCTACCCCAAAGATCGTGGGGGACACTGGACAGGTGACGACGACCTGCACCTCTAATAAAACCGTCGAGATAGTTATCGGATCGCGGACCTGAATCGCCTCTCAAGAAGTCGCCTTCTGTGCAGGTCCTCAGGCCCGGTCTGGCAGCTGGCTTCCGTGCGGGACGGATTCTTAAACGTTCCCCTTTGTCATCTCGTCCGCCAGGTGCTCTGAAGCCCGCATAGAAAGTGCACTGATCGTCATAGTCGGGTTCTGCCATCCGGAACTCACAAACGCAGCCCCATCGACGACAAACAAATTCTTGTGATCATGGCTTTGATTCCATCGGTTCAGCACGCTGCGCTTCGGGTCATCACCCATGCGGCAGGTACCGACCTCGTGGATGCTGTAGCCCGGCGGGTTTGGGACGACGTTCTGCGACAGCACGTCGAATCCAGCGGAGTGTGCGAGCTGGCTCCCCACCTCCACCGCATCCTTGGCCATGTCGTACTCATTGTCGGTATATCGCGTCTCGATGTGCAGCACGGGGATGCCCCACGCGTCGACCGTGTTCTTATCGATGCTCACATGGTTCTCATCTCGCCCGAGCACCTCGCCCATAATGGTCATGTAAAACGCTGACCCGTAGTATTCATCGAGCTTGCTCTGCAGCTCGGCGCCGTACGCGGCAAAGTTCCGCGGCTCCATACCACCGAGCCGGCTGGTCACATTCAGCGCATAGCCCCGGAGAAACTTGTTGTCCTTGGTCGTAATGTTGCGGAAGCGGGGGACGATGGCGCTCCCACCCATCAACTTCTCATTCGCCTTCCCACCACGCGCTTCCGGCACCGAGCAGGTAATGCCCGCGCCATAGATCTGATCCATCAGGTAGCGCCCGACCACGCCTGACGAGTTGGCCATGTTCGAGTTCAGCAGCAGACGTGTGCTCTCCAGGGTGCCCGCTGCCAGCACGATCACACGCGCCTTCACATGCATCTCCCGACGCGAAAGCCGATCGACGAAATGGCATCCGTTCGGTTGGCCGGTGTTCTTGTCCGCCGTGATTTCACGGACAACCGCGTTCGAGATCGAGGTCAGTTTTTCCGTCTTCTCGGCATCGGGAAGCAGCAGGTTGATCGAGCTCGCTAGGCCATCACGGCCCAACGCTCGACGCTGCTTGCACACAGGGACGCCGAGCGCTCCCGCGGCCGCAATGAAGCGCTGCATGGAGGTCGACCACGGGGTGGTATCCGGGACAAAGTTTCCGTTCGGCATCTGCGGCGGTCCGTCCATCGCACCCGACACCTGGAAGATCTCCTCGACACGGGAGTAATATGGCGCCAGTTCCGCGTAATCGAGAGGCCAATCTTCCCCAAAACCGTCGTGAGACTTGCCTTTCAGTTCAAAATCGCTGAGGCGAAACGATTGCCGCGACCAGAACAGGGATCGTCCACCAAACAAGCGCACACGCACCCAGTTGTACGGATGGTCCGGGTTGAAGGTGTATGGCACCTCCTGTTCATCCACCCACACATTCGCGTTGTATCCGCTGGATTGATACACATGCTCCAGCCGGCCAGGTGGTTTGAAGCCTCGAAACGGCAACTCATAGGCTGGCTTCCGTTGCGCATCCCGGGAGACATCGGCAACCGGTCCGGCGTTCAACATCAGGCAGGAGACGCCTTTTTCCGTCAGGATCTTCGCTGCCATGCCGCCGGCGTGTCCCGACCCGATAATGAGCACGTCCACAGGTTCGTTCAGGGTCTCCTCCTTCGTGCGGCCGCTCTAGTTTGGGTACGACGGACTCATGTGCGTTGAGGACGGTGAGCCCGGAACAGGAGACGGGCGCAGGTGCACGCCATGAAAGTTCTCGGCATAGATGTCAGGCTCGACCGGCGACCAGTAGAGTCCGGAGGTGACCCAATCCTGATCTTCCTGACCTAGCGCGAGAATCCACTTGCTCGAGTTCATCGTCGCCGCTCGGATGTCCGCATGTGCGACATTGATGAAATGCGCATGCGCCTCTGTCGGTGGGTGGTCCGCCATCCAGGTGCGCAGCCAGGGTGCGATCACCGCATGCGCCTGTGTGGCGTCTAGCTTTGCGAAGGCGACATCGTAAGTGCTCTGCGAGACACCGTTCAGCCAGTCCAGTCCATCGGTGTATAGCTTTTTTCGCGGATCTGGCGATTGACCGATCAGGAAGTCCAGGAAGGCCGGCGTCTCCGCAGCCAGGGCGCCCGGCTTCTCTCCGATCGGCGGCATCAGCGCGTCGCAGAGGTGTGTCAACGCATCCATCTGGCCGGCGGAAAAAAACGTCGCGTCCGTCGAGGCGATCGCGTCTGCGGCCCGCACTTGGGGCAAAGGTGTCTTCGCATTCAGACCCAGCGTCCACGGCACCGGCGCCGGCGGCGGCGGAGCCGGGTTGGCGACCTGCTGCGCCCAAAGCTCCGGCGCAACGCCAAGCGCAATCATCGTCCGCACAAAATCCCGTCGTTGCATACGCGTCTCCCCCTTCGTAAGCCCTCGCGAACACCGGGCTTCTCTGGAGCGTGATTGGAGAAGAGCGCACGCTCGCAATGCTGAGAGGACCTTTTTATGAAGCCGGTGGTGCCTGTGTCAACCTGCGAAACATTCGTGAGAAAGAAAACGATACCCGACGCCCCGAACTGTCAGTAAGTGACGTGGCTGCGCCGGGTCGTCTTCGATGTACCGACGCAGACGCACGATGAAGTTGTCGATGGCGCGGGTGTCCGTATCCTCGTGGACGCGCCAAACCTGTTCAAGAATCTCCTTGCGCGAAACGACGCGACCCTCTCTCTCGGTCAGATACCGCAGCAGGTCGGCTTCCATCAGCGTCAGGTGAGTCATGCGGCCCGGTGCATGAAGTTCGAGGGTGTCAAAGCGGATGCACCTGCCGGCAAAGCTGTACTCGTCCCTCGGGACCAGGGGCGGCGGCGGCGACGCTGTCTGCTCGGGTGACCGGTTGGCTTGCCAGGCCATGCGACGCAGAAGAGACTTCAGGCGGACAAGCAGAATGTTCAGGTCGAAAGGCTTAGCCAGGTAGTCATCAGCACCGGCCTCCATGCCTTCCAAAACGTCTTCCGGGCGTGAACGGGCCGTGAGCAAAAGCACAGGGACATAGCGCTCGTGCTCGCGCAGCGTACGGACAATGGTGAAGCCGTCGGTTCCGGGGAGCATGCAGTCGAGCAGGACGGCGGCGGGTTGGTGGTGGGGCAGGGAAGCCAACGCCGTGCTTTGCAGAAGCCACGCGAGGGCTGAGTCGCCATCAGCTTCGAGGTGGACGCGGTATCCCTCGGCCTGGAGATTGAAGAGGAGGCCCTGTGCAAGGTGGTCTTCATCTTCGACCAGCACGATCAACGGTTCTGCCGCGACCGCAGCGACAGCCGTAGGCGTAGCTTGTTGGGGGTCGGTGGACATCGACTCCATGCTATGCCGGATTGGTTGGATCCGCTGACGTAGCCAGCGGAACGGTGAGGACGATGGTCGTGCCGGATCCCGGGCCCGGGCTGGTTGCGACCGCGTCCCCGCCATGCTGACGAGCGATGGCGCGAACCAGAAAGAGGCCAAGGCCGGTGCCTTTCACACGCACCATCGACCGCCCAGGGACGCGATAAAACCGTTTGAAAATACGTTTGAGCTGGCCTGCGGGAATCCCAAGTCCGCTGTCGGTGACGCGCAGTTCGACCGTGGTGTAGCGCACGATACGCAGCGAGCACACGACGTCAACACCATCTGGCGAATACTTCACCGCGTTGTCAAGCACGTTGGTGATCGCTGTGCGAAGGTCTTCGGCGATTGCGTGGACACGCAGACGCACGCCGCCCGAAACGGGCTCCAGACGAATCACGCCGGGCGGCAGGTGGTGACGTTGAAGCGTCACGCTGATCGACTCCTCCACCAGGGCGCCCATGTCAACGATCGATCGGTTCTGCTGGCGCGCACGCTGTCCAAGCTCGCCGGCTTTCAGCACCTGGTCCACCGTGGCGAGCAGCCGGTCCGTGTCCGCATGCATGATGCGGTAAAAAGTTTGCCGCTGCGCCTCGTCCGTCGATCGGCGCTGGAGCGTCTCGAGGTACAGGCGAATCGATGCGACAGGCGTCTTAAGCTCGTGCGTCACGGCGTTGAGGAAAGAGTCCTGACGCTCGTTGCGGCGGATCTCACGGACGAGGAAGACGGTGTTGAGGACAACCCCGGCGACCAAAATCGCAAAAAAGATAATCCCCAAAACAAGCGTTGCGATGCGGCGCTCGTCGGCGGTCACGATGATCCATCCGATGTTGAGCGTGACGGCAACGCCGATCAGAAGCACGCCCAGGGCGATAAAGAGGGCGATGGCTCCGCGGCGACGGGTGAAGTTCATAGCCTTGCAGTGGAGTATAACGGGGGATCGAAGAAGGGCTGGGTTGCTGCCTCTCAACTCGCGACTTAGGGTGCAGACAAATCGTACGGAGGATGCCAATGGCTTGGAACAGAAGTGTAGGTGCGCTGGTAATTTGGCTCGGAAGCATCGGTCTGGGAACCTGCCGCGCCCAGTTTGTCCATGCCCGCGGGGAGCAGATCGTCGATGGCGCGGGCAAGCCACTGCACCTGCACGGGATCAATCTCGGCAACTGGATGGTGACCGAAGGCTACATGTGGAAGTTCGAGGGCGGTCCGCAGTCCGAGCGCGAAATCGAGGAGTTCGTGACCGAGATGCTGGGACCGGAGCGCGCCGCAGCCTTCTGGAAAACCTACCGTGACACTTACATCTCGCGGGAGGACATTCACCTGATCAAGCAGGCTGGCTTTGATTCGGTGCGCATCCCCATTCACTGGAAACTCTTTAAAACGCCGGACGACGAAGGCTTTCGTCTGTTGGATCGCGTCATTGGCTGGTGCAGGCAGGAAGGTCTTCTGGTCGTGATCGATCTCCACGCGGCGCCTGGCGGCCAGACGGGAGCGAACATCGACGACAGCAATGGCTGGCCGTGGCTTTATGCCGACGCCACCGCGCAGCAACAGACGACGGAGCTTTGGCAACGCATCGCGCATCGCTACAAAGACGACACAACCGTAATGGGGTACGACCTTCTGAACGAGCCCATTCCGCACTACCCGCAGCTGCGGCAGTTCGACGCGAAGCTGGAGCCGCTCTATAAGCGTTTCACGGCCGCGATCCGCACCGAGGACACGCACCACGCAGTGATCCTGGGCGGAGCGAAGTGGGACTCCGATTTTACGGTATTCGGCCCGCCATTTGACAGCAACGCCATTTACCAGCTGCACACGTACTGGACCCCGCCCGTGCAGGCGACGGTACAGAAATACGTGGATTTCCGGACGGCGAACAAGGTGCCTATCTGGTTAGGCGAGTCGGGCGAAAACAAGGACGAGTGGGTCGCGGAGTTTGCACGTCTCCTCGAGAAGAACGACATCGGCTGGGCGTTCTGGCCGTACAAGAAAATGGATGCGGCGTCGTCTCCGGTCACGTATGCGCAGCCGGAGCACTGGAGCGAAATCGTGGAGTACGCGAAGCTCGACCGCAGCTTGGCACATGTGGAGGACAGGCAGAAGAAGCGGCCAAGTCAGGACGTCATTGACCTTGCGTTTGCAGGATTGCTGCGGAATATCCAGTTTGCCAACGAGAAGCGAAATATGGGGTACATCCGGGCACTTCTGCCGAAAACACCGCTCGAAAATTGAGCCAAGCCGACAGCAGTGGCTGGTGGGAGACGGAGCGGAAATCGCGAGTGCCAGCTACTGTGTGAGTCAACAGGAAAGGCGCAGAGTGTCAACTCTGCGCCTTTGGGGCTGTGCCCTGCTTATACTCCGGCTGGCTTGGGATTTGCAGGATCGAACTGCGCAACCTGGATCTTCTTCGCAAGACCAACTTTGGACAGCAGCCAAATGCCGTAGTAGTTGATATCGAACTCGTACCAGGCGAGGCCATGACGCGCGCTGACTGGATGCGCGTGGTGATTGTTATGCCAGCCTTCACCGCCGGTAAGAATGGCCACCCACCAGTTGTTCCGCGAGTCATCTTTGGTCTCAAAGCGGCGCTTGCCCCAGAGGTGCGTCGCAGAGTTCACCAGCCAGGTCGCATGAAGGCCGAGGGTCGTGCGGAGAAAGGTTCCCCAGAGCACCATGCCCAGAGCGCCCACAACACGATGACCCGGTGAGGCGAGCGAGGCACCGATGACAACCTGCAGAAGACCCGCAACCGTGATGGGCACCCAGTGAAATTTCGAAAGCCAGACCTGACCGGGGTCGCGGGTAAGATCAGGGGCGTAGCGGCCAAGCAGGGCAGTCTCTGAGTGCATGGCGCGGCCGGAAAGAATCCATCCCGCATGCGCCCACCAGGTGCCGTCGTGCGGGGTGTGCGGGTCGCCCTCTTGGTCGGAGTTTTGGTGGTGCACACGGTGCGTCGCCACCCAGAAAATGGGTCCACCTTCAAGCGCCATGGTGCCGCACGCGGTCAGGAAGTATTCAACCCACTTGGGCGTCTTGTAGCCGCGATGGGTCAACAGACGGTGATAGGCCATCCCAATGCCGACATTGATCGCGAAAAAATACATAACCACGCTTGCGAGCAGATTCTTCCAGGAAAAGAAGAACAGGGCCGCGATCGCGCCAACGTGAAACAGACCCATAAAGATGGTCGTCATCCAGTTGATCCGCCCCTGCTGGTGTTCGCGGCCCATGCGCAGGTCCTGCTTGATCTTGCGGACGGTCTCAACGGCGGCAGCAGGCGTCACGGTGAACGGCTTAGGCGTAACCCCAGGTTGTACAGCGGTGGAGCGCTGATCGGGGCTGATTTCAGAAATCATGGTGAAAAGATCCTCTTCTGCGGGGCAAACCAACCCCTAAAGAAACGCTACCAGCGCCGGCCTCGGTGTGGTGTAAGAGTTTTGTAATGTAGCCCAGGCGTGCTGGTTGTTGCGGCCCGCTCTAAGATGGAGGTGCACGGTGCGATCGACGGGAGAGAGACGGCCATGACGGGGAATCAGGCGGGCAGCGACGAAGCGACGGTGGGTCCCTTTCGCCTTCGTCCAAGTTTCAGCAAACGCGTGTGGGGACGCCGGGATCTGCGGCCCTGGTACAGCAGCACCGACCTGTCAGACGCGGTTGGCGAAGCCTGGCTGACCGGTCCGGAATCGGTGATCGAGACTGGCCCCTTGGCAGGAAAAAGTCTGGCCGAAGCGGTTCGCGAGCACTCCGGGGCGATTCTCGGAACTGGCAACGTCAGCGGAAATCCGGCCGAGTTTCCGCTCCTGATCAAGTTGCTCTTCCCGAGCGAGAAGCTGTCCGTCCAGGTACACCCAAACGACGCACAGGCGCAGGCCATGGGTCAGCCACGCGGCAAAACGGAGTGCTGGTATGTGCTGGATGCCGAGCCAGGCGCGCACGTCGCGCTTGGTCTGAGGTCCGGCATCGGTCGGGCGGAGGTCGAAGCATCCGTCGCAAATCATTCCATGGAGCAGCTGTTGAACATGGTCCCGGTGTCCGCGGGGGAGATGGTGTTCGTCGACGCCGGAACCGTTCACGCGATCGGGCCCGGCGTCACCCTGCTCGAAACGCAGCAGACCTCCGACATCACATACCGCATGTACGACTACGGCCGTCCACGCGAACTGCACGTCCAGCAGGGGCTTGATGTCATGCAGACCGGCACGCGCGCCGGCAAGGTAACGCCGGTCGAGCGAGACGGCTACACCCGCCTGATCGAAGAGCAATACTTCACCGTAGACCGCTACGATCTCGCGCCGGAAACGCCGGCGGAGCTGCCGGGCTGGAGCACAGGATGCCTCGTGGCTCTTGACGGCAGCGGCACAGTCGCGGGCCAGCCTGGTGAGGCAATCGCCGTTGCTGTCGGGCAGGCTGTGCTGCTCCCCATGGGGTGCGCCGTGTCGGTCAACCCTGGGCCGGATGGTCTCTCCTTCGCACACTGCTTCGCGCCTCCTGAACAGTAGGTCGCGACCGGACGGCTCAGAACTGAAAGTAGAGAAACGACGCGGTGCTGTCGAGATTGGCCAGCACCGCGAACAGCAACACAGCCATCACCACCGCCCAGCGAAGATCCGGCGCCCAGCGCAAACCCGCCAGCAGAGTAGGCGCAGGCACCGGATTCACCGCCGGTGTGCCGGGCGAGGCAGCAATCCCGCTGGCGCTGGTTTCCTGTCCAAGGATCTGCTGAGTGTTCGGCAGCAACCAGACGACAGGAAACAGCGCAAAGGCAAGCAGGCCATCCAGCAGGTTACTCGCGCGCCCGGCGCCGTGGTGCCCCGCCATGTCGCGCAACAGTGCAAATGCCGCGCCCAGTGAGTCAGAGCGGAAAAAGATCAGCGCGAAACAAACCTGGGCGTAGACCCCGACCATGAGCAAAAAACGAAGCGGTCCGGCAGGCGCGTGCGCGGTCGCGGGCTGCTGAACCCGCTGGCGAAAGTGCCGCCATGCCTGGTTGGCCGTCAGATATACGCCATGAATCAGACCGAACAGAACGAACTGCAGACCCGCGCCGTGCCATATGCCGGTTAGCAGCATGGTGAGGATGGTCGGATACGCCACCATGGCGACAAATCCGCCCGGAGTCGCCAGGGCCTTACGCGAGATTTTCTGCCCGCGAGCCAGACGCCGCCGCTGCACCGTCAGCAGGATCGGGTTATAAAGGTAGAGCGTGATGTAACGCGTCAGCGTGATGTGCCAGCGCTGCCAATATTCCGTGATGCTGGTCGCTTTGAACGGCGAGTCGAAGTTGATCGGGAACCGGATTCCAAAAATCCGGGCAAGACCGAGAGCCATATCGGAGTAGCCCGAAAAATCGAAATACAGCTGCATCGAGTAAACAATGACGCCTGTCCACGCAGAAAACGCCGGCAGTGATCCAGCATGTTCGAAGGCAAAATTGGCTGCGGGGGAGAGCTTGTCGGCGATCAGAACCTTCTTCGCCAAACCCATCAGAAACCACGTAAAGCCAAGCGCGACATCGCGGGAGTTCAGAGCAAATCGACGAGCGGCAGGGTCCCGCCCTCCGGCCGGCAAGCCGCTCGTGCCAAACTGGTTCCCGAACTGAGGCATCATCTCCTTGTGGTGGAGAATGGGTCCGGCAATCAGGTGCGGGAAGAAGGTCACGAACAGAAGGTAGGAAAGGAAGTCCTGCTGCTCAGCCTGCCCCTGCGCCAGGTCGACCAGGTAGGAGATCTGCGTGAATGTGAAGAAGGAAATCCCCAGCGGCAACAGAATCGAATGTGGGTGCGCGCTGGGAACGTGGAGGGAGGCAAGAAGCAGGAGAACTTTGGCCAGGTACTTGAAATAGAAGAGGGCAACAAGGTTCAGAGCAATGCCGACCGTCAGCAGCACCCGCCGTTGACTGGAGTCTGGAGTTGCACGGGTAATCAGCAGGGCGACAAGGTAGTTCGCAACGATCGAGCCAAGCAGAAAAAGCACAAACGGCGGATTCCACGCGGCATAGAACACAAGCGACATCAGGCCGAGCCAGAAGATCACCGGCCGGCGCCCATACCGGCCGAGCAGTTCGAAGCCCAGCATCGTGACGGGGAGAAAGATAAACAGGAAGCGCAGAGAGTTAAAGAGCATGGATCACGCGCAGCCTATTGCGCTCTGCCGCCTGGAGTCGCACGTGCAACATGAGCCGTCTGCTCTGCCCCCCGCGGCTGCCCGGCAGCTTCATTTAGCTCGTCTGCGATGAGTCGCGAGACAAGCGTCGAGCCAGGGGCAGTGTAGTGACGCTGATCGTTGAACAAGCCGATCGGCAGCGGCAGCAGCGTGTTGTTGGTCACACCGTCCAGTTGCGCGGCGAAGGCACTGAGATTCTGGTCGCATGACGGGATCGGCGCGACGTTGACCAGCACACGATCGGTCTCGCCGGCATACCGCTGCCGGAATGCCTGCACGAGGCTTCTTGGAAAGGCGTCGCCGGTGGAAGTGGCGAGTGTTGGGGCCGGGTCGCAAAAGCTGCGCGCCGGCGAAGGCGGGGTGAAGAACCCGTTGCGGACCACGATCGTGTCCTCCTCCGCGCGGCTCCCCGTCAGGTGAAACCAGATCTGCTTCAGGCCGTAGTAGGCGGTGAATCCTGCGGCGTACCCGGCAAAGGTGATTGCCTCCTGCGGGTGCGCGAGCAAAACGCGTCGGGCCTCGCCGGGCGCCCCGTGCCGCAGCAACTCCAGCATGCCTTCGGCATAGATGGTGTTGTGCCAGCTATGGTTCTGTGACAGAAAGTCGTCCGGACTGAGCTGCAGCAGGATCATCCGCGGTCGTCCGTTGTGTTCCAGGAAGTGGTCGAGTGTCATGTTGCCGGTCACCGCCATAACGGCATTCGTGACAGCGATGTTGCAGGTGCGAAGCCCCGTCTGCTGCTCAATGACCTGAGGATTGATACCGGTCATCGCGGTCGAGTCACCAAAGACAACAACATCGCAACGGCGGTCGTGCATGTCAAACACGGCGTCGTCCGAGCGCACCCAGACACTCGCGCCGTGGTGCAAAAAGAAATCAGAGCGGCCAAGCGCGATCGAGGCTGGGATGCCAATCAGCGGAAGCAGCAGAAGCAGTACGCAGTAGCGCCTCGCACGCTGCCTGCTCACAGAACCGGCGGCGTTGTCTCGAGCCCCGCTGACCTTGGTGGAAACTTCTCCCGCCGTAGGCTGGCCGGAGCTTTCAACAAGATCGGGGTGCGGAGTTGCAGATAAGGTCGCCACGCTCGGATGATTGTATCGAATGGAAGGGTCCGGGGCCGAATGACGCGTGGTCGTCGACTGTGAGTGCTGAGCCTGCGCAAACCGCCAACGAGCCGCTTCCTGAGTACCTGTCTCGGCGTCCGTTGTTCCCGCCACGTCCTCCGCAAGGTTAGCGAAGAAACACGCCAAGCTCGGCCGCAGCGTTCCGCAGATGCGGCAAAAAGCGTGTCTGCAGGTCGGGGATGGAGAGCCTGGGCGCGCTTCCGCTCAGGTTCAGCGTCGCGGCCACACGGCCGGACGGCGCGTACACAGGAACGGCAAGCGACCGGAGCCCGACTTCGTATTCCTGGTCGCAAATGGCATACCCGTTACGGCGAATGGAACGGAGGAGTGGACGTAGCTTTTCGACCGAGGTGATAGTGCGCGTGGTAAAGGGAGTCAGCACAGCGCGGGCAAGATACTGCTCCAACGCTTCGGGCGGCAGCTGCGCCAGCAGGATGCGGCCCATGCTGGTGCAAAACGCAGGCAGCCGGCTGCCAATGTGGAGATCGACTGTCATCATGCGGGAGGCCGTTGTCCGTGCGATGTAGACGATGTCGTCGCCGTCCAAAGTGGCGACGGAGAAGCTTTCTCGGTACGCGGCAGACATCCTCTCGAGCACAGGTTGGGCCGCAACCGCAAGGTCGTTCGAGGACGCGAAATTCTGCGACAAGGACAGCATGCGGGGGCGCAGAGCATAGCGAGATCCGTCCTCCGTGCCGGCAAAGCCGAGCTTGGTGAGCGTGTACAG
This sequence comes from uncultured Acidobacteriaceae bacterium, assembly GCA_964249375.1. Classification (GTDB taxonomy): domain Bacteria; phylum Acidobacteriota; class Terriglobia; order Terriglobales; family Acidobacteriaceae; genus Edaphobacter. The sequence continues at coordinate 28,585 of CAXUCK010000008.1, forward strand.
GCAGCGTCGGGCGGCCGCCCGCGAGAGGCCGGTCCGCACGCTTAACTGAGCGATGGTCATCTGCGGCGTCTGCTGCGTGAAAGCCTGGATCACTAGAAGCCCGCGCGCAAGCGAAGTCATGAAGTCGGGATCGCCGGCAAAAGCATCGAGGCTGGCCGAAGGGCTTGGCCGCTGCGCGACACTGACCACCGCGGGGGCCGCCAGATCGGTAGGAACCTGGTGCAGGTTGCCCTTGAGCGGGGAAGCGACAGGCTTTTCCGTCACCGGCGCCACCAAAGGTTCACATCAGGGTTGGGCGATAGTCGCACATACAAACGATAAACGAACCGAGCACTTCTCGGCAACACGGACGCGGGATCTCTCCCTGCTGCATTCGAGCGCATCAACAAAGGCCCACAGGCCGAATACCGGGCTTCGTCGCGGGGCGATCGGGGTGGTGGACACAATAGGTGTCTGTGCAGTTTTCTCCTTTCGAGCGAGCACGCATCAGACTGTGAAAGGAAAGGATCGGCACATGGCAACGACACAGGAAACGAAGGCCTTGGTGGACGGGGATGCATGGAAGGCGCTCGCAGACCACGCTGGGAAAATGCAAACCGCAACCCTCCGCGAACTCTTCGCAAAGGATGTGGGGCGCGCGGAACGGATGACCGTGGAAGGCCCAGGGCTCCTGCTGGACTACTCGAAGAATCGCGTGACGGACGAAACGCTGGCGCTGCTGGCGAAGTTGGCTGAGGAGCGTGACCTCAAATCGCGGACCGAGGCGATGTTTACCGGCGAGAAGATCAACATCACAGAAAACCGAGCAGTGCTGCACATCGCGCTGCGTTCGCCAAAGAGCGACTCGATCATAGTCGACGGAGAGGATGTTGTCCCTCAGGTCCATGCGGTGCTGGACAAGATGAGCGGTTTTGCCGACCGGGTGCGATCGGGCGATTGGAAGGGAGCGACGGGCAAGCGAATTCGCAACATCGTGAATATCGGCATTGGAGGGTCCGATCTTGGGCCCGTGATGGCCTACGAGGCGCTCCGGCACTACAGCGATCGCGAGATGACCTTCCGGTTTGTTTCCAACGTCGATGGAACCGACTTTGTGGAAGCAGTGCGCGACCTCCATGCGGACGAGACGATGTTTCTGGTGGCCTCGAAGACATTTACAACGCTGGAAACCATGACCAACGCGCACTCGGCGCGGGAGTGGCTGCTGAGCAACCTGGGAGGCGACGAGTCCGCGATCGCGAAGCACTTTGTAGCCATCTCGACCAACGCGAAGGAAGTGGCGAAGTTCGGGATCGACACGGACAACATGTTCGGGTTCTGGGATTGGGTTGGCGGCCGCTACTCGATGGACTCAGCTATCGGCCTCTCGACCATGCTCGCGATAGGGCCGGAGAACTTCCGGGCGATGCTGGACGGGTTTCACGCCATGGACGTGCACTTCCGGACGACGCCGGTGGAGAAGAATCTGCCAGCGCTCATGGGCTTGCTCACGGTTTGGTACACGGACTTCTTTGACGCGCAGACCGTGGCGATTCTGCCGTACGAGCAGTACCTGAAGCGCTTTCCGGCGTACCTGCAGCAGCTCACGATGGAGTCGAACGGCAAGCACGTCACGCTCGATGGCAAGCAGGTGACGTATGAGACCGGACCGGTTTACTGGGGCGAGCCGGGGACCAATGGGCAGCACTCGTTCTACCAGCTGATCCACCAGGGAACGCGGTTGATCCCGTGCGACTTCATCGGCTTTGCCAAGACGCTGAATCCGCTCGGGCGCCACCACGACATGCTGATGGCGAACGTGTTTGCGCAGGCGGAAGCTCTGGCGTTCGGAGAAACGGCAGAAGAGGTGAAGGCTGAAGGCGTTCCCGAGGCGCTGGTGCCGCACAAGGTGTTTGAGGGCAATCGACCGTCGAACGTCATCCTGGCCGAGGTGCTGACGCCGCGGCTGCTGGGATCGCTGGTGGCGCTGTATGAGCACGCCGTGTTTACGCAGGGCGTGATCTGGGGCATCGACTCCTTTGATCAGTGGGGTGTCGAGCTCGGTAAGGTGCTGGCGCAGAGGATCATCGGCGAGCTCGAGAGCCCGACGGAACCGGAGCTGAAGCATGATGCGTCCACAAACCAGCTTATTCGCTGGTATCGGGAGAACAAGTAGCAGTTCTGGGTCGCCAGCTAGCAGTGAGGGCGGCGAGAACGGTTGCTGGTTCGGGGCGCACGCGGAAGTCGGCGTGCGCTTCGGCGTAGGTGATGCGACCGTCTTGGGCGAGGACGAAGGTGGCTGGAAGCGGAAGGCGCCAGCTCTCGGCTGGGGCGGTGTCATAGCTTTGGCCGGAGTTGGCGACAGGGATGTTGACCAGGATGGAGCGGAAGTAGCGGCGCGCGGCTTCGGAGACGGTGTAGCTGATGCCGAAGAGGCTGGCGACCTCGGTGTTCCGGTCGGAGAGGATAGGGAAGGGAAGGGGGGCGGAGCGGCTGAGCTGGGTTGCGGTGAAGCTGTTCTGGCGCGGCGTCTGCGGAGAGACAGAGGCGAGCAGAGCGCCGCGGCGGCGGAGTTCGGGGTAGAGGGCGCGCCAGGCCTCGAGCTCGGTGATGCAGTAAGGGCACCAGCGCCCGCGGAAGAAGCTGAGGACCAGCGGACCGAGCGCGAGGAGGTCGGAGGAGTGGACGATGCGGCCGGAGCGGGCGTCGGGCAGGGAGAAGCTGGGAGCCTGCGCACCGACGGGCAGGATGCGGTCTTCGATGCCGGTGTGGAACAAATCGGCGGTGGTCTGCTCGGAGAAGGCGAGGCGGTCGGGCTGCACCAGGGCTCGGGTGCGCTGGGTGATGCTGTCGAGTTTATCCTGCAGGCTGGTCGTCATCCGGTCTCCTTCCTCCCCGTCCCTCCCCCCGGGTGTTTGGTGATTTGGGTCTAATTTCCCTGGAATGTAACACTTACATGGAAGCGACTACGATAAGCTCTTCATTCTAGCTAACTTAGAAGCAAAATCTCTGAATTCAGAGAGTTAGGGGTGGTCTGCAGCCGTGCCGGCGGAGACCCGGACTCCTCGGCCTTGCGTTTCCGCCCTGCCGGCGGAACGTCGGCGGACTGAGACTCGATGGGCGAGCGGGGCTGTTCTTCTGAACTCTGAATCTATTGTAGTGCGGTGCGCGAACTGGTACGCCACGCGAACGAGGCTGAGCGGAGATGGCGATGGATGGCCAGTACGGGGGAGGGAGAGAGGTGCGGTTGCGGCGCTACCGCAGGGCCGATCTCGCAGCCATGGTGAGGCTGGATCGGATCTGTTTCGCGCCGGAGTTTCTGTTTGGAAAGGGCGCGATGCGAGGTTTTGCCGAGGCGCGTGGAGCTTACGGGCTGGTGGCGGAACGAGAAAACGTCCTGGTTCGATTTGCAATTGGGAAGATGGAGCGCAGGGAGAATGGGGCTCGCGGATATTGCGTGACGCTGGACGTGGCTCCCGGGGAGCGGCGGACGGGGCTGGGACGCAAGCTGCTGGGAGCGCTGGAGATCTGGGCCGCGGAACAGGGTGCGAGGGAGATGGTGCTGCATGTGTTTGCCGGCAATGCGGGGGCGCGACAGTTTTATGACGTGAGCGGGTGCCGGGTGGGGGGGCAGGAGGC
>CAXUCK010000009.1:0-10022 GCA_964249375.1 uncultured Acidobacteriaceae bacterium
GGGTGAGCGAGTGGGGGTCGGTCAAGGTACGGGATCTGATGTTTGTGGAGCGGTACTCGCACGTGATGCACCTGGTGAGCGCGTTGGAAGGCAGGCTCCGCGAGGGACTGGACGGGGTGGATGCGTTTCGGGCGTGTTTTCCGGCGGGAACGCTGAGCGGGGCACCGAAGATACGGGCGATGGAGGTGATCGAGGAACTGGAGCCGGCGCGGCGCGGGGTGTATGGCGGGGCGGTGCTGTATGCGGATTTTTCGGGGAATCTGGACAGCTGCATCGCGATCCGGACGCTGTACCTGGAGGGCAAGGGCGAGGGGCATATTCAGGCGGGTGCGGGGATCGTTGCGGACTCGGTGCCGGAGAGTGAGTGGCAGGAGTGCAGGAACAAGGCACAGGCGGTGGTGAGGGCGATCGAGCGGGCGCGCGGGGTGGTGTAAGCGGGTGTTTGCGCGGGATAAGGGCTAGTGGCAGCCGCGCAACAGGCCGAACCAGAGGAGGGAAAAGACGACCGAGCCGGCAATGCCAAAGGGGATGAGGGGATTGGCCGCGGCGTCGCCGGGGGTGTGGGTGAGAGAGTTCTGTTCGGGATGGAGCGGGTTGTAGTGGATGGGCAGGTGCTCGTTCTGAGGGATGGCACGGTCGGCCTGGAACTCGCCGCTGTAGAGACGGCCATGGGCGTAGTAGTCGAAGGTGAGGCGGAAGCGGCGTGTGGCGGGGATGCCGAGGGTGAGGGTGTTGAGCCGGGAGAACTGGTAGCGACAGGCGGTGATGGTGGCGATGGTTTCAATCCAGTCGCCGGGGCTGAGATTCGCGGCTCCGGGTGTTCTGGACGGCCGGACCCGCCGGAAGCCCATGTCAGTCTTCCCGAGCTTGCGCGAGCGCCCAAACGATGCCGCCGGCGACCTGCGCGGCTCCTACCGCGCGCGTAAGGCCGGGATTTTCGCTGAGGAAGTGCATGAGTTCGCGCCAGGGCTGTGGACCTTTCTTCCAGGCGCGGGCATCTTTGGAGGGGTGAATGAGAGCCATGACGCCGTCACCGATCAGGATCATGGCGGCGAAGTGCTGTGCGCGCTTGGTGGAGAACATGGCTGGTTGGAGGGGGCCATAGAGAGGGATCGTTGCCTCGATGGTTCCGGGCGGCGCTAGAATCGAGTGGGTTATGGTGTTTGTGCTCGACAACTACGACTCGTTTACTTACAACCTGGTGCAGTACATGGGCGAGCACGGGGCGGAGATGGTGATCCGGCGCAACGACGAGGTGACGCCGGAGGAGGTGGAGCGGATGCAGCCAGAGCGCATCCTGATTTCACCGGGGCCATGTACGCCGGAGGAGGCGGGCATCTCGATCCCGCTGATCCGGCATTTCGCGCGGTTGGGCACGGACGATCCGGCACGGCAGGTACCGATTCTGGGGGTTTGCCTGGGGCACCAGGCGCTGGGGGCGGCATTCGGCGGCCGCGTGGTGCGCGCGGCGAAGCTGATGCATGGCAAAACCAGCGAGGTACGGCACGACGGGCGAACGATCTTTGCGGGAATTCCGGAGCGGACGACGTGCACGCGGTACCATTCGCTGATTGTGAGCGAGGAAGGGCTGCCTGCGGAGCTCGAGGTTTCGGCGCGGACCGAGGATGAGACGGGCTCGACGATTATGGCGCTGCGGCATCGTGAGCTGCCGATCGAGGGAGTGCAGTTTCACCCGGAGAGCGTCCTGACGTTACATGGGCGCGAGATGATCCGGAATTTCATGACGATGTAGGTCCAAGTTCTCGGGTTTTATGGGAACGCCCGCGCGGATGTAAGCTGAAGGCGTGATGCGGGTTTGGTGCGCGATCGGTGGAGTGCTGCTCTTGTGCACGGCAGCGAGGGCGCAGGATGTCTCGCCAATCGGACGGGTGCGGGTCGAAGATGCGCAGGTAACTGGTGTGCTCGAAGTAAGCGGCGGCGAGGCAGTGCTGCGCGGGGCAGCCACAGTGATGGCGCGCGACCACACCGCGGAGCTTCGGCTGGAGCGCGGCGGTGAGGTTCAGGTATGCCAGACGAGCGTGGTGCACGCTACGACGGGACCTCGGCGATCGGATGCGCCGGCACCGCTGCTGCTGGCGCTGGACCGTGGGGCGATGCAGGTGCACACGGCGGCAACCACGAACGACGCGCTGCTGACGCCAGACCTGCGGTTCACTGTGACACGGGCGGGGCTGCTGAATCTTGGGATTCGCGTTGTGCCGAATGGTGACACCTGCGTGGAAAACGGCGGCGCCGGAGTACCCGTGCTTGCCGTAGAAGAGCAGCTGAGTGGAGCGAGTTACGAGCTGCGGCCTGGACAGCATGTCCTGTTCGAGCGCGGCAGCGTGCGCGAGGTGGTCGACCATGAGACGTCGCCGTGCGGCTGTCCGCCTGTCGCGCCGTCGCAGGAGTTGGCAGGGACGGGCGGCGGTGGAACGGTGCTCGGAGGCGGCTCGAACGCGGCGAAGTCAGCGGAAGCGGATCACCCGTTTCCCGCGGCGGAGAGCGAGGGATTGGCTTCCGCTGACGGGGTGCCGCAGGCTCCGCCGGGGCAAGTACACGCACAGGTGGGCGCGACGCTCGCGTATGGTGATGCCGGTACGGACAGTGGTGGCGGGATGTCGCCGGCTCAGCCACCGCCCACCCAGACCTCGTCTCCGATCGCCACGGTGAGTAGCGGACGCTCGGCGGAGAGAACTTCAGTCGCCCGGGGCACGCCTGCTTCCGGCGCCGAAGCGGGCGCGCAGCCTGCACCTCCGAAGACTCCGGAAACGGCCAATGTCTTTCAGCGCATTGGGCACTTCTTCAAGCGGCTGCTGGGATAGGGATTTATCAACCCTTTGTAGAGCAGCGTTTCCGATCAATGACGTCGGTCGTCGCTCACGTCCGCGTTCGCCTGTTCGTCAGCCGTGGCGCTTATGCCTGAAGCCCTCTCATCGGTGAGTTGCTTCTCCGCAATGTCCTGGAGCTGTCGGCGCCAGTCGAGTTCTTCGACAAAGCCGCGGCTGCTGCGCCATTCTTCTTGAACCTTGACGAACAATTCAAGGAACACGCGCGTGCCGAGCAGGGACTCAATCTCTTTACGGGCGGAGGTGCCGATGCGCTTCAGCATCTCGCCGGCGCGGCCAATCACGATAGCCTTTTGGCCTGTGCGCTCGACAAAGATTGCGGCAGCAATCTTTGTCACTGGAAGCTTGCCGTCGCGGGTCTTCCTTGTACCCGCCGTCGGATCTTCCCAGCGTTCCACCACGACAGCGGCGGCGTAGGGAACCTCCTCGCCGGTGAGCATCAGAATCTTCTCCCGGATCAGTTCCGCGACAAGGAAGCGTTCGGGCTGGTCGGTGACTTGGTCTTTGGGGAAGTAGCGCTGGCCTTCAGGCAGGATGCCGACGATCTTGTCGAGCAGCACTTCCAGGCCTTCCTTTTTGCGGGCTGAAATGGGAATCACCTCGCGAAAATCGTGGAGGCTCGACCAGTGGGCGATGAGCGGGAGCAGGCTTTGCTTCGGGACAGCGTCAATCTTATTCAGAACCAGAAGGACGGGGCAGTCGAGACGCTTGACCAGCGAAAGGGCAAAATCGTCTTCGGCCGCGGAGAGTTCGCGCTTCCGCGTCGCCGGATTTCGGGGCCGGGGCGCTTCGGCAGTACCTTGGGCAGCCGCCGTCACTTGAGGGAGACGGTGCGTCGCGTCAACCAGAAACAGGACAGCATCACGCTCTTCGAGGGCGTCTTGCACCTCCTGCATCATGCGGCGGTCGAGCTGGCTTTCTGGTTTGTGGACACCCGGCGTGTCCACCAGAACAACCTGCGCGGCGGGACGGCCGGGGTCGCCCTTGGTCCGCCTACGGGCAGAAAGCTCAAGTACGCCTTGTATGCGGGTGCGCGTGGTCTGCGGCTTATGCGTGACGATCGCCAGCTTCTGCCCAAGCAGCGCGTTCAGCAGGGTCGATTTGCCTGCGTTGGGGCGACCGACGATCGAGACAAATCCGGAGCGGAAGGGCATCCCACTATTATCGCCCGCAACCTCGGTGCCAGCAGTGCTGCCGTCAAGTTACACTGCTCGGCATGCGTTTCATCCCCCGCCTGCTCCTTTCGGCCTTTGCCGCGTCTGTCGTCTCCGCCCTCATGCCCATCGAGATCCTTTCTGCCCAGACCGCTGCCCCCCCATTTCAGTCCACCACCGTCAATGCCGACCACACCGTCACCTTCCGCTACCGCGACGCGAACGCGACCAAGGCAGAGCTGGCGCTTGAGGGCGCCGGGCCGAACCTATCGATGACGAAGGATGCTGACGGTGTGTGGTCGGCCACGAGCCAGCCCCTAGCGCCGCAAATCTACGGCTACCATTTCGATGTGGACGGGCAACCGCGACTTGACCTCCACAACACGCGTCTGACGACCAACCTGCTGAACCTCAGTAACCTGCTCGACGTGCCGGGCGACGGGCCTGAACCATGGGAACCGCAGGACCTGCCCCACGGCGAACTGCATCACCACCTGTACACGACGACCGTGGTCCAGAACCTGGCGCAGAACCAGTCAGACTTCTACGTCTATACGCCACCAAATTACGACCCCAAAGCGAAGCGTGAGTATCCGGTGCTCTATTTGCTGCATGGCTACTCCGACGCAGCCTCCGGGTGGACGGCGGTCGGCCAGGCAAACCTCATTTTTGACGCGCTGCTGGCGCAAGGAAAGATCAAGCCGATGATCGTCGTCATGCCCCTGGGCTATGGAGACATGGCTTTCGTTCGGGGTGGCGGCGGCAACTGGCGGACACCGGCGATTGTCGCCAACAATACGGACCTGTTCTCGAAGGCATTGTTGACAGAGGTTCTGCCCCGGGTGGAAGCCGAATATCGCGTGTCCACAAAGCGTGAGGACCGGGCAATCGCAGGTCTTTCCATGGGCGGTCTGGAGTCGCTTTCGACGGGGCTCAACAACACCGATAAGTTTGCATATGTCGTCGGGTTGTCTTCCGCGGCGGCGAGTATTGATCGTGATCGGCTAGCAGCGCTGAATCCAAAATCAGCGAACTTAAGGCTGCTATGGATTGCTTGCGGGACCTCCGACGGTCTGCTCAAGCCGAACCAGGACTTCGTCGCATTTCTGAAGAGCAAGGATATGCCCGTCACTGCGGTCGAGACACCGGGCATGCACACCTGGATGGTGTGGCGCGATAATCTGATCCACTTCGCGCCGCTTTTGTTTCAGGGCAGGTAGGGTGTGCTGCTGAGTCCCACGCGCTCCGGTAGACTCGCGTGTATGAGAACGTTGTCTTTCCTTGGCTTGCCTGTCCTTGTGACGTGCTCGCTTGTTGCCCAGTCTCCCATCACCTTGCAGTCACATCAGGCGAACGCAGACCATACGCTGACATTTCGCTATCAGGATCCTGTGGCGAGGTCGGTGTTGCTAAACATCGACACCGCCCCGAAGCCGGTGCCGATGGTAAAAGGCGATGATGGGGTGTGGACGTACACGACGGCGCCGCTGCCGCCCGAGATCTACTCCTATCGCTTCGACGTGGATGGGCGCCCCCAGTTTGACCCGAACAACCTGCTCGGAATCACGCCAAACCTGGTGTACCGCGGCGATGAGGCCGAGGTCCCAGGCGAAGCGCCCGAACTGTGGGATCTGCAGGCAATCCCGCACGGCGAACTTCATCGCCACCGCTACACCACTGCCATCGTGAAAGGGCTGCCGGCTAACCAGAGCGAATACCTGGTGTGGACGCCACCAGGGTATGACCCGCGGGGGAAAACGAAGTACCCGGTGCTGTACCTGCTTCATGGCTGGTCCAACACCGTGGATACGTGGACCCAGACTTTGCAGGCAGACCGCATCCTGGACAGCCTTCTGGCTCAGGGCAGGATCCGACCGATGATCGTCGTTATGCCGCTTGGGTATGGCGAGATGAGCTTTGTCGATGGCGAGATCGGCGCAATATGGAAACAAAAGCCGGCCGTGGAGCGCAACACGGAGCTGTTTTCACAGGCGTTGCTGACAGAGGTGATGCCGCGCGTGGAAGGGCAGTACAACGTCTTGACAAAGCGCGAAGACCGCGCGATCGCAGGGCTTTCCATGGGCGGTCTGGAAGCTTTGTTAGTCGGCCTGAGGAACACGTCAAAGTTCGCGTATATCGGTGGGTTCAGCGCGGCGGTTCACCTGGTGGATCTCCAGAAAGACCTGCCTATACTAACGCCGAAGACGGCAGACTTGCGCGTGCTGTGGGTGGCATGCGGGACAGAAGACGGTCTGCTCGAGCCGAATCGCAAGCTGGCCGCGCAGCTGAAGCGGGAAGGTCTACCAGTGACCGAGATCGAGACCCCGGGGGCGCACGTCTCCTTCGTTTGGCGCGACAACTTGATTCACTTCGCGCCCCTCCTCTTTCAGGGCAGGTGACCGTCTCAACAAGCTCCGTACATCGTCAGCTCAGATAGGAAACCCATGCGCGCGTCCGCCCCCCTCATGTTTTTTGCCATCGCTGGTCTGGCTGCTCGAGCCTGCGCTCAGACGCCGCTGCGAATCGAGGTACTCGTACCTTCGACGGCTCCGCTGAACGGACATCTGGTGCTGGTGATCACGCGCCCCGGCGAAGAGGGCGCCGAAGAACCAGAGCCGCGATTCCAGATGGAAGAGACGTACGGCTCCGCACAGGGCTTCGGGGTGGACGCGGTCGAACTCGCGCCGGGCAAAGCAATCGTCGTGGACGGGGCAACGGTAGGCTATCCGCTGCCGAACCTGGGAGCACTACGACCGGGCGACTACCTGGTGCAGGCGGTCTTCAATCGCTACGAGAGCTTCCACATGGCGAGCGGAAAAACCCTGATGCTGCCGCCTGACAAGGGGGAAGGGCAGCACTGGAATGAGAAACCCGGCAACGCCTACAACGCTCCGGTGCTGGTGCACCTGGATCCCGCGTCGAGCAAGCCGGTGCGTATAACGCTCGACAAGGTGATTCCGCCGGTCGATGGTACGGATCAGGATCCAGTCCTGATTGCGGCCAAGGATGCAGGTGCTGCGCCCTACCTGAAGTTCGCCAAAGTTCGCAGCGCTAAGCTGAGCGCCTTCTACGGCCGGGACATCTTTCTCGGAGCATGGGTCCTGCTCCCGGCAGGGTTTGCGGAACATCCCGAGTCGCACTACCCCTTGGTCGTCTACCAGGACCACCATCGCGCAACCATCGGTCCCGACGGCTTCCAAAGCGCACCGCCCGCTGCCGGACTGAAGGGCAGGGAACTGGAGGAGGCACGGCGGGCCCACCGTCTCTTCCAGGACTGGACGGGAGGCCGGCTCCCACACGTCATTCTGCTTTATGTCCAGAATGCAAATCCGTTCTATGACGATTCCTATGTAGTTGATTCCGCCAACGTCGGACCGTACGGCGCGGCAATTAACGAAGAGTTGATCCCGGAGACTGAACGGCGCTACCGCGGGATCGGCCAGGGCTGGGCCAGGACCACCTTCGGCGGCTCGACCGGCGGATGGGAGGCGCTCGCGACGCAAATTCTCTACCCCGACCTCTACAACGGTACGTGGGCGGCGTGCCCGGACCCGGTCGACTTCCACGCCTACCAGAACGTCAATCTTTACGAGGACGCGAACGCTTTCGTGCGACAAGGTGAGTTTGGCGAAGTGCCCGTTGCAGCAGACCGCCGACCCGACGGATCCATCATCGCAAACACCGGGCCGGAGTTCCGTTACGAGTACGTGCTGGGGACGCATGGCCGTTCGACCGAGCAGTGGGGCATCTGGCAGGCGGTGTTTTCCCCCGTCGGCCCGAACGGCTATCCCGCAGAGGTGATCGACCCGCTCACCGGAGTGATCAACAAAGACATCGTGCAGTACTGGCATGACCATTGGGACCTGAATGCGATTCTGCAGAGAGACTGGTCGACACTAGGCCCCAAGCTTGAAGGCAAGATCCACGTGTCTGTCGGCGATGCCGATACGTATTTCCTCAACAACGCCGTACACCTGCTCGAGAAGAACCTGAACGCAACCCGCGATCCGCATTCCGATGCGCAGTTTCAGTACGGCCCGGGCGAGCCCCATTGCTATACCGGCGGCCCGCCCGAGTACACCATGCGGCAAAACAATGCTGACTGGCTCGAGCGACTGCTGCCGTGAATGACGGAGCACATGCTGAGCACGGCTCCGGTGGGCGCTGACACGAAGAGCTGGCGATACTGAGTCGTTAAGTACATGAGTCTGACCTGTACCGACCGGCTCGCGGGATAATAGTGCTAGCCCATGGATTCGTTCTTTCCACGCATAAAAAATACCCTGGTGCTGGTATTGCTGCTGCTGGCGCAAGCGATCGGTCTGGCCATACAGATTCGACGGCCGGTCGAGTCGGGCGCGCCGGACGGACGCAATGTGACGTTGGCTCGATCCTGGGCTGTGGGGATCGTCTCGCCCCTTGAGCGGGCGGTCGCCTTTTTGGGAAACGGCATTTCCAACGCGTTTGAGAGTTACATCGACCTTCGGCATGTGCGCCAGCAGAACGCCGCCTTGAGACAGCAAATGACGGAGCTGCGGCTTCGCCAGACAGCACTGTCAGAAGACGCACTCGCGGGACAGCGATTGCAGGCGCTGTTGGCCTTCCAACAGCAGTACGTCTCGGCAACGGTGGCGGCACAGGTCGTGGGGGCAAGCGGATCGGACCTGTCGCGTGTGGTGTACCTGAACAAGGGTTCGGCGGATGGGCTTCGGCCGGACATGCCGGTCATGACGCCGGATGGAGTTGTGGGCAAGGTGCGCGACGTCTTCCCGGCGACCGCTCCGCATACGGCGCAAGTCCTGCTGATGAACGACCAGACCTCCGGAGCGGGGGTCATCCTCGCAAACACGCGGGTCCGGGCGATCGTCCATGGGACCACGGCGGGCCAAGTGATGATCACAAACCTGACCGCCGATGAGCGGATCAAGCCAGGCGAGGTGGTTGTGACCTCGGGCGGCGACCAGGTATTTCCGCGAGGGCTCCCAGTGGGCACGGTGGAGAGTGTCCTGCCCGATCCAACGCATCCGCCATATGCCATCATCCGGGTGAAACCAGCGGCCAACCTGTTTCAACTGGACGAGGTGCTGGTGGTAACCGGAACGCAACCACAGCTCCCTGCGGCTGCGATGCAAGAGCTTCGGGCCGAGGCAGCAAGTACATCGGCGGCTCGCGCTTCGGCCGCGAAGGCGGCAGCCGAGGCGGCAGCAGTGAAAAAACAGCAGGAAGAAGCAGCACGCACGGCAGCGGAAATCGTGGCTGATCGGCTTCCTAGTTTGAGCGGCTCGGGCGACACGGATCCAGCAGCGGGTGCGGACGCCACGAAGCCTCCCGGAGAGCCGGGTGGTGCTGTACCACGGCCGCTGCCCACCGTGCACCCGGATCGGTTTTCCCCCGGAGCCACCCCCGCAGCCGCCGACCTCACGCCAGGAGCTCCGCAGCGGGGAACGCCGGCATCTCCGGCTGAGGTGCCGACGGGTCCCCGACGGTAAACAGTGGCTCTCGAATGAGACCATAGGAGAGCTCCCATCTGAAAGCCTTGCGCACTCCATGACCACGCACAGCTACACCTCGCGCCGCGAGCTTGAAGAACACAGCTTCCATCCTGCGGTGGCGATCTTGGTGCCCTTGGCGGCGGTAGTGCTCCAGGCGTTGCTGCCCAGGTTCAACTACCGTCTCGCGATACTGGAACTGCCGCTGCTGGTCACGATTTTCTTTGCAGTGTCCCGGCGTTCCCCCATCACCGGAGCCCTCACCGGAGCGGTAATCGGGTTGCTGGAGGATGCTCTGACGGGCCAGCCGATCGGTGTCAATGGAATGAGCAAGACAGTCATCGGGTATGTTGCCGCATCTATAGGCGTGCAGGTGGATGTGGAAGCCTGGACGACGCGCATCCTGATGAACTTCCTCTTCTCGCTGCTGAATTCGTTGCTATTGTTTCTGATCGTGCGGCATTTGCTTGGATTAGGTCACGAACAGCTGCTCTGGCGGCACGAACTGCTGCGCGGTGTGATCAACGCAG
>CAXUCK010000009.1:10032-28291 GCA_964249375.1 uncultured Acidobacteriaceae bacterium
CGGTGTAGATGATCGAGGGTGCCGCAGCTCAGCGTCTAAACTAAAGCAGCATGGGTGCGCAGCGCTCCAGGTCTTGGCAATCTCTTCGCCGCTTTCTCCTTCGAAAAGGAGAACAGCGCGGTGTGGCTGCAGCAGCCGCGAGGCCCCGGCTTTCCGCGCGGCTCGCCGGTCGCCTGGCCGGCAAGGACGAGAAGCTTTCGCCCGGAAAACTCCACGCCTCCCAGTACGTGGTCTTCCTGATTCTTCTCGTGCTTACGGCGGGGTTGTGGCGTTTGCAGGTCGTGGGCGCGGAAAACTACCGCGTGCTGGCCGAAGCAAACCGCATCCGCAAGGTGCCGATCTTGGCTCCGCGTGGCCGGCTCTTCGATCGCGAGGGTCGCCTGCTGGTCGACAACTATCCCTCCGTAACGTGCTACCTGGCCCGCGACAGTGGCCGCGACCTCCAGGCGGATCTCCCGATGATCGCGACCGGGCTACATGTGCCCCTTGACCAGATGCAGGCATTCTTAAAACGTTTTGAGGCCTCGCCCAAGTTCCAGTCAATCCCAATTAAGCAGGACATCAATCCCGACGAACAGGCTTTCATTGCGGCGCATCGGGACGATCTGCCTGAACTTGAAACGCGAGACGAGCAACGGAGGCTCTATCCGAGAGACGGCTTTGCTGCGCACCTGATCGGCTACGTCGGCGAAGTTTCCGAGCAGATGCTGAACGATTCACGGTATGCAATGTACGACCCCGGAGATGTGGTCGGGCGTTCGGGAGTTGAAGCAACCTACGACGGTCTTCTGCGCGGGAAAGATGGATCCCGTGACATCGTGGTGAACTCACACGGCAAAGAGCTAGGCGAGGTCGGACAGACCCCGGCCGTGCCAGGACAGGACCTCAGGCTGACCATCGACCTCGATGTGCAGCGCGCTGCGGAACAGACGATGGAAGGCAAAATCGGCGCAATGGTAGCGCTGGATCCGCACACGGGCGAGGTGCTGGCGATGGTGTCCCGGCCGACCTTTGATCCCAACCAGTTTGCCGGGCACCTTACCAAAAGCTATTGGAATCAGATCCTCGAAAACCCAGATCATCCCTTGCTGAACAAGACCACCCAGGCCCAGCTTGCGCCCGGATCGACTTTCAAAATCATCATGTCCGTGGCGGGTTTGCAGGAAGGTGTGGCGCAGGACCTGAAGGTGGTGTGCAACGGCGGTGCGAGCTTCTACGGACACTTCTTTGCCTGCGACCGGCACCACGGTCCGGTCAACATCCACACAGCCATCCCGTACTCGTGCGACACCTTCTATTACACACTGGCGAACCGGTTAGGCATCGATACCATCGCGCGCTACGCAACGGCACTTGGCCTCGGACAGAAGACAGGGGTGGACCTGCCGGACGAGGTAACCGGCACGATGCCTTCGACCCAATGGAAACTCAAGACGCAGCACGAAAAGTGGTACGCCGGCGAGACAATTTCCGTGGGCATCGGTCAGGGCGCCGTTGCGGCAACACCAATGCAACTGGCCCGGGCGCTGGGCGGTGTGGCGTCAGGTGGTGTGCTGCGCAGGCCGCACGTGGTCTTTCCTGACGAGGTGCCGCCACAGGAGCTTGAAGCCGTGCACGAGACCTTTCCAGGTTCAGGCGACAAGACGGTGCCGCTCTCCGCCGAAAACTGGCAGCTGATTACAGATGCTATGGCGAATGTGACTTCCAGTCCGATCGGAACGGCCTACGCCGCCCACCTTGACGGCATCGACTTCGCCGGCAAAACAGGGACTGCGCAGGTGATGAGTCACGATGCCTTGGCCCGCGCTGGCAAAGGACACAAAACAGACCCGAACGCATGGTTCGTCGGAATGACCCCCCGGCGAAACCCGGACATTGTCGTGGCGGTTCTGTGGGAGCACGGCAACTGGGGCAACAACTCGGCCAAGCTGGCGGCTCAGGTGATTGACGCTTTCGTAAACAAGCAGCGGCAGCGCGCGGGAAATCTGCGTCAGATTGCGGCAGCACCAGACGCCCCGCCCACGCCTGAACACAACTTGGGAACGAAGCCGACTGAAGGAAGCGCTGAGCCAACGCGCAATTAGACCAGGTCGCGCGGGCCGGTGCCCTCTGGTGAGTTCGGCGCCTCGACCAGGAGCGCGCGAAGATTAAGTGGCCGGGTGACCATGGTCAGCTCCCCGTTGCTCGTGCGCGGCCATGTCTCGCGGGGCGTGTCCCAAGACAGCTCGACTCCGTTGCCGTCAGGGTCCCGCAGATACAGGGCGTGGCTGACGCCATGGTCCGACGCTTCCTCCAGCGGAATCCCTGCACCGAGCAGCCGGTGCAGCGCATCTGCCAGTGCGGCGCGGTTTGGATACACAATCGCAAGATGGTAAAGGCCGGTCGATCCCGGTTGCGGCGGCGCGCCCCCGAGACTTTCCCAGGTATTCAGGCCAATGTGGTGGTGGTACCCGCCAGCCGATAGGAACGCGGCCGATTGCCCGATGCGTTGCGTCACCTCGAAGCCGAGCACGTCGCGATAAAAGCCAATGGCTCGGTCGAGGTCAGCTACCCTGAGATGGATATGGCCGATGCGGGTCTGTGGGTCGAGCGCAGTCACGCTGATGAGATGAGTTCGCCGTGCACAGGATTCATGACGGCTCAGCGGGATCGTGACCCGAAGGCCCCTGGAGTTCGCGTATGATCAATCGCTGGAATCGTTTACATTCGGAGCCCTTCGCGCGATGCTCAAGTGCAGCCTCTTTTCCGCCGTTCTGCTTTCCACCGCCGCCCTGTTCGCTCAGCAAACGCAACAGCAGGGAGCCGTGCGTCCCCCCGCGGTCCCCCTGATCACGCATAATCCTTATTTCTCAATCTGGTCCGAGACCAACAACCTTACCGATTCCGGCACGGTTCATTGGACTGGCAAGCCTCAGCCCATCACTGGCTTGATTCACATCGACGGCAAGCCGATGCGCTTCATGGGACGCGATCCGCGCGAGATCCCCGCCATGCAGCAAACCTCACGCACGGTCACCCCGACCCATACGCGCTACTCCTTCACCGGTGGCGGCGTGCAGCTGGATCTGAGCTTTTTCACCCCCACCATCCTCTCTGATCTCGATATCCTCTCCCGCCCGGTGACGTACGTCAGCTTCACCGTGAAATCAATCGACGGCGCCACGCACCACGACGTCTCGGTTCTGCTCGATGTCGGTCCGATCATCGCGGTGAACGCTCCCGGCGAGGCAGTCACTTATTCGCGAAACCAGACCGAAACCCAGACCGTGCTTTCCGTCGGTTCGCGCGAGCAGCGCGTTCTGAACCGCTCCGGCGACGATCTCCGCATCGACTGGGGTCACTTCCACCTCTCCGTGCCGAAGGACGAAGAGTCTGTCTCGGCGATCGTGCAGGAAACCTCTGTCAGTCCGAAAGGCAGCTACGCCACTACTGGCATGTTGCCCAAGGCGGACGCGATGGACGCGTCCCCGGTCGTGGGCCGGGGAGATGCGCACCTGGCGACCGAACTCCTCTATCACCAAGTGTCCAGCGAGTCAGTCACGCGGCATCTCCTTGTGTCGTACACCGAGGGCTATGCGATCCAGTACCTCGATCGCAATCTGCGACCGTACTGGCAGCGCAATGGCAAGACCACCGAAGCCATGCTGGACGAGGCGGAGCGCGAATTCCCGGCGCTTGAAAAACGTGGCGATGAACTGGACCGGACGCTCACCGCTGACCTGGTTCAAACTGCCGGCCAGAACTACGCCAATCTCTGCATTCTGGCCTATCGCCAGGCCTGGGCAGCGCACGGTTTTGTCGCCGACGTTGACGGACAGCCGCTTGTCTTTGGCAAAGAGAATTTCTCAAACGGCAGCATCGGCACCGTCGATGTGCTTTACCCCGCATCCCCGTTCTTCCTGTTCTTCAACCCCGTGCTGCTTGAGGCGGAGCTGCGGCCCCTCATGGAATACACGGCGCTGCCGAACCGTTGGCGCTTCCCCTTTGCTCCCCACGACCTTGGCGTTTACCCCTTGGCAAATGGGCAGAAGTACGGCGGCGGAGAAGCGACCGAAGAGGACCAGATGCCCGTCGAAGAGACAGGCAACATGCTGCTCATGATCGACGCGGTCGCGCGTGCGGAAGGGAAAGCGGATCTCGCCGCCGAGTACTGGCCGAAGTTGACCCAATGGGCGCAATTTCTGAAAGATCACGGACTTGACCCCGAGAAGCAGCTGACGACGGACGATTTCGCCGGGCACGTAACGCACAATGCCAACCTGGCGCTCAAGGCCATTGACGCGTTGGAGGCCTACGCCGATCTTGCCAAGCTGCTCCACAAGGATGCTGAAGCCCGCGAATACTCCAAGACCGCTCACGCGTATGCGCTGAAGTGGATCGAGCTCGACAAGGAAGGTGACCACTACAAGCTCGCCTACGACTCACCCAACACCTGGAGTCAGAAATACAACCTGGTTTGGGACCAGCTCCTTGGATACAACCTGTTTCCCAAGTCCGTTCGCGACAGCGAGATCGTCTTCTACAAGACGAAGCTAAACAAGTATGGTCTGCCACTCGACAGTCGCGCGGATTACACAAAATTGGACTGGTCGATCTGGACCGCTACCCTCGGTTCCAATCGGAACGACTTCGACGCCATCATGGATCCAATCGCATTGTGGGTTAACGAGACGCCCACGCGCGTCCCGTTGACCGACTGGTACGACACCAAGAATGGAAAGCAGATTGGATTTCAGGCCCGCAGTGTTGTCGGAGGCGTTTTCATCAAGGCGTTGGCTGACCAGAAGTTAACAGAGAAGTGGAGAGCGGCCGCAGCGCATGACCAACCGCGATGACGCTCGATAGGGCGGTCCGCTGGCTGGCTTAGCGGATTGGGAATTGACGGAGTCGCTTCTTAACCGCCATCAACCGATACACTAAGAATCTCGATGGCGCGCCGTCTCTCTTCCTTTCGTGACTTTGACTGGGTCCTTCTCGGGTTCATCCTTGTCTTGTCAGCAGTAAGCGTCCTCGAAATCAAGTCCGCAACCCTGCACACGAAGTTTCACGGCTTCGACACCAAGCAGGTCGGCTTCCTGGCGATCGGCCTTGCGCTCATGTTCGTCATGTCGCTGATCGACTACCACCGGCTGATCGATCTGGCGACTCCGGCCTATGTCATCAGCCTTGTCTCGCTTGTGGCAGTGAAGCTGGTCGGCACAAAGGTGATGGGCGCTCGACGCTGGATCAACCTCGGTGGTGGCATTCATTTCCAACCATCAGAGTGGGTCAAGCTGGTCCTCATCGTCGTCATGGCCCGCTACTTCTGGGGCTTGGTCGGCAAACAGTTGACATGGTTCGAGGTGGGCAGGGCATCGCTGCTGGTGGGCGTTCCGTTTGTACTGGTTCTCCGACAGCCCGACCTCGGCACCTCGCTCACCTATCTGCCCATTCTGCTGTGCGGTCTGTTTCTGGGTGGTCTGCGTTTACAGCAGGCCGCCATCCTCCTGGGAGCCGTGCTTCTGGCGGGTGGCGTTGGTTGGAGCACAGGAAAGCTGCTGAAGCCGTACCAGCGCGCGCGGCTGACCGCTTTTATGAATCCCGATTCGGACCCACGAGGATCCGGCTACCAGATTCGGCAATCGCTCATCGCCGTCGGCTCCGGAGGAATCTGGGGCAAGGGGGCCAACCGGGGGACGCAGACGCAGGGTGACTTTTTACCAATCCCGTATACCGACTTCATCTTTGCCGCGTTTTGCGAAGAACACGGATTCGTGGGTGCGGCGGCAGTCCTTCTGCTGTACTTCCTTATCCTCAGCCGTTTGATCCAGAATGCCCAGACGGCCTCCGACCTGCCCGGAACCTTTCTTGTCATGGGCGTCGTCGCCGTGCTGATTTTCCAGATTGCCGTAAATGTCGGCATGGTGGTGGGACTTATGCCCGTAACAGGGATCCCGCTTCCACTGATGAGTTACGGCGGGTCGTCCGTCCTCTTTACCTTCCTCTCCCTCGGCATCGTGATGAATGTTCGTATGCGTCGCTTTGTGAACTAAAGAACAGCGCCCCGCTCGGGCCCGAGCACGCTCCCGGACCATCTGGACCACTGCGTTGGAGTTCTTGCTGCGCCACCAAAGCGAGAAACGAGAAAACAGCCCGAGATGCTCATGTCCTCCTTACCCGCAGAGTCGCGTAAAGCCGTAGGACAGGCCGAACTCCTTTGACTGGCCTCCCGTGGGATTAGGCTGTTAAGTTCTGTTCAGGCTTTGATTCGCCAGGTCTGGCCTTTGTAGCAGATTTAGTGCAATACTGTGATTGTCACGTGAACGGCGGAAACCGCCAATCCGTGCCGAATCTGCCACCTTTGGCGCAGGGCGCCGGTGGCAACCAAGATTTTAGAAAAACTAAAGGCCGGCCGGCCAGAGATTGTCGAACTCCGTTGGCCGGGCAGGTTCCAGGCAAATGATCGCATCCGGATGGCAAACGGCCCCGCCTCGCAATTGCGAGATTGTTTTGGTCACAAAGTCCGCGTGCGAGCCGAAGCTAAAGGCATTCTCTCGTGTTCTCGATCTTCCACGTGCCGCTCGTCCAGCACCGGCCCCCGGTGTCGGCGAAAATGAGCTGCTTCTTCTACGCGCACCGATCGTCGTTCACCGAGCAGCGTTCCCAGGTTCCTGTCCGCCCACCGGAGCAGCCTGCGCTTAGCCCTTCTCGGGCTAAAGCCTAGTCTCCGACCATCTTTGTGCCGCTCAGCTTCGCCCCTGCAGAACGCGGGGCAGAAGGAGCACAGAAGATGTCGAAGGAAATTTACATCTCCTCCACGCCGCACGAGACGCGGCTTGCCATCGTCGAAAACGATGAACTTGCCGAGATCTACTACGAGCGGGAAAACGAATACACCCTCGCTGGGTCCATCTACAACGGGAAAGTCACACGCGTCCTCCCGGGCATGCAGTCTGCCTTTGTCGACGTCGGCCTAGAACGGGACGCCTTCCTCTACATCACGGATTTCATGGAGGAGGCGGGCGACACCGCCGACTTTGACTCCGCCGATCCCGCCAGCCGCGGCCGTGGCCGGGAACCGCGAAGCGCAGAAGGCGGCCGTTCGCCGGAGGCTCGGGACAGCCGGGGCGATGATCGACGGCGTGAGGGCAATCGGCTTTCCGCGCCCTCGGAGGCAGCTCCTCTCGATTCCGCTCAGCTGACGGAGGGCGGATCGCCGAGAAGTGAAGCTCGCTCCGACCGCTCCGACCGTGGCGGTGATCGCCGAGACCGTAGCCGGACGCGGACCGATGGACGGGATGACCGTTCCAGTCGCCGGGACGGAGACTTCACCAGTCGGGATCGCCGCCCCACCGCCTACCGCACTGATGAACCCTCTCAAACCCCGAGCACGCCGCCACCGCCGTTCCCAGGTCTCGAACTTACCGGCGATTCCGATGGCGTTCCGACCGACGTGGGCAGCATGGGAGAGGGAGCGGACGGAAGCCGGCGTTGGCGGGGTCGCCGTGGCCGTCGCCGCGGGCGCGGTCCCGGGCAGCCAGAACTCACGGCAGAGCAGATGCAAGAACCGGCCGGCAGCATGGTCAACGAACCCGGCGCATTCGACCCTGCCTTTAACCTAAGCAGCGTATCCGACGCATTCGACCTCGCGGAGTCTGAGGCGGCAGGCAACTTCGACTTAGACGCAAGCGCCTCGGTGACTGATACACCACCCAAAGAAGATGCGGCGGGGGCAGCAACAGCCGCCCAGGAGCAGGGCATCCGCAGTCGAGATCGCCGAGACAGAGGGGATCGTGGAGATCGAGGAGGCCGTGGAGATCGTGGTGCATCCGAGGGCAGTCGTGGCGGCCGGCAGGATCGAAGCCGGCGATCTCCGCGCGCGCCAAGGGGCTTCGCTCCGTCCCGCGCACTTTATGGCGTTGAGAACACGTCCCCCCTCGATGAACGGAATGAGGACGATCAGCTTACGCCTGAGCCCGTCGTGCTTCCGGGGGAATCGCTCTCGAAGTATCGGTCGGCCAGCATCCCGGATTCAGCATCAAACACGGCGATTTCAGCTCCTCCGACGACGCCTTCCCCGAAACCTGAATTCACCCTGCCAGGCACATGGGACGGTGGTGCTGTTCTGCCCGGTGAGTCCCTCTCTCGGCGTTCGCGCGGCGAAACGGCCAGCCATCCCGCACCCCGCTCCGAAAGCCGTTTCGAGGCACGCCCATCGAATCCCACGACCCCGGCCGAGACTTCGTCCGCATCGGCAGTGATCGCCGATGCCGACGGGATCAGCGTGCTTCCGATTCCCAGCAGTCTGCCCGAGGTGATCCAGGCGTCAAATTCGACGGAAGGCGAGTCGCCCGTCACGACGGTGGAAGCAAATGCATCGTACGAGCCGGTCGAAGCTTCGGCTTCACTGCGTTATGTTCCGACACCTCCCAGCGAATTCAGGCAGAGCGCACCGGCTGAAGCGCAATCCGGGCTCCCTGCCAAGCCGTTCAGCGAACCCGGCGAGCCGTTGCAGCAGAGTTCAGACGTCGTTCCCCAACCCTCGGTCGTTCACAGCATCACACCTCAGCCTGAAACGCCGTTGGCGCCACTCACAGTTCAACCTTCGGCTGTTCTCGATCTTTCCCCCGAGCCACCAACGGAGTTGATTCCGGATCACGACTCCGGACAGCCCGAACACGCATTCACGTCGATTGCTTCGGACGGTGAGATGTCTTCTGCGATCTCCTGCCCTTCAGTGGCAGAGGGGCCGCCGTCGCCCAGCAATCCGATGGATCATGAGACGGCTGTCCTCGATGCTTCGTCGGACGACGCTTCTCAGGGACCCTTGTTCGCCCCCGGAGACGGAGCCCTCGAGGAGGAACTGATCGACGAGGAAGAGTTTGATCTGCCAGGTGTCCACGCGAACGCAGGCGATGATCTCAGCGTGGACGAAGACACCCTTGAGGGGACCGCCGATCTGGGCACAATGATTCGCGATCTTTCGATTGATCAGATCACGCGCCACCCCGAGACAGGAGAGCTGGACGACGACGAGATCCTCGAAGAGGAGGATGCCGCGCATGACGCCCTGTATGTCGAGGCCGAAGAGACTGAAGGAACCGGCTTCGGCTCACCGGACCCGCACCTTTCCGACGACGACGCTGTTCCAAGTGACCTAACGGACACGTCCGAGGCGTCCTTCGGCGCCGTGGCGCAGGATGTGGAGCCTTCATCCGTCGACCGAGACCGGAGTCGCCGCGACAACGGTCGTCGTCGTGATCGCAATGATCGCGGCGACCGTAATGACCGGCGAGACCGCAGCCGCACCCCCGGAGACCGTGGTCCACGACCCGGCCGTCGTGACGGGCGGCACTCCATGCAGACCACCAACTTGCCAGCCATCAGCGATCTGTTGAAGCCCGGTCAGGAGGTGCTGGTGCAAATCGCCAAGGAGCCTATCGCCAAAAAGGGCGCGCGCATCACCTCGCACATCGCGCTGCCCGGACGATTCCTGGTTTTTATGCCCACTGTCAACCACACCGGCGTCTCACGCAAGATTGAGTCCGACGGCGAGCGCCGACGGCTCAAAGAGATCCTCCTGAGCGAGAAGGGCGACGCTTCGGGCGGCTTCATCGTTCGCACCGCCGCCGCCGGGGCCACCGAGGAGGAACTCCGCTCCGACCTCCGGTTCCTGCTAAACCTGTGGGCCGACATCAAGCAGCGCTCCGAATCGTCAAAATCGCCCGCGCTCATCTACCACGACCTCAATCTGGTGGAGCGCATTCTGCGCGACCAGGTCACCGATAGCTTTTCGGCGATCTGGGTGGACACCGAGGATGCCTACGAGCGCGTCCTGCGTTTCCTCCAGCGTTTCCAGCCGTCGCTCATCCGGCGCGTCAAGCTTTACACCAAAGACACGCCGCTGTTCGAGCAGTTTGGCATCACGGAGGAGATCAACAAGGCGCTCCGGTCGAAGGTGTGGCTGAAGTCGGGCGGATCGATTGTCATTAACCAGACCGAGGCGCTTGTCGCGATCGACATCAACACCGGGAAATACGTCGGCAAGACAGCCCGGCTTGAAGACACCATCGTCAAGACCAACCTCGATGCCATTCCTGAGATCGTTCGGCAGATTCGGCTGCGGGATCTGGGCGGCATCATCATCATCGATTTCATCGATATGGACGAGCGCAAGAACCGTAATCGGGTGATGACAGCGCTTGAAGAGGAACTGCAGAAGGATCGCGCACCCTCCAAGGTTCTTCAGTTCAACGATTTCGGACTGGTTGCCATCACCCGCAAGCGGGTCAAGCAGTCGCTCGAGCGCACCCTGTCGACGACCTGCACCATCTGCCAGGGTACCGGCATGACCAAGTCGCCCGTGACCATCTCGAACGACATTTACGTCGAAATGCGCAAGATGCAGAAGCACCTTGATCGCGGCGACGTCATGCTGCGCGTCAACCCTGAAGTCGTCAAGCAGCTGAAGGCTCCCGGCACGCGCTGGCTGCAGGAGATGGAAGAACTCGTCGGCAAGACCATCCTGGTCAAATCCGACCCCGCCCTTCACCCCGAGCAGTTCGACATCCACTAATTCGCTTCATCACGCACCACAGGAGCGCCTCGCATGTTTGCGGGGCGCTCTCACTGTCTACCGTGCGGTCAGCCACATAGTCCTAATTGCGCCGTCGCGCGTCTTAATAGCAACACTGTGTTGCCGCTCGGGTTTACCCGTGCAGAACCAAGCACCAAAGGAGTTTCTATACCGATGCAAACGGCTCAGATTTTCAAGCGCTTCGATGTTCGACTCGGCGCCGCTGCTGTCAGCCTTTTCGCGCTGACGACAACCGCTGCCCTCCACGCGCAGCAGACTCCCCCGACCCGAACCGTTGCTGCGCCGGAGACGATCAACTTTCTGGCTGAGGCGAAGGTGCCCACAGACCTCGCCGCTCCAACCGACGGAAGCTACTCGAGCAGCGTGGACTCCCCCCCTGCGATCGCCGCAGAGCGCCTGAACTTGTCTCCAGAGGTTTCCTCGTCCGATGTGCAGCCACCGCCACGCCGCCGGTATGGCCGGCCTCGCTATCAGGATCGTGGGCACAACCCTGACGGCTCAAACCGATACACCTTCGAGTTCGGTGGCGGCGCAACCGTTCCGACCGGAGCGACCGGCAAGCGTACGACCCTCAGCTACGGCCTGAAGGCCGGCGCTGGAATCAACTTCAACAAGAAACTTGGCGTGATAGCCGAGTACAATTATGACCACTTCGGCATCTCCGGCTCTACGCTTGCGAATCAGGCTGCCCTCTTCACCAAGATCTATAACGGATACGTGGACTCCAATGGCAATCCGCTGGACTTCAGTGGTCTCGATGGCAACGCCCATGTATGGTCGCTCACGGTGAATCCCATTTACACCTTCCACGAGGGCGAGAAGTCGAGTGCTTACGTCGTTGTTGGCGGCGGCTTCTACCGGAAAGTTACAGCGTTTACGCTGCCAACGGTTGCTGTGGGATATAGCTACTATTACGGCCCGTACGAGTATGTCGCGAACCAAACGATCGAAAACTACTCGAACAATGCCGGTGGCGTAAACGGCGGAATCGGCTTTACCTATAAGCCCTCCCGCTTCGCCGGCGAGAAGTTCTTCGCCGAAGCCCGCTACGTCGAGGTCTTCAACAGCGCCAGCGCGAATTCGGTTGCCAGCGACTACCCACCGTCAAACGCGCGCACCGGATACTTCCCGGTCACGGTCGGCATTCGCTTCTAACACTCACCAACTTGAACGTAAGCCCGGCTTCGGCCGGGCTTTCGTGCGTCTACCGCAGCCGCAAATACACCCCAGCCAGCACGCCCACGCAGGTCAGCAGCGTCAGCAGAATCTGGTGCGGCAAGCCGCGTTGTCGAGCCTCCCACGTGTTCGTCCAAAGCACCAGAATCAGCAAGCCGGCCAGCACGGCTCCCGTAAGCCAGCCCACCACGCCCGGTCCAGCGACAGTGGCTGCGGTAAAGCCAGCCGCCACAACCACAGCGGTCCAGAACAAATCCATGGCGACCTTGTACGCCGGACGGATGCAATGATTCTTGACCACAAAGCCGCGCGCCGCCGAAGCAATGGCCATTGTTGCCATCAGCGACGAAACCACGACGAGGCAGTATCCCAGCGCCAACCCGACGCTCACGACGATCATGGTTCCGAACACGCCTGCGCCCTCCTCAGCGCCGCATGGCTGCCTCAACCTCGGCAGGCCCATGCGGCAAGTTTGCAATCAAGTCGATTAGTTTGCCGTTCTCGTCAACGTAAACCACGTCCTCAATCCGCACGCCAAGTTTCTCCTCGGGGATGTACACGCCCGGCTCGATCGTGAATACCCACCCCTTGTCGAGCGGCGACTTTGCATCATACGGATCGTGCACGTCGATGCCCACCGAGTGCCCAAGTCCATGCAGAAAATACTTGCCCAGCGGCTCTCCGTGTAGATCCTTTCCGTGCGTATTGATGTAGTCGTAGGCCACCTTATCCAAGGTGTCGGTCACCTCGGGCCCACGCTGATTCACGTTGCCCAGACGCATCTTGCCCGCCACAAATGCCGCTGCCGCGGCCCTCTGCGCACCCAGCACAACCTCATAGATCTCACGCTGTCTCGGCGTAAATCGGCCATCCACAGGCATGGTGCGCGTGATGTCCGAGGCATACATCGAGTACTCGCCTGCCTCGTCGATCACTACCACGTCGCCTTTCTCCATCGTGCGGTCGTTCGCGGCGTAGTGCAGTACAGTCGAGTTCGGCCCGGAGCCGACGATCGGTGCGTAGCTCGGTCGCTCGCAACCCTCCTCCGTCATCTTCTCGAGCTCGATCGCCCCAACGGTTCTCTCGCGAACTCCCGGACGTATCGCCCGCATCCCGGCAAACTGCCCGGCGATCGAAGCGTCACTCGCCTTCCGCAGCAGTTCGATCTCTGCCGCCGACTTCACCTCGCGCAGCTGCATCGTCAGAGTGCGAACGTCGTTGTCCGGCAGCGCCGTGGTTTGCGCAAAGATCGCCGCGAGCAGGGTCTTTGTGGAGCTTGCGGCGGCTACGTCTGGCTGCGTCCAAACGTGCCGCCCGCGAACGGCGCGATCCACCGTGAGAAAGGCGGTCAGCACCTCCGGCATCGAACTCATCGGCATCACGGCATCGACGCCAATGGCGGCAGCCACGCCTGCCGTCTTCGCATCCATCTTTGCGCCCGTGTACTTTTCCATCACCAGGTCGCGTTCGGGCAGAAACAGCACCTCGCGATATGCGTGCGCGGGAACCTCGGTCCCAAGGCGCGCGACCGTGGTCGCCGGCCCAGGACCAATCACAACCAGCGCCGCTCCGGGCTCCGTCCATCCCGTTAGGTAAAAGAAGTCCGAATCCTGCCGAAACGGGAGGAAGTCGAGTAGCGGCTGCTCGCCGGCAAACAGCACAGCGACACCGCCCTGCAGCTTGTTGCCCAGGGCGACGCGCCGGGTCCGGTACTCCGGTTTGGGCACCGAATCGATCCCGTGCGCGACGCCACACATGACCAGCAGCAGGCACATCGCGACCCACGCACGCCTCATCGTTCGTTGTCCTCGTTTGCAGCCCATCATACCGGAGCCATGCCGCGGCCCTACTCTCTTTCCCTTGCACATCGGGCGAAACGTCAGCCCGCGGAGCCGACCAGCATCACCAGGTCCGCCGCCAGGGCCAACAGAACGCACGTAATCCCCAGCCAACGTTCGGTCCCGTAGCCGAAGCCGAGAAGAACGGCCGCGATTGGCGGAGCGGCTACACCCGTGGCCATGCCGACACCCGCCACCGCGTCCCCCGCACTTTCCCGCATGTGCAGCGGAAGCATAGCCAGCAACGGCAGCAAGGCGGCGAACAGCACGGCAAAACTACCCACCACGAGTCCGGCCTCCGCCACTCGTCGCCGTCGCGCGTCGGGGTAACTTCGACGCTGCCAGGCTTGCCAACAGAAAACCAACCCGAGGACCGGGACCAGCAGTGAAGCGAAGAAGCCCCACACCAGCAGTCGAGCGTGCATAGCGGCTTGTTCTCCCTCTGTGCGACCTAGATTCCGGCTGGGTACGGCTTCTCGTGCACGCCCTGCGCCGCCGCCGCGCTGCCGCGCTCAAAGCGTCCTTGCAGAAGGCTCAGCAGAGCGGTGTACCAGTAGCCAAAGACAAAGAGCATCAAGAACGGAACGGTGAAGTAGTTCTCGGTCGAAATGGCGTACCAGACCGTCCACAGGAAGTAGCTGCCGATCGCCAGCTCGACCCAGGGCATCCAGCCGAGACGTTTGCGATACACCTTCGCCTGGCTTTTCTCGCCTCTTTCCTTCACGCGATATTTCGGCGTTCGCGCAAAGGCACTCTGCACGCCGAAGAGTGCCTCCAGGACGGCCTTGGTATTTGAGATCGTCAGGCCAACACCGCCCAACGCCATCACAAAAGGAACATACGGCAGCGATCGCCACCAGCTCTTGCCGTGCAGTTCCTTCTGGCTCACCATGTAGAACGTCGAAACCGACATGGTACTGGCCACAAACAACGGCACGTCGATCAGCAACATCTGCAGGTAGCCCTGCCAGCTCCGGATCACCATCGCCGGCATCAACAGAACGCTGAGCACGATCATAAGCGGATAGCTGATGTTGGCCGTAAGGTGATACCAGGCCTCGAGCTTGGTGTGCCACGGCGCGCCGCTCTTCAGCACCCGCGGCAGGATCTTCTTGCCGGTCTGAATAAGACCCTTTGCCCAGCGCGCCTGCTGCGTCTTGAAGGCAGTCATCTCGATCGGCAGTTCGGCGGGGCATTCGACGTCTTGCAGGTACTTGAACTTCCATCCGATCAGCTGTGCACGATAGCTCAGGTCCGTGTCTTCGGTCAGCGTGTCGTGCTGCCATCCGCCGGCCTCGCCGATCACACGCCGTCGCCACATGCCGGCGGTGCCGTTGAAGTTGAAGAAGACGCCCGCTCGGCTGCGACCGCCGTGTTCCAGCACGAAATGCCCGTCAAGCAAAATTGCTTCGACCTGCGTAAGGAAGCTGTAGTTGCGGTTCAGGTGCGTCCATCGTGTCTGCACCATGCCAACTCCAGGCTCCGCGAAGTGATGCACCACGCGCATCGCCCAGTCGTGCGGCGGCACAAAGTCCGCATCGAAGATCGCGACCAGTTCGCCCTTTGCGGTGTTCAGACCTGCATCCAGCGCGCCCGCTTTATAGCCGTGGCGATTGGTTCGGTGCAGGTAGTGAATCGGCTGCGGCGGCAGGTCGCCGAAGCCGGCAGCGTAGCGCTCCACGATCTCTCGCGCGACCACTTTGGTTTCATCAGTCGAGTCATCCAGCAGCTGAACCTCAAAGCGGTCGCGCGGGTAGTCCATGCGGCAAATGGCATCAACCAGGCGATCCACCACAAACTGCTCGTTGAAGATGGGCAGCTGAATCGTCAGGAAAGGCAGTTCGCCCTCGGCGAAGCGCGCCGGCGGCTCGGCCCAGCGAGCTTCCTTCTTCTTGTTGCGGTAGTAGAGCCAAACCAGCTGGTAGCGGTGAATGCCGTAGAACGCGAGCACGAGCATGACCAGGAAGTAGGGAACCAGCATCGCGGTGTCAAACCAGTTCCAGCGATACAGGTGCTCGAAGGTCTTATCGCCATAATGCGAGCGCCAATAGTGGCCGAGGCCCTTCGGCGCGAGCAACACAACGGTGCCCAGAATGTCTGTCCAAGCCTGCAGAATCCTCACCTCACGCGTTGGGGAGATTCTACGCGAAGAAACACCGGTCTTTGCTGGATCTGTGCCTCGTGCTCCGGTCATCTAGCTTGGTCCATATAGGATCAAAAGCAAGATGCTCACGTTTCTTCCTGCCGAGCGGAGAGCGCACCTGGCGTCCACTTCCTTGCTGGTTGTGGATCTGCTGGCCACGCTCCTCGTCGCGCTTGAGGGTGGCTCGGCGGCGGTCGCCAATCACCTGGATGTTTTGGGCGTTCTTGTGCTGGCCTTTGCCAGTGCCCTCGGAGGCGGCATCGTTCGCGATCTGCTGATCGGGGACGCTCCGCCGAGTGCCATACGTGACTGGCGCTATCCCGCGGTTGCTCTGGCGGGCGGCTGCGTTGTGCTGTTCGGCTTCGCGTTTGCGCACGATGTCCCGCCGATGCTGGTGACCGTTCTGGATGCTGGCGGTCTGGCCTTATTTGCCGTTTCCGGCGCGGACAAAGCGCTGGAGTTCCATGTCCATCCGCTGCTGGCGGTGCTGATGGGCGGCATCACCGGCGTGGGTGGCGGTGTGATTCGCGATGTGCTGCTTACCCGTGTGCCAATGATCCTGCGCGCGGACGTGTATGCGACGGCGGCTCTGGTGGGCGCTGCGGTCGTCGTTCTTCTGCTGTGGGTTCGCGTGCCGCGCGCGTGGTCGTTGGGCAGCGGTGCGGCGGCGTGCTTTGTGCTACGCCTGGTAGCCGTCATGCGCCACTGGGAGCTGCCGCATCCTGGCGGGCGCTGAGCTCTGCCACCGTCGCTTGGCTCAGTTCAAAAACATTGTTCGGTAAAGCGTGTCGCGCTGCGCGGGGCGAAAGCCGGCGTCCCGGATGATGCGGCGGAGTTCTTCTTCGGTCGTGCAGTTCGCGGTTCCGGCGGCTTTGACCACGTTCTCTTCGAGCATGACCGAGCCGACGTCGTTGCCGCCGAAGCGGAGGCCCATCTGCAAGACCTTGAGGCCCTGCGTGACCCAGCTTGACTGGACGTTGTCGATGTTGTCGAGGAACATGCGCGAGATGGCGAGAGTTTTGAGGTACTCGACCGACGTGGCTTCGTCCCATCCGCGTCCGCCGAGGGCGGTGTTGTTGGGCTGGAAGCTCCAGGGGATGAAGGCGGTGAAGCCGCCGGTCTCTTCCTGCAGATGGCGGACAACCTCGAAGTGGTTGACGCGCTGCTCCATGGTTTCGCCGACGCCGAACATCATGGTCGCGGTGGTGCGCATGCCGAGTTCGTGTGCGGTGCGGTGGACGCTGACCCAGTCTTCGGTGCGGCACTTAAGGCGGGCGATGCGCTTGCGGACGTCGTCGTCGAGGATCTCGGCGCCGCCGCCGGGGATGGATTGGAGGCCGGCGTCGCGGAGGCGCGCGATGGTTTCGCGCAGCGAGATCTCGGAGTACTCGGCGATGGCGAGGATCTCGGAGGCGGACAGGCAGTGGAGCCAAATGTTGGGGAAGCGCTCGCGGATGCCGCGGAAGAGGGACTCGAACCAGTCGATCTTGAGGTCGGGGTGAATGCCGCCCTGCATCAGCACGCCGGTGCCGCCCATCTCTTCGGTCTCGGCGATCTTCGCGTAGATGGTGTCGAAGTCGAGGATGTAGCCTTCGGCGGCCAGCTTGCCCTTGAGCGGGCGGTAGAAGGCGCAGAAGGTGCAGTACTCGGTGCAGAAGTTGGTGTAGTTGATGTTGCGGTCGATGATGTAGGAGACGACGCCCTCGGGGTGGAGACGGCGGCGGACTGCGTCAGCCTCCATGCCGATGCCGATCAGATCGTCGCTCCGGAAGCAGTCCAGAGCCTCTTCGCGCGTGATGCCCATGACACGATTCTACGCTTGGGAGGCGTCGACTACGCCACGGAGAGCGGTTGGCTAGACGGCGCTGTTGATGTGACCGCGGAAGAGCAGGACGATGATGATGAGCAGGAGAACGGCGACGGCGGCGAGGCCTGCGAGGAGCAGCGTACGCAGGCTGGCCAGCTGCTTCTCCAGGGCATCGACGCGGGTTTGGGCAAGCTCGGAGGCGCGACGGGCTCGCTTGGCTTCGGTGGTGATGTCGGTGACCTGGCCGGTGAACTCGTCCAGCTTGGCAGCCATTTCGATATGGGCGCGAGCGACCTTGCCGAGCGAGGTCTGGACCTGCTCGGAGACACCGTTGAGGGCGGTTGCGTTGGCCTGCATCCCGCGCTCGGTGAGGTCGAGGATGGAGCGCTCGGTCGCGGCGAGGGCTTCGGTGTTGGAGGCGTTGCTGTTGAGATAGCGGTCGGCGAGCGGCATGAGGCGCGTCGCGTGGGGCAGGAACTCAACCAGCTGCAGGAGGAGCTTAGGCCACATACACTGCCTTGCTCTGGCGAGATGCGCGCCGGGCGGACCACCAGCGTGTGGTGACGACCGCGGTAGTGAGAAGGAGGATGGTGGCGACGATGCCCTGCGACCAGAGGCAGTAGATGCACCACTTGCCGATGACGTAGGCCTCGAGATAGGTGAGCATGGCGGCGAAGAAGAAGCCGACCTCGGCGAGGACGAGCAGCGTTCCCATGGAG
>CAXUCK010000010.1:0-26280 GCA_964249375.1 uncultured Acidobacteriaceae bacterium
CCCCGAGCACCCCCTCCGAGCCTCCATCGGCCCCATCACCACCGCCACACTTCGCACCCTCGGCTTACCACCCCACATCGAGTCCCCCGAGAGCAATATCCCCTCTCTCGTCCGCACCCTCGCCCAAGTCCTCCACCTCCCGCACCCATAGCTCCGACTCGCCACCTGGCTGCGTGGCGTAGTAGTTCCCCCGATCCGCTACACTAGTACCAGAGCTACCAAGACGACCAGGGCCTCAGGCATCACCACCGCCGAGACACCCCGGGGCAGGGCACCCACTGCCCCGCTAGTGCGAGCTCCACGTCTTGTCACCCGAATTGCAAAGCGTCTCAAGCGAGCAATCCACGCATCGCGGCTTCCGCGCAATGCAGATCTGCCGCCCATGGTGAATGATCATGTGCGAGTAATCGATCCAGTTCGCCTCAGGAATGACTTTCTGCAGATCCATCTCCACCTTTTGCGGATCGTCATTCGCCGTCAGCTCCAGCCGACGCGAAATCCGCAGCACATGCGTGTCCACCACCACACCCGAAGCGATCTCAAACCAGCTTCCCAGCACAACATTCGCCGTCTTCCGCGCCACACCCGGAAGCGTCAGGATCTGCTCCATCGTCTGCGGCACCTCACCGCCGAACTCCTCGACCACCGTCCGCGCCGCACCCTGGATCGACTTCGCCTTGTTCCGGAAGAACCCCGTCGTCCGAATCACCTCTTCGATCTCGGGCAGCGAGGCAGCCGCCAGGCTCTTCGGCGTCGGATACAGCCGAAACAGCTTCGGCGTCACCAGGTTCACCCGCGCGTCCGTGCACTGCGCCGAAAGGATCGTCGCCACCGTCAATTCCCACGCGTTCGTGTGGTTCAACGCGCACACCGCGCCCGGATAGCTCTTGTACAACGCATCCAGAATCGCCGCGATGCGCTCCGGAGCGAGTGGCTTCTTGGTCGTGCCGCGACGCTTCTTCGGCGCAACGGGCTCGGTCGCCGCGATCGCCCGCGCCTTCGCGCCGGTCGGCGCCGGCGTCACCCGCCGAACCGCCTGCACCTGCGTCTTCGGAGCCACCGCGCCTAACCCAGACGATCCAGCATCTCGCCCGCGGGCAGCCGAACACACGAGAAGATCGGCGTGTCCTCAAGCGTGTACAGGCTGATCTCCGTCTCCCGCAGCTGCTGCACCAGATCCAGAAAGTCCTCAGGAAAGTTGGTTTCAAACGCCACCACAAACTCCTGATCGTCGATACCGAACGAGTAGGTCGTGTTGAGCTTCACCCGCGGATACAGCAGACCGATGCGTATGTGCTCGTCCATCAGCCGCTTCCGCTCCGCGATCGGCAGCAGGTACCACGCACGCGTCTTCCAAAAGGGATAGATAAAGATGTACTTCTGCCCGCCCGGCCGAATCGCCCCGCGCCCCTCGCCCTCGCTCTCGTCTTCCCGGTCAATCTGGTACTGCGAGCGCTTGGTCATGGCCATGAAGTTGTGCGGAGACTCGAGATACCCGCCGAGCGGAGTCGCCATCAGCTCCGACCGCATCTTGTTCAACTCGTCCACGCCGTAGCCGATCGACCAGACACACATGTCCACATCGCCGCGCGTGCCAATCGTCGAGTAGGTGAGCGACAGGAACTCGCCCGGCTTGTTCCAACGCGCCAGAACCTCGGCGAACAGCCGCTTGTGCTCCGCCTTCTCCACTGCAGGCAAACGCCTCCACTCCGGCATCACCTTGTAGAAGGAGAAGCAGACAATCTGCCGCTTTACCGCCGGTTTCGAGGGATCGTGTAGTGCTGGCCTTGAGCCCGCTGCTGGACGTCCACTCCTGATTGCTGCTGCGGAAGCCGCTGCTGTTGTCGCCACCGGCTCGGAAGCCACCACTGTCTCCGTCATTGTCTCTGCCATGTTCTTATTGTCTCCCGAACCGGGTTCGCGGGGAAAGTGCGTGGCCGAGTGCTTCGACGCAACCGATATACTGGAGATCCATGTCAGAGAAGATCGTTGCCCTTCTGGTTGGCCTGATCACGGCTGGCGGCTACGTCAGTGTTGTCCTCTTGATGGCCGTCCAGTCAGCCTGCATTCCCATTCCGTCCGAAGTCATCATGCCGCTGGCTGGATATGCGCTGGCACACACGCAGCTGCAGCTGGTGCTGTTGGCCACTGTAGCGTCGTTGGCCTCTAACCTGGGATCGATCCCGGCGTACTGGGTGGGTGCTCGAGGCGGTCGGCCGATGGTGGAGCGCTACGGCAGCTTTGTCCTGCTCAGCCGCCACGATCTTGACCTTGTCGATCATTACTTCAACCGCTTCGGCTCCATCACCGTCCTGGTTGGGCGCATGCTTCCGATCGTGCGAACCTTTATCGCCTTTCCCGCGGGCCTCGCAAAGATGAACCAGTTTCGGTTCCATCTCTACACCTTTCTCGGTTCCTGGCCGTGGTGCTACGCGCTGGCGTATGTGGGCATGAAGCTCGGCGCGCAGTGGAACACGAACCCGCGCTTTCAGGAAACCTTCCATCGCTTCCATCTCGCGGTTGAGCTGGTCATCCTCGCTGGCGTCGTTTGGTTCGTCAGCTCGCACTGGAAGAACCGCATCCGCACCGAAGATACTGTCTAAGCAGCAGGCAGCCATTCCCAAACGCCGGGGACGATATTTGCGTGCGGTGAGTGCGTGCGCGATACTTACCTGTCCAACACCCGGGCGAACTTACACATAGAAGGACCACTCTGAAGATGTCGAATCCCGAAGCCGCCAGCCAGGAAGCGGCGAAGATCAAACCAGTCACCGGAAGACTTGGCATCATGATCCCAGGCATGGGAGCAGTCGCGACCACACTGATCGCCGGCGTAGAAGCAATTCGCCGAGGACTTGCAAAACCGATCGGCTCCACCACCCAGATGGGCACCATCCGGCTCGGCAAACGGACCGATGGCCGGACGCCGCTGATCAAAGACTTCGTTCCCCTCGCCGGTCTTGACGACCTGGTCTTTACGGGCTGGGACATCTTCGGCGGCAACCTGTACGACGCTGCCAGCCACGCGCAGGTGCTGGATCGCGACCAGCTTGCCCAGATCA
The DNA here is from genome assembly GCA_964249375.1 of uncultured Acidobacteriaceae bacterium. Classification (GTDB taxonomy): domain Bacteria; phylum Acidobacteriota; class Terriglobia; order Terriglobales; family Acidobacteriaceae; genus Edaphobacter. The sequence goes on from CAXUCK010000010.1 coordinate 3,063, forward strand.
AGCCCTTTCTTGAATCCATCGAGCCGCTTCCCGGCGTCTTCAGCCAGCATTACGTCAAGCGCCTCAATGGAACGTCGGTAAAGTCTGGCAAGAATAAGTGCGATCTGGCGAACCAGATCCGCAATGATATTGCCGAGTTCAAGACCAAGACCGACAGGCAAGTGATGATCTGGTGTGGGTCGACGGAGATCTTCCTCGAGCAGACTGCCGTTCACCAGACGCTCGAAGCTTTCGAGAAGGGCCTCGTTGAAGATGACCCGAACATCTCGCCGTCCATGCTCTACGCATGGGCTGCGCTCAAAGAAGGGATCCCATTCGCGAACGGTGCGCCGAACCTGACGGTCGATATCCCGGCGCTGAACGAGCTCTCCCGCAAGATGAATGCGCCTATCTGCGGCAAGGATTTCAAGACCGGACAGACCTTCATCAAGACGGTGCTCGCCCCGGCGTTCAAGACGCGGATGCTCGGCGTTGCCGGCTGGTACTCGACCAACATCCTGGGAAACCGCGACGGTGAAGTGCTCGATGACCCGGAGAGCTTCAAGACAAAGGAAGAGTCAAAGCTGGGCGTGCTCGACATTATCCTGCAGCCGGAGCTCTATCCTGAACTTTACAAGGACCTGTACCACAAGGTCCGGATCAACTACTACCCGCCGCGCGGCGACAATAAGGAAGGTTGGGACAACATCGACATCTTCGGCTGGCTCGGCTACCCGATGCAGCTCAAGGTGGATTTCCTGTGTCGCGACTCGATCCTCGCCGCTCCGCTCGCGCTCGACCTGTGCCTCTTCATGGATCTCGCCGCACGCACGCCCAGCCTGCGTGGGATTGGCATCCAGGAATGGTTGAGCTTCTACTTCAAGGCCCCGGATTCTGCGCCCGGCGTGTATCCAGAACATGACCTGTTTATTCAATCCATGAAGCTGAAAAATACGCTGCGGCACATCATGGGCGAGGACCTGATTACGCACCTTGGGCTGGAGTACTACGGCGAATAACGCGCGAAATTGCAAGCAGAGAGGCGTCAGGGGAGCCCCCTGGCGCCTTTTCCGTTTGGTTACTCCACGACTGCGAGCAGGCGCTGCCAGAGCAACTTGATGCCGGACTTGGTCTCCGCCGAGACAGGCAGGATTTCCTCCACGCCGTGAGCCTCCTTGAGTGCGGCGAGGGACTTCCGCAGGACGTTCTTTGAAACACGGTCGGATTTGGTGCCGACCACCAGAAATGGCCGCCGCGTCTGCTTCAGGTAGGAGATGAGCTGGGTGTCGTTGGCCTGAGGTGGGATGTTGGTGTCGATAAGGCAGATGCAGAGGGCGAGGGTCTCGCGATCGGCAAGGTAGGGCTCGATGAACTTTGGCCACTCAGCTGAGATGGATTTTGAAAGTTTGGCGTAACCGTACCCGGGCAGGTCGGCGAAGATCAGGGCTGGCGCGATGCGGAGATTGGTCCCCGAGCCTTCGCGGAGAACGAAGAAGTTGATCGCGCGGGTGCGACCCGGAGTGGATGACGTGTGTGCCTGCTTAGAGCCGAGCAGGGCATTGATGAGGGACGATTTGCCAACGTTGGATCGGCCGAGAAAGGCGATCTCCGGGGCGCCGCCCGTCTTGGACAGAGCAGGGAAGTGCGAGGGAGCTGTTGCGGAGAGCAGGAACTCTGGGGTGAAGGGCACGGTTCCCAGTCTACGGGTACAGCAAACCAGGATCCGTGCCTCGAGCGCTACTTAATCGACAGGGGAGAGGTAAGGCTGAAGGTGACGAGGGATTCGGAGGGGATGGTGACATCGTGGTTGCCCGTGTAGGCTGCACCCGCGGTGCCGGCGCCGGCACCGGCGAGGCCGCCGATGAGTGCGCCTTTGCCGCCCCCAGCCAGACCACCGATGATCGCTCCCAAACCGCCGCCGCCGCCGACCAGCGCGCCGGTACGCTTCCCGCGACCCTTCTCTTCCTTCTCGTACTCGCTGGTGCTGACCCGTTCTCCGGCGACAGATGTTAACTGGATGCCGAGCGCACCCGACCCTTTGAAGCGGCCACGGCCCTTCGAGGCGACTACCGTGCCCTCCACATTGGTTCCACGTGCAAACGCAACCCCACCGCCTCTCAGCAGAATGGGTTCGGCAAGGGTTCCTGTGAAGCGGTCACCCACTTCATTGGTGCTGGCCTTCAGAGTCTGATTCGTGCGGATGACTACGCGGGCGCCAGCTGGCACAGTTCGCAGGACGGGCTTGGGTGCCGGCGGCGGAAGAGAAGGTGCGGGCTGCTGGCGAATAACCGGCGCCTGCGGGGTGGGTGCAGGGGTCGTAGTTGGTACGGCGCTGCTTGGCTTGGCCGCAGAAGAAGGAAACGTCGCGGAGCCGTCTGAGTTCACCACTGCACCGTTGGGGGAAGGCGTGGCACCCTGAGACGCCTGACCGGCTTCCTGAGCCTGCTGAGACCCTGCAGGGTAGGTGACGGAGCCGTCGGGGTTCGTGATCGAACCATCCTGGTTTCGCACGGCGACGGCAGCCGGCTTGCTCTTGCAGCCTGCAAAGGAAAGTGCGAATGCAAGGACGCTCGCGGTGAGCCAGGTAACTGGTTTGCTTGTCATGGTGCTTGGATCTCCGTAGGAAACGCAGTCTCTCACGTTTTTGAGATGAGTGGAAGCAAGTGGCAGTTGTTTTCAGGAGAAAGCGCGGCGGGCAGACGACGAGTGTGCCTCGGAGTTTTCAAGATTGGCACACCGCGGAGGAAAAGCCGCGCGACACGGAAGAATTTACTTGGCAAAGTCGCAGGCCGGAACGAGAATGTTCCGCGGAGGGGCAAGTCGTTCTCCACGTCCTCAACGCAGGCGACTTCGTGTTGGGGAAGCTCGGAAAGTCTCGTTTCGTCGCCCTGATCGAAGGATCGCTGTCCGTGCCGGACGTGTCCGGAGAGGATTGGCGGTCCATCTGTGCCCTTGGTTCGCTACGTGTACCGAAGTCGCTTTACGGAGGCAGTTATGACATCTTTCGCCCGTTCGGGCTCGACTCTAAGAACGCAATACAGCCTCGGCCTGCTTGCCCTGGTGGCGGTGATTCCCTTGGGTTGCTCGAACATGACGTCTCCATCTACCCAGAGCGTGACCTCCACATCACAGGTACGGATCAAGGGCCGGGTGCATGGCGGAAATCAGCCAGTCTCGGGCGCAACGGTGACGGTGTACTACGCTGGCCAGAGCGGATATGGCAGTGCAGGCACCACTGGCACGTCAACGACGACGGCGAATGATGGCTACGGGAGCTTCTCGTTCTCCGTCTCGTGTCCTTCTTCTCCGAACGACCCTTTGGTGTACCTGGTCGCTACGGGCGGCAACACCCTCAATAACGGAAGCTCTGGCAACAACAGTGCAGCACAGTTCCTGGCGGCGGTTGCCCCCTGCAGTCTGATCAACTCCTCCACGTTCGTGGATATGAGCGAAGTCACGACGGTGGCTACCATGGCCGCGCTGCAGCAGTACTTCAATCCAGCGACGGAGATGTTTGGTGTCGACGGCATCCTGCTGGGCTACAACGCGATGCGGAATGCCTTTCAGACGATTCCGAACCTGGTGAATCCCGCAACCGGAACTGCGGTGAGCACGCTGACGAAGACAGCCACGGTCAACGGAAGCAGCGTGTCCGTGACGGTGACTCCGGAAACGGCGAAGATCAACACCATCGCGAACATCATTTCTGCGTGCATCAACAACAACGCGAACGGAGACGCAACCGCGTGCACGACGCTGAAGAACGACGCGACGCCGCCTTCGGCTGCCAGGACTTCGCAGCCGAATGGAACGTTCGGTCCTGCCACGGACATTCTCACGTCGGTGTATTACATGCTGACGAACCCGACGAACGGAAGTTCCGCGAATCTGAACGCGATTTACGCGCTCGCGCCCGGAACCGGGGCGCCCTACCAGCCGACGCTCACCAGCGCTCCGACAGACTGGACGATTGGCATCACCTACAGCAGCATCAGCAACTGCACAAATGGCGACGGCTTCTTTGATGTCCCCTACGACTTGAAGCTGGATGCGAGCGGCAATGTCTGGATCGCCAACGGTCCGAACACGAACGGCAATCTGGCGCAGATGCGCTTTGATGGGACGCCACTCGTCTGCACGGCCGTGGCAGGGAAGTCACGTGGGAGCACGATTGATGACCAGGGCAACATCTGGGTGGGGAGCTTCTCCTCGAATAATATCTATCGCTATACGCCGAGCACTGGCGCGACCCTGGCATTCCCGACCGCAGCTCCCGTTGTGGCGATCACAGCCGATGGCACGAATAACGTGTTTTTCTCGTCGTACACCGGTACCGCTTTGTACGAGATCGTAGGCGGTGCAACGGCAACCTCCCCAGTCACACCCACTCTGATCTCAAGCACCATGGGCTCCTCGCCTGCGCAGATCATGGTGGACGCAGCTGGCACGATTTGGGGATCGACCGGGACCAATGCGATAACAGCGACAACGCCGGCATTAGGAGGCTATGCAACGACGCCGTACACGGTTTCAGGGAACTCGTATGGCATTTCGGTCGTTCCGGGGAATGCTGGCAACATCTTCAGCTCTGCGCAGAACACGAACACGGTCGACCTGCTGGGGCCGGCTGGTAACGGCTATGCGGATTCCACCGGCTTCCCGGCGGGCGGCGGCGGCTTGACGAACCCGACGGCAGTGTCTGCGGACGGTGCGCGCAATCTTTGGGTAGCCAACAATGCGACCGGCGTGAGCAACGTCAGCGAGTTCACCGATAATGGCACGCCGCTTTCACCAGCAACGGGCTTCGTCAAAGCCGGCCCTTACTTCGTCAACAGCCGGTCGATCATCGTGGACCAGGGAGGAAATGTCTGGGTCAGCCGTGACGGCTCAAACCTGATCACCGAGATTGTCGGCGCGGGCGTGCCCCTGTATCAGCCAGCCTCCATCGGCATCGCTCAGGGTCGCTTCCAGACGCTGCCGTAATTGGATCAGCACTTCCAAGAAAGGCTCCGGTGGTTACCGGAGCCTTTCTTGTGCCCGCCTGAACCGTCGGCCAGATCAGTGGGCCGAGACGATCCAGGACATGGAGGGGTAGAGCAGAAAGAAGAGAATCATGCTGAGTACCATGAGGTCCATGTAGATCAACAGCAAGACGCCTCCGTGGTACCAACTCCAGCGGGAGCGCATGCAGCGGATGTGGTCTACGAGGCCCGCCACGGCTGCCACGGCAGGCAACAGAAGCAAGGGGGTGCCGCGGTTGTTAGGAAAGTCCGTGAGCAGGAGAGAGACCCCGAACGCGACCATGACCAGAGTGGTGCCGCGCAGCAGCGAGCGGGAACGGAGATTGAGCGGCGAGGGCAGCACCTGGAAGTAGGATAGGCCCTGCACTCAGGGAAGCGCGAGTGCGGGGGGCGAAGGCTGGTTGGACGATGAAGCTGCGGGCGCGAGATTGTTGACCGCCGAGAGAGGGAGTTCGAGCGAGCCAACGGAGCCGGTCGTAAGGTTTTGTACGCCTATCCGCAGGAAAGCGTCCCTGGCGTTGCCGGGAACGCTGATGCGTTGCTGGAAGGGAATGCTCGCCGTTGCGACCTGTCGTGCAGCAGAGGCCGGGAGCCGCATGCGAACCGCGTTGGAAGTGGAACTGAGCAGTTGGCCATCGCTGTTGTAGCAGTGCAGGGCGAACTGGACCGTGCCATTCAAATCGCCCGCCGGTGAGGAAGCGAGCAGAGCGGAGGCGGGGAGGGTGAACGAGACGGTGTAGGTACGCCACGGACCATGAGTGAGCGCAGGGTTAGGCAGCGTGTTCGCATCAGGCTGCGGCGAAGGGTCGGTTGCGCCAGGGCGGACCTGCACCGTGAAGGGAATGGCGGATATTTCGGGAGCGTCGTGAATCATCGCCAGGCGCAGTGCATTCTCGTCAGCTGGAAGTGCGAGGGTGCCGCTGGGCGTGAGGGCGCGGCGGCCTGACGAACCGGCAGAAAGCAGGGCAGGCGTGGCGAAATAACTACGACGGTAATTCAGGCTCAGACGAGTGCCGGCGAGCCGTCCGGTCAAGGCGAGGTGTACGTGATGGAGCGCGGGCCGGGAGCCCGGCGGTGTGGGCGTATAGGTGAGGGTGTAGAACGTGGAGCCGAGGTCGATCGCCTGATGCACCGCACGGGTTAACCCATTGGTGTTGAGGAAAGCGTGGCCGCCGGTCTCCTCAGCCATGGTGCGCATGACTTCATGCTGGTCGGCGACCTGTTGGTTAGAGAGCTGCATGTTCTGCGACAACGATGCGGGGTCCAGAAGCGATCGCGCGCCCGGATCGTAGGTGGGTACGTTGAAGAGTCCGCGGGCATCGACCGGGTAAAGAGCAACCTGCGCGCGGGTGAGCAGGGCGGAGGTCTCGCGGAGCTGATCGACGATGTCGGTACCGGTGTTGCGGAACTCAGTTTTCTGCCGGGTGTCGGGGAGCACGTCGAGAGGAAAGGCTCCGGAAAACCAGATGAGGTTCTTGCGGCCGGGAAGGGTGGCAAGGTAGTTGGCGAGGGCATCGAGGGCGTCCAGGGTGAAGTGCTGGCGCATCCGGTCCTGCGAGATCTCCACATCCGCCTCGAACTGGCGAAGGCGTGCGAGAACCTGCGCGAACTCGCGGTCCGAGCCTCCCAGGCTGGTCTCGAAGGTGTCGGAGAGTTTGCTCTCGGACACGGTCGAGATGTTGTCTTCACGAACGTTCGAGGCGCGGCTGCCCATGCGGTTGGCAGCGGCCCGAAGCAGGCGGGGATCAGAGGTGAAGCCCTGCAACGCAATCAGGTGATTGGTGAGGCCGAAGATTGCGATGGGACCCGGACTGGGAGATCGGAGGAACTGAGAAATCTGCTGGTGAACAAACGTCTGGTCGGTGAGGGGGGTGTTGAGAGTGTCAAGCAGCAGAATGTTCAGCACTGCGTTTGTTGTGGGTGACGCCTGAGCGTTCGAGAAAGTGCCTGGCGGGAGATCCGCACGAGCGGGCACGGAGGAGTTTTCGGGCGCTGATCGAGCGGCGTGAAACTCGAAGGAGTTGATGGTTTGGGGTTTGCCATCGTCGGTGAGCGCCAGGTCGGCCGCAGTGACACCGGGGACTGGGTTGCCGGCGCGATCGGTGACCACAAGGTCGATGACGACAAGGTTGGCGCGCGTTTGCAGCGTCGGCGTGCCGGGGTTCGGAACAGAGAGGGTGGTCTGCGCGAGAGCAGGAGAAGCGGCAAGCAGCGTGAGACGGAGGAGCGTTGGACGTATGCGCGGCAAATCGACCTTCCTGTGCTGGTAGGCATTGAAGCACAGGAAGACGGAACGTGTCGCGACGGGCTCAGCGAACGGGATGGCTAAGCGGTGGCGAGTTCCGGCATCGGCTGGCCGGCTGCGGCGATGGCTTCCGGAAAGGGCGCACGAAGGACGCCGCGCTCTGTGATGATGGCCGTGATGTACTTGGCAGGGGTGACGTCGAAGGCGGGGTTCTCGATACCGACGTTGTCGGGTGTCATCTGTCGCCCGTTCGAGTGCGTGACCTCGTGGCGGTCGCGCTGTTCAATCGGAATATCGGCCCCGGTCGCCGTGGCTTGATCGATGGTGGCCCATGGCGCGGCGACATAGAACGGAATGCCGTGCTCGCGGGCGAGGATCGAGAGACCATAGGTGCCGATTTTGTTGGCGGTGTCGCCGTTGGCGGCGATGCGATCTGCGCCGACGATGACGGCCTGCACCCGGCCCTTGCTCATCAGATGAGCGGACATGTTGTCGCACAGAACGGTGGTGGCGATGCCGTCTTTCATCAACTCCCAGGCCGTCAGCCGCGCCCCTTGGAGGTATGGTCGCGTCTCATCGGCCAGAACATCGATCTCGTGACCACGCTCGACGGCGGCGCGAATGACACCGAGCGCAGAACCATAACCGCACGCGGCGAGCGCACCGGCATTGCAGTGGGTGAGGACGGTGCCTTTCCGTGGCAGCAACTCTGCACCAAATGCTCCAAGCGCGCGGCAGTTGCGGATGTCTTCGTCGTACATTTCGAGTGCCAACTCGACCACGGCTCGCTTGATCTCAGAGATGGGTGTGTTGCGGGTGCTGAGCGTTCGGTAAAGGTCCCGAACACGTCCGATCCCCCAGAAAAGGTTGACAGCGGTGGGCCGGGTGGCCGCGAGATGATCGCAGATCTCAGTGACTTCACGATCGAGTTCTGGGATGGTCGCTGCGGTCGAGTTCTGGATGCCGAGCGCGACGCCCATCGCTCCCGAAACGCCAATGGCCATTGCACCACGGACGATCATGTCGCGAATGACGGTGGCGACCTGTTTGTAGTCGCTCGCGAGGACATAGGTTTCCTCTAGGGGCAGCTTGGTCTGGTCGAGGAAACTAACGCCGGCGGGGGTCCATTCGAGAGTCGGGATCATGTCCTGACTAGTTTATCGAAGATGAGGCGCGGTGTCGGGGGCTATCCAGCGAGAGCGGCTCAGGACGGGAGCGCCGACGGGAAGGTGTCGGGCGAACAGAGGAAGGCGGCGATCGCATCCGGAACAGCGATGCGGTCGCACGCCCAGGAGTGACAGGAAGCGCTCAATGCGGTTTTTCTTCGAGCGCACTCTGCGAAGCGTGTTGCAGGTCGTGCAGTGTGTGCTGCCAGGGTTGGTCGGCCTCTGTGCGGGCATTGGAGCCACTCTACGAGTAAATGACAGCTGAAGCCATGCTGCTTTGGTGGGAGAGTGCGGTGGCTCGCTCCTATGCCGGAGCCCCCTTGCTGTGGAGAGAGATGTGGGTACTTCGGACATCTTCCGCCGTGAACAGCGAAAAGAACGGTGCACCTTCTGCCGCAGCCTCAATGCGTGCCCGGCCGCCTTGTTGGCGGTCGACCAGGCAGAGGACACCGATGACCCGCATGCCGGCCTCGCGCGCCGCTTCCATCGCGGTGATGGTGGAGCCGCCAGTGGTACAGACGTCGTCGACAATAACGACGGGGGCGCCAGCGGCAAGAAAACCCTCGATCAAGCGACCGGTGCCATGCGTCTTCTCGGCTTTCCGGACGAGAAATCCGTGAATGAGGTGAACGCCCGGATCAGATGGCCTAAGGCCCTCAGAGATCGCGAATTGTGCGCTGGCCGTAGCGATGTTGGACACGAGCGGATCCGCCCCCATGGTGAGACCACCAACGGCGTGAGTTTCCGGGAGGTGCTGGCGGATGAATTCATGCAGCAATACCCCGGTGAGACGGCCGCCTTCAGCGTGCAGCGTCGTCGTCCGGCAGTCGATGTAGTAGTCAGACGTTTGGCCGGAAGCCAGGGTGAAGTCGCCTAGGCGAAAAGAGTGGGTGGCCAGGATGCGAAGCAGCGCGGTGCGAGAGTCAGACGAGGCGGACATAGCTCCATAGTAAGAGGTCGGCGAACGTAAGGCTCGCGGTGCGAGAAGGCTCCGGGGAATGTGCTGACATCCGACCGACTCAGCGAGGTGAGCCGCGCTAGCGGTTGAGTTTGTCAAGGTGGCGATATCCGCCTGAAGCGACGAAGCCCGAAAAAAACACCGCGAAGTTGTAGCTGGCGTGCACGAGAGCGGAGGCGGCGACGGAGCGGAAGCGTAGACGGACCGCCGTGAGGACGAGGGAGACGCCGGTGAGCAGAAGGATGATGGGCCAGACGAAAGCAATCTGCTTGCCGTGCAGCAAGCCGAAGAGCACAGAGGTGAGCACGGCTGAGAATGCGAGCGCGGGACGGGTGAGCGCGTTCGAATGTTGCCACTCTTCGCGGGCCGCCGGGGTTCGCGGGAGAGACAGCCAGTCGTACGCGATCGCGAAAGCGGGAACAAGAAAGCCGCGAAAAAAGATCTCCTCGAAGACAGGAGCGACCAGGATGCCGAATGCTGTGACGATCCATGCGTCCGTGGAGGTGCGGAAGAAGTCATCGACCGGGAGGGACTTTGGCACCGCGATCAAAGTCGACAGACCCTGGACGGCGAAGGAGACGATGATGCCGAGAGGCACCAGGCGCGCGGCGTTACGGCGCGCCGCGTCGGCGTTCCAGGAAATGCCGCTGAGGAATGGGCGGCGCCACAGACGCGGAAAGAGGAACCAGGCAGACCCAAGGGTTGCAGCAAACGTCAGGAACTCCGCAGCCATCGCCAACTGGGGATCGAGGGCTACGGTTTCTTCCGGGCGTGGCTGCATCCGCGGCGCGGCCTGCGGCAGGGTCTGCGTTACAGGCGGAAGGTGTGCTGCATGGTGCAGAGGCTGGCGCAAGAACAGACCGCCCTGCGCGATCGCCAGAAAGACGATGGTAAGCAGCAGCAGCAAGAGAGCATGCCCCAGGTGCGGGATGCGGGTGGGCGGATCCGGAGGAAGATCGTTGGGCGTGTTGTCGAGCGGAGGTCCAACAATGGCCTCGCCTGCCTCGGTGATGTCGGGAAAGCCCGGCAGCGTGGGCTCTCCGTCATCCGCGGTGCGACGCATGCCCAACCATCTCGGAGGCTTCATCGCGTGGTCGCCTTCTTGGGTGAACTCTTTTTGTTGGCGGATTTCCGGGGCCTCTCGGAAGGAGCCTTCGGGTTTGCGGTGGGCACGCCGGTCTTCTTCTCAGGCTTCGCAAATTTCGGTCGTGCCTGACGCGCTGCATCGGCCTGCGCGCGGATCGTTTCGGGCTGTGGACCGGAATAGACCGCCGACTGGTCAATGGTCGAGGGCTGGGCCAGATGCGTGCGGAAGAACTCGCGCAAGAAATGCGCGGTGTGCGACCCCAACACGGTTGAAACCTGCTCCGGCGTTCCGTGGGCGACGATGCGGCCCCCGCCCTCGCCACCCTCTGGCCCGAGATCGAGGAGATAATCGGCATTCCGGATGATATCGAGATTGTGCTCGATGATCACCACCGTATTGCCGAGGTCGGTAAGACGGTGGAGCACCTCGAGCAGTTTACGTACATCGTCGAAATGCAGCCCAGTTGTCGGCTCGTCGAGTAGATACAGGGTTTTGCCCGTCTGACGTTTCGATAGTTCGCGCGCCAGCTTCATGCGCTGCGCCTCTCCCCCCGAAAGCGTTGTCGCGGATTGACCCAGGTGAATGTACCCCAGGCCAACGTCCGCCAGCGTTTGCAGCCGGTTGTGGACGTTGGGAATGTCTTCAAGGATCGGAACGGCGTCCGCGATGGGGAGGTCGAGGATGTCGGCTATCGAGTAACCATTGAATCTCACCGCGAGTGTTTCCTGATTGTAGCGACGCCCGTTACAAACCTCGCACAGGACATACACATCGGGCAGGAAGTTCATTTCGATTCGCCGCTGACCTTCGCCCTGACACGCCTCGCATCGACCTCCCTGGACGTTGAAGGAGAAGCGACCCGGTTTGTAGCCGCGTTCGCGCGACTCTGGCAACATCGCGAAGAGATCGCGGATAGCCGAGAACACACCGGTGTAGGTAGCGGGGTTGGAGCGCGGCGTGCGGCCGATTGGCGACTGATCGATCTGGATGACCTTATCCAGTTGATCGATCCCGATCACCGCACCGTGTTGGCCCGGCTCTTCGCGAGAGCCGTATAACTCTTTTGCAAGCGCGCGGTAGAGGATGTCGTTGACGAGTGACGATTTGCCCGAGCCCGAGACGCCCGTGATCACCGTCATGACGCCGAGCGGAAAATGCGCGGTGACGTCCAGCAGGTTGTGCGAGCGGGCGTTCTCGATCGTGATCCAGTTTCCGGTCAGGGGACGAGGACCTGTCTCGCCTAATGCATTGGGGGGGCGACGAAGCGCCTGAATTGTTCCCGACAGGTACTGGCCCGTAACGGAGTCGGGGTTCGCCATAACCTCAGCAGGCGTGCCTTCCGCGATGAGGTGGCCGCCATTCTTGCCCGCGCCGGGGCCGAGGTCGAGCAGGTAGTCTGCCTTGCGCATGGTGTCTTCGTCGTGCTCGACGACCAAAACCGTATTGCCGAGATCGCGCAGCCGCTCCAGGGCGGTGATCAAGCGCTGGTTGTCTCGCTGATGGAGGCCGATCGAGGGCTCATCCAGCACGTACAGCACGCCGCGAAGACGTGAGCCAATTTGGGTTGCGAGGCGGATCCGCTGGCCCTCGCCTCCCGAAAGTGTTGCCGCCGATCGGTCGAGCGAAAGGTAGTTCAAGCCCACGGCATTAAGGAATTCGAGGCGCTCGATGATCTCGCGCTGCAACCGATCGGCGATCATTTGCTCGCGGCCAGTGAAGTGCATGGAGCGTGCACCGGTAAGCGCACGGTCGAGGGGTAACGCGGTGAAATCAGCGATCGAGAGATCTCGCAATGGGGGAGCGGTGCCGTTCTGCGATGCGTCGTGTTCCGTCCCCTTTGCGCTCACGTTTCGGCTCGTATTGCCGATCGGCAGCGTCACGGCGAGTGACTCCGGACGCAGGCGGCGTCCCTTGCAGGCCGGACACGCCGTCGCCGACATGTACTGCATCATGTAGTCGCGATAGCCTTCGGACTTGGTTTCCTCAAGATTCGACCGCAGGTAGGCAAAGATGCCGTGAAAACCCGTGCGTGCGGCCTCGCTCTTTGGCGGACCGTACAGCAATAAATCCTGGAGGGGCTTGGGCAACTCAGAAAATGGCCGCTTAAGATCGATGTTGTACTTGTCCCCGGCTAGCTTGATGAGCCGGAGCAAGTAAGCGGAGGCGGAGCCAGGACCCATGGCGCCGTCCAGCAACGGCTTGGACCAGTCCGTAATCGTCTTTGCCGGGTCGAAGTCGTAGATCGATCCCAGCCCGTGGCACTCCGGGCAGGCGCCGTAGGTGGAGTTGAAGGAGAACGAGCGTGGCTCGAGTTTCGGCACATTGATGCCGCAATCCGGGCAAGCCATGGATGAGGAGTAAAGAGTCTCCGTGATGGCGCGCGTCTCGGGATCCTGTACGCCGATCAAGACCAGGCCGCTTGCCATGGTGAGCGCTTTGACCACCGAGGTTTCGAGCCGCTTGGTGTCGTAACGGGGTGGCGTCTGCTCCCCGGGGCTGGTCGCCAACGCTGCATTTGCGTCCGGGGGCGGCTGATCGGCGAGCGGCTTGAGGATGATCCGATCGACGATCGCCTCGACGGTGTGGTTTTTGCGCTTTTCCAGCCGCATCCCCTCGGTGATCTCTGTCACCTCGCCGTCGATCCGCACGCGAAAACCCTGCTGGTCGAGAGCTTCGAGCTCCTCGCGGAACTCGCCCTTGCGGCCGCGCACGATGGGCGCCATGACGGTGATGCGTTCCGGCTGTGCTCCGGCCGAAAGGCGGACCAGCGCGCTCTCCAAAATGCGTGCGACGATCTGATCCGCCGACTGCCGGGTGATGGGCCGGTGACAGTTCGGACAGTGCGGCCGGCCGACCGACGCCCACAGAAGCCGCAAGTAGTCGTAGATCTCCGTGATCGTTCCGACCGTGGACCGTGGCGAACGCGAGGTGGTCTTCTGCTCAATCGAGATCGCCGGCGAAAGGCCATCGATGGCGTCGACGTCCGGCCGTTCCATCTGGTCGAGGAACTGCCGCGCGTAAGCCGAAAGCGTCTCCACGTACCGCCGCTGTCCCTCAGCGTAGATCGTGTCGAAGGCGAGGGAGCTTTTCCCCGATCCGGAAAGGCCGGTGACGACCGTAAGTGTGTTGCGCGGGATGGAGACCGAGATGTTCTTAAGGTTGTGCTGCCGGGCCCCGCGAACGGTAATGTGCGTGATGCTCATGACGGTGGAGATGGCGCGGCCCATGTCTTTCAGGGCCCACGCGCATCTCTCTAGGATACGGCATCTGCCGCACGGGTAGCTGGTGCGTCAGCAGCAAGTGACGAAAGCGAGCAACCCCCGTGCCTTCACCGGTATCCGAATCAGCAATATCGGCATAAGGGTTCAGTGTTGAAAGTTTGTTCGATTCTGCAACAATGGTCGGGAACGGGCCTCTTTCCCCGGTGTTCGCATGCAAGGAGCTGTGGTGACTTCGATCGTTCTGATCTCTTCGGTAATGGCTTCGCTGGCAGTGGGGGTGCTTTTGGCGTATAGCCTTTGCCTCGGAATGTTTGCGATCTTTCGCAGTCATGCCCGGCAGGTGAAAGAAACCAAGGTCGCTACGCACGCCGTGCGACGGGCCGCCTGAGCTGTCATAGTCAGCCTAAAGAATCACCTGATTTACCGCACGCTTGGAAACGCGCATGCGGCCAAGTGCTTGGGCGTCATTGCGTGTTGTTCTCCGGGGGCTGAGTTTGCTCCTGTTGTTGTCTCATCCTTTGTAACTGTTCAAAGATTTGCTCGGGCGTTTTAACGCCGCCCGGTGCTTCTTGAGTTACGTCGCTCGAAGTCGTCGCTGTGGCTGGGGTGGTCGTGGCGTTGACTGGGGGGAAAACCACAGCCTGTGAATCAGAGTTGTTTGATACGGGAGCACTGATCGACGGGTTCAAGTTGCCTCCCGGCTGAGTGTTTGGGCGAGCGGCCGGCAATGCCTGAGGCAGGGAACCCCGAGCACCAAAGCGAGGAGCAGCACCCTCATTCTCGTCCGCATCCTGATCCTGCTGGCGGTCCGCCGCGAATTGACTGGGTGGGGTCGGTCCACCCAGGCGCGGGGAGAGAACCAGGTGCGCGGGTTCATTCGATGCGTTGTTGACCAGCAGCATGTTGCTTCCGCTGCCGTCGAGCAAGGTCGTAAGCACGGCACTTGGTCGATCCGGTCCATAGGTGCCGAAGACACGATCATCCCGTACGCTCCCGGAGATCGTCATGCCTGTCTGCTGCGAGATCTGGTGCAGGATGCCGTTGAGACTTGAGTCCTTGGCGGTCACTGTAAGCAGTCCGTTGCTGTACTGCACGTCAGCGTGACGCGCCACTCCAGCAGAGTTCTGAGCGTTGGCTCGAGCAGGAGCCTCGGTCTGCGTAGCCGAGGCGGCCGGCAGCCCGGAGCGCGGTGCCGGCGAGACACTCTGACTGGCCGCGAACTCGCACGATCCGACGGCAAGGAGCGGCACGACAAAGAGGACTTTTCGGACGGCATCGATCATGTCATCTATTAGACGCCAACGGAGGCCGAAGCGTCACGGAAAACCGAGAGCAATCGATCGTCGCGCGGTTGCAGCCGGTGCGGCCGGACCACGCCACGCGCTAGACTTTCCCTGTACGGTTCCGAGGAGGTCGCAGTGCGAGGAAAAGCAACGAAGTGGACACTGGCGTGGGCAGCCGCGGCGCTCCTCTGTGTGGTCGGGGGGCGGGCTGAGGTTTGCACGACGCAGTCGCAGATGAAGGAAGCCGATCGTGATTCCCTGGCTTCTGCGGCCAAATCCTTGACGCAACAGGTCATCGCGAACGACAGTGCGGGCCTGCGGGCTTCCACATCTGAGGACCTCGCGAAGGACTTTGGCGCAGTCACCTTTCTGTTGGCAAACACGTCGCCACGCCTTGCCGGTGCGCATCCCGTGATCGATCAGGTGTACCTGCTTGACGCTTCGCAGATCAAACCCGCAGCCAACGGTGCCGAGAGCGAAGCACAGTTCTTCTGCTCGCTGAACCGATCGGTCGATGAGGCCGACTTTGTGATTCCTGGCCTGAAACCGGGTGTGTACGGATTTGCTGTCGTGCGCGTGGAGCACGGAGCTGACCCTTGGCGCATCTCCTATCTACTCGAACGCCGTGGCGCCAGTTGGAAGATGGCGGGGATTTATCCCGTCGCGGAGGTTGCGGCCGGTCACGACGGCCTGTGGTACTGGAAAGATGCGCGCCAGCGAGTTGCGGCGAAGCAATCCTGGAATGCATGGCTGGAGTACGGGGAGGCGGAGTCGCTTCTCCGGCCGGCGGCTTTCGTTAACAGCACGCACCTTGAAAAGCTGCACACAGAGCAGAGTGCCTCGGCACCAGCCGCGGTGAGCGAAGGCGTCAGCACGGACGTACCGCTGGTCATCAAGTCTGCAGATGGAGCTGAGTTTCACGTGACCTCCATGCGCCTGGATGACGCGATGGGTGGAGACCGCCCGGATGTCGTCGTGCATTTGCGGGTCGAACCGCTGACCGACGTCGCGGCTGCGCGTAAGCGCAACGAGGATGCCATGCGCGCCGTGCTGGCCGCCTACCCGGAACTCCGTCAGGCCTTTCACGGCGTGGCAGTGGTGGCTGAGGCACCCGGCGCCAGCCCGTTCACCAGCGAAGCCCGGATGGCCGACATTCACTGAGCAAGAAGGTGTTCGCCTGTTGAAGGCATAAAGCTGGTTCCCCGGCTCGTTTCCGCGCGGTGCTATCTTCGAAGTTGACCAAAGTTCGTGGCGTTTTCTGGACCGCTGCCATGCCGATTCTTAACCTGGCAAGTGCTCGGGAAACAGAAAGAACCACAGAAGGGAACAGATGACCCAACCGGAAAAAAGTCTGGCCCAGGCGATCCGCGATCGACGATCGACGTCGAGCTTTGACGGCGCGCCCGTGCCGCCCGACGATCTCCAACGCATTCTGCAGGCGGGTCTGCTCGCACCGAGCGGATACAACATGCAGCCCTGGCGCTTTGTCGTTGTGCAGTCGCCAGAGCAGAAGAAGCGTCTGCGTGCCGCCAGCTACAACCAGGCCAAGGTAGAAGAAGCTTCCCTGATCATCGTGGCCTGCGGTGACGCTGACGGATGGCGCAAGGATCTCGATCTCATGTTGCAGCAGGGGTTGGAGGGCGGCATGGCGGAAAGTTATGCCGCTCAAGCACGATCCAGCGTACCGCAATACCTCTCAAGCTTTTCTGCTGAACAGATGCAAGGCTGGCTCAACAAGCAGGTCACCATCGCCTTTACCTCGATGATGCTGATGGCCGAGGTCATGGGTTACGACACGGCTCCAATGGAAGGCTTCGAGCAGGAAAAAGTACATGAGGTGCTGCGCCTGCCCATGAGCTTTTGGGTTGTGGCGCTTCTCGCGATCGGACACGGCACGGGGCCTGACAAGTTCTTTGGCGGTCGCTTTGATATGAACCGCACCGTTTATGCCGAAGAATTCGGCAAACCGCTACGGTGAAAGAAGTGTCGGCAGCGCTCGCGGCCAAAGATGACCCGAAAGAGTACCTCCAGCGACCGATCGTGGGTGTAGGCGGCGTTGTTTTCCGTGGAGATCACGTCCTGCTCATCCAGCGTGGCCGCGAGCCGATGCGAGGCACGTGGAGTTTGCCGGGAGGCGCGTTGGAACTGGGTGAAACAACCGCTGAAGGCGTCGAGCGCGAGGTTTGGGAAGAGACCGGCCTGCGCGTCCGGCCCGTGTCCTTGGTTGCCACGCTCGACCGCATCGTGCGAGACGAGGCTGGTGCCGTCCAATTTCATTACGTGCTTGTCGACTGGTGCTGTGTCCTGCTCAATTCCGAACCTGTCGATCCAATCTGTGGAGACGATGCGCTTAATGCACGGTGGGTGCCGTTCGCGGAACTCGCGTCGCACCACCTTTCCGAAGTCATTCTGGACGTCATCGACCGCGCTCGCGCTACCCTGGCGGCCACTTCGTGAGCCGCGGCTGGCGCACCTTTTGGGCCATCCTTACCGTGCTGGTGCTACTCGCGAGTGCCAGCTTGATCCTTGTGCACGAGCGCCCGCTGTGGCTGGCCCTCCAGCGTGTTCGCTACCACTTGTGGCGCAGCGGCGTGCACAGCCATTACGTCATGGTCGACGGCCACCGCATTCATTACTTTGAAGCAGCCCCGCCAAATGGGGCGCCCGGTGTGCCACTACTGCTGATACACGGCCTCGGAGCGCGGAGCGAAGACTGGTCGCCCATGATTCCATCCTTAGCCGCCAGCGGCTTCCATGTCTACGCGCCTGATTTGCTCGGCTATGGCCGCTCTGATCGTCCCGCGGACGCCAACTTCGGCATCTCGCTCGAAGAGCAAACGGTTGCGGACTTTATGGGCACGCTCGGACTCTCACACGCCGACGTCGTGGGTTGGTCAATGGGCGGATGGATCACGATGAAGCTTGCGCTCGATCACCCCAGTCTCCTGGATCGTGTGGTCCTGTATGACAGCGCAGGCGTGTACTTTCAGGCGGGGTACGACTTCTCCGTTTTTACTCCGGTGGATCCCGGCGGCGTACAGCGGCTGCTCGCCCTGCTGATGCCAAACCCGCCTGCGATGCCGTCCTTCATCATGCGCGATGCAGTTCGAACGCTTCGGCAAAATGCCTGGGTGGTCCACCGCAGCGTGGCGTCCATGACCAGTGGAAGCGAACTGCTCGATTTTCACCTTTACGCTCTGAAGCAGCCGATGCTGATTGTCTGGGGCGAGCAGGACCGCCTCATTCCGCCGAGCGCTGGCGAAACGATTCACCGGCTGGTTCCCCGCAGCGTTCTTGCGCTCGAACCGGGCTGCGCCATCTCGCTCCCGCCCAGTGCACACAGCCGATTCTTGATGAGACAATCGCCTTCCTCCGTGCCAACCCACCCATACTCGGTGGTCGGCTCACCCTTGCCCCGGCCCACCAAAAGGTCCCTTAGACGTCTTGGTCAGGCCGCCACTCGTATGCCCCTGGCTGTGGCAGGCCGATGTGCGCCAGAACCCGCTGGACGAACTGCCGCGCCATCTCCGTCGTGCTCTGCGGGTGGTTGTAGAGCGTCGGGATCGCCGGAAAGATGGTAGCGCCCGCCTCCGCTGCCAGCACCATGTTTCGCAGGTGAATGCGATTGAACGGGGTCTCGCGGACGCAAAGGATCAGCGGACGGCGCTCCTTGAGGCAGACATCGGCCGCGCGCTCAATCAAGCTCGACGCCAGCCCATGCGCCACACCGGCAAGCGTTCCCATCGAGCAGGGAAGCACCACCATTCCATCCGAGGGATAGCTGCCGGAGGCCACACTTGCGCCGATGTCTGAGTCGTTCAGCAGCCGGGTCTTCACCGCTCCGTCCGGGAGCAGCTTCTCGAGCAGCTGGCTCCGTCCGCTGAAGCCAAGCTCCTCAGCCATGACGCGCAACGAATTTTCGGACGGAATCAGGTGCACGCGGGCCACACGTGAGTCCGACTCCAGCGCCAGCAGCATCTCGCGCGCGTACACAGCACCGCTCGCGCCGGTGACGGCCAGCGTGAGACGGCGCGATTGATCGGCGGTGTGCACTGCCATGCTTGTCATTATCGCCGACATGACGCCACCGGCTTCACCCGCCCCAGCAACTTCCGCGCTCGCGGAAACTGGCTCTGCCTCAAAGCACGGCTCTCTGCTGCAAGGTAAGCCAAGCAGCTGAAATCAGTCACACACTCCCTCATCGTTGTTGGTGCTGAGACTGCTCGGGGCGGCGACGATCAGGATCAGCGGTTCTCGTACTCCGCGCTTTCGTTCGGTTCAGGCTCCAGCACCCGCGCAAAGATCGCATCGACGTTGCTCAGCTGGCGCGTATAGTCGAACGCCCGATCCAATTTTTCCGGCGGAAGGCGGGCTGAGATCTCGGGGTCACGCCTGACCTCGTCACTGAAGTTCAGCTCCTCTTTCCAGGAGCGCATTGCGTGGCTCTGCACCAGCCGATAGGCTTCCTCGCGACTCATCCCCGACTCCGCTAGGTCGAGCAATAGTTGCCCCGAGTAGATGAGTCCACCGGTCGATTGGAGATTGCGCAGCATCCGCTCCGGATACACCAGCAGCCGGTCGATCATCCCCGTCGTTTTTGCGAGCAGGTAATCCGCGAGCGTCGTCGAAGCCGGCAGGATCACGCGCTCGGCGGAGGAGTGCGAGATGTCCCTCTCGTGCCACAGGGCGATGTCCTCGAAGGCTACTTGCGCGTTCGCGCGAACTACCCGGGCGAGACCCGAAATTTGCTCCGCAGTAATCGGGTTGCGCTTGTGCGGCATGGCGGAAGAACCCTTCTGCTTCTCGGAAAAGAACTCCTCTGCCTCACGCACTTCGGTCCGCTGCAGATGCCGGACCTCGGTTGCGATCTTATCGAGAGTCGAGCACAAAATCGCGAGCACGCTGATGTAGGCCGCGTGTCGGTCGCGCTGGAGCACCTGCGTGGCCACGTCCGCCGGTTTGAGCCCGAGACGGTCACAAATGGCAACTTCGTGCTCCGGCTTCAGGTGTCCGAAAGTCCCGACTGCGCCAGAAAGCTTGCCGACGCGAAGGTCCTCAGCAGCCGCATCGAATCGCGTCAAGTTGCGCTGCATTTCCGAGTACCACAGCAGCAGCTTCAAACCAAATGTTGTTGGCTCCGCATGGACACCGTGCGTTCGCCCGATGACCGGCGTGTGTTTGAACTCCAGCGCCCGCCGCCTCAGTACAGCTAAAAGCGCGACGATACCCTCCCGAATAATCGCGGACGCCTCTCGGATCTGGAGCGCCTGTGCCGTGTCCACCACATCGGTCGAAGTGAGACCGAAGTGCAGCCAGCGTGAGTGCTCGGCAGACCCGATATGCTCGGCTACCGTAGTCGTAAAAGCGATCACGTCGTGCCGCACCTCGGCCTCGATCTGGTTGATGCGCTCGACGGTAAACCCACCGCGATCACGAATGGCATCCGCAGCCGGCTGCGGTACCAGGCCAGCAGCGGCCAGTACCTGAGACGCGGCAACCTCTACCGTCAGCCACGCGCGGTACTTGTTCTCGTCAGACCAGATGCGGCCCATGGCAGGGCGCGTGTAGCGGGCGATCAAAGGCAGAACT
This sequence comes from uncultured Acidobacteriaceae bacterium, assembly GCA_964249375.1. Lineage (GTDB taxonomy): Bacteria > Acidobacteriota > Terriglobia > Terriglobales > Acidobacteriaceae > Edaphobacter. The sequence goes on from CAXUCK010000010.1 coordinate 23,612, forward strand.
CCTCATGAAGTGGTCGATTCAGTGTACGGGAACAGCAACGCCGCCCGAAGAGTCTGGGCGGCGTCGTGTTCGGTCGTGAACGTTGTCAGGGGTGAGCGACACCCAGCAGCTTACCCATCTCCTCATAGAGAAATCCCCGTCCGGGCTTGTAAGGCTGCACCCACTTGCCATCAATGACAAGCTGAGGGATTGCGCGCTTGCCGACCTGGCGCATCACCTCGTCCGCGGCACCCGGCGTGCGCTCGATATCGATCTCTTTGTAAGCGAGGTTATGTTTCTCCAAGAAGCGCTTGGCCTCGCGACAGTCGCGGCACCAGCTGGCAGAGTACAGAGTGAGATCCATGGAGGGGAGGTCCTTTCACTGCTCATGATAGTTGCGCATCAGCCCGCCGTCGATCACGTAGGTTGACCCGGTAATGTACCCCGCTTCATCGGAGGCCAGAAACGCCGCCAACGCCGCAACCTCCTCCGAAGTACCCATGCGTCCGAGCGGAATGTTTGCCAGCAGCGGGTCCAGCTCCGCCTTGTTCTGCATCATCTTGGCGTTGATCGGCGTGATGATGGCGCCTGGAGCGATGTTGTTCACCGTTACGCCCAGAGGGCCCAATTCCACCGCAAGGTTCCGCATCAGCATCCGCATCGCGCCTTTCGATGCTGCGTAGGTGTCAAAATGCGGAAACACCATGTCTTCATGCACGGACGAGATGTTGATCACGCGCCCAGGCTGCTTCAAATCGTGCAGCCGCCGCACAAAAGCCTGCGTGATGAAGAACGCGCCTTTCAGGTTCACGCCAAGCACCGCGTCGTAGTCTTCTTCTGTCACGTCCCAGAAGGGAGAGCCCTTCTCGATACCCGCATTGTTCACCAGGATGTGGCACCCACCCAGCTGGGTGTACGCCTGTTCCACTAGGTTCGCCGTGTCTGCCACCTTGGAAACGTCCGCCTGAACCGTGATCGCCTTCTGTCCCGCCTTCTCGACCGCCAGCTTGGTGTCGTTCGCTCCATCCGGATGGCTCCGGTAGTCGATCACGATGTTTGCACCTTCCTGCGCATAGCGAATTGCGATTGCCTGCCCGATGCCGGACGACGACCCTGTAACAATGGCGACCTTGCCTGCGAGACGACCAGCCATAACACTCCTTCGAGAGGCGCAGCAGCGCTCAAAGCTAGGATGCACCACTGAACGCTCGCGGCGCTGCTCCTAATCCGATCGCAGTTTTGGGCTCTGTGCTCCTCCCGTCCGCAGCATTCTGCGTCCGCGAAAAAACCGCGACAGCAGCTCCGCGCACTGCTCCGCCAACACGCCCGACATCACTTCGACCCGGTGATTCAGCTGCGGGTGATTGACGACCGAAAGGACGCTGCCGCACGCTCCGGCCTTCGGGTCTGCTGCCGCGTACACCAACCGCGAAATACGTGCGTGGAGGATCGCCCCCGCACACATGGCACACGGCTCGAGCGTGCACACCAGCGTGCACCCACCCTCGCCCGTCAACACTCGATAGTTGCCCAGCAAACGGGCGGCCTGCCGCATTGCCACGATCTCCGCATGCGCCGTTGGGTCCTGTGTTCGCATCACCTGGTTGTTGCCGCGGCCCAGCACCGTCTCACCATCCGGAGCCAAGACCACCGCGCCCACCGGCACTTCGCCCGCTTCCTCCGCCGCGCGCGCCTCGGCCATCGCCAGCAGCATCCACTCCGTCTCTCGCGTAGGTTCCATAGCGCGAGTGTAGGCGACGCCAACAGAGTCTGTCGGTGGCGGCAGCGCTGGGGAAGGTGTTACCGGGCGGGGGCGATGGCGCCAACTGTCAGCAGATCGTTCATCGATCCTGTGCGATAGCCGCTTGTGTCCAGGGTGATAAAGGTGAAGCCCAGAGGCTTGAGAGCGGCGGTGATCGTGTCGAGGGTATCGAGCGAGAGCGCGCGCGGCAGGTCTTCGCGGGCAATCTCGATGCGGGCAAGATCACCGTGGTGGCGCACGCGGACCTGGAAAAAGCCAAGTGCGTGCAGGGCAGCCTCAGCCTGTTCCACCTGCATCAGGCGTTCGGGGGTGACAGGGAGACCATAGACTACGCGGGAGGAGAGGCAAGCGGACGCGGGCTTGTCGGCGAGAGCAAGGTTGGCTTCGCGGGCGAGCTGCCGGATTTCGGCCTTGGTGAGTTCGGCGGTCACGAGCGGGGCAAGAGTGCCGTGCTCGGCGGCGGCGCGCTGGCCGGGACGGAACTGTGCGATATCGGGGGCGCGATCGTCGAGGTTCATGCCAAAGGCAAGGTGGGCGAAGTTGCGGGTGCGACGAAAGCGCTCCATGACCGTGAAGAGCTCGTCTTTGCAGTGGAAGCAGCGTTGGCTGTCGTTGCGCTGGTAGTCGGGGTTGGCGAGCTCGTCGGTCTGGAGGATCTCTGTCGGGATTCCGTGGTCCGCCGTGAATCGAAGAGCAGAAGCGAGCTCGGCGCGTGGAAGGGAGGCCGAGTCGGCGATGACGGCGAGCATCCGGGAGCCTAGTGCCTGGTGCGCAGCCCACGCGAGGAAGGCGGAATCCGTGCCTCCCGAGTAAGCGATGAGGACCGAGCCGAGATCGGCAAGTGTTCGGTGGAGCAGGTCGCGTTTCGCGGGCAGATCCAACAGAGGCTCCAGTATCTGGATTGTATGACCCTGCGGAGGAGCAGACG
>CAXUCK010000011.1:0-25728 GCA_964249375.1 uncultured Acidobacteriaceae bacterium
GTGTAGGGGACGGGCTGCGCGGTGGGGTGGAGCGGGTCGGCGGCCAGGATGGAGCGGTAGGTGAGTGCGGCGAAGGGCGCGGCGGCGAGGTAGTGCGGCTGGGCGTAGGTGGAGGCGCGCGTGCCGGGAGGGGCGGAAGCGATGCCGCTGGTGGCTTCGACGAGGTGGATGTAGTCCTTGGAGGTGGCCCACGCGACGAACTGTGCGGCTTCAGCGGGATGTCTGGAGGCAGAGGGAACGGCGAGCGCCCAGAACCAGAGCCACTGTGAACCGTGAGGGGTGACGGCGATGGGAGCGGGGGCGAAACCGACGGTGGCGGCGACGGTGGACTCCTTGCTTTCGGAGAGGGCGCTGGCGGCGACGGTGGCGTCGATCCACATGGCGCAGCGGCCGTTTTCGAAGAGGGTGAGGTTTTCGTTGAAGCCGTTCGAACTGCTGCCGGGCGGACCATAGCGCTGGAGGAGATTGACGTACAGGGAAACGGCGGCGTGCCACTGAGGTGTGTCGAACTGAACCAGCGCGCGCCGAAGGTGTTGGCAACGGTGGAGACGTAGGCCATGTTTTCGCCCCAGCCGGGCTTGCCGCGAAGACAGATGCCGTAAAGGTCGTGCGCCGGATCGTTGAGGACGCGGGCGAAGCGGGCGATGTCGTCGTAGGTGGGCTGGGCGGGCATGGTGAGACCGGCTTTGTGGAAGAGGTCTGTCCGGAAATACGTGAGGGAGCTCTCGCCGTAGAAGGGTAGGGCGTAGAGGTGTCCGTTCCAAGACGCGCCGTCGCGGATGGGCTTCAGGAGGTCGTCGATGTCCTAGCTGGGGGGAACGGTGGATTCGAGTGGAAGAAGCCAGCCACGGCGACCCCAGATGGGGGTTTCGAGAGGCCCGATGGTGACGACGTCGAACTGGCCGCCGTGCGCCGCGGCGTCGGTGGTGGTTTTCTCGCGGAGTATCTTTTCTTCGAGAACGACCCAATCGAGGTGGATGCCGGGGTGTTCGTGGGTGAATTGCGCGGAGAGGCGTTGCATGCGGATCATGTCGCCGTTGTTGACGGTCGCGATGGTGAGGGTTACCTGCGCGCGGAGGGGGCCCGCGACGAGAAATGCGAGGGCGAAGGAGACGCGGAGCGCCCATCGCGGGAACGGCAGGGAGGGCAGCCGATCCGGGTCTTGTTGCGCGGGGTGAAGTTTGCAGCTGTGTCGAAGGTTGTTGCTCACCAAGGCCTCTTGCGGTGGAGAGACGGGAATTCGGGTGCAGGATGACTGTACAAGAGTTCGAGCACGCGGGGCGACTCCTTCGCTGCGGCTGCCGTGTAACTTGTGGATCGAGTTTGCGTCCAATGTCGCGTCAACCGAATGGAAATGGAAGAGGGATGGCGACGAACGCGTCTGGCCAGGAAACGCGCGATGAGGCAAAGCTGATTCTGCTGATTCTGGCAGGAGAGACGTTTCTGTATCACGAGCTGATCCGGCCGTATGAGCGGAGCGTGTTCACGATGGCGCTTTCTTTGACAAAGAACGAGGCGGACGCGGAGGACGTGGCGCAGGAGGCGTTTCTGAAAGCTTTCCGAAAGCTGGGGGATTTCCGCCATGAAGCCAAGTTCAGCACATGGCTGCTGAGCATTACGTTGAATGAGGCGCGTACCCGTTTGCGGCGGAAGGCGACGATGCGGACGGAATCGCTGGATACGCCGATGGAGGAAGGCGGTGTCTCGCCGGCGTTGCTTCGGGACTGGCGCGAGATTCCATCAGAGGCGGTGGAGCGGACGGAGGTTCGCGATCTGTTGCAGGGCGCGATCGGCAGGCTTCCGGACAGCTACCGGGAGGTGTTTCTGCTGCGGGATGTGGAGGGGTTGGATGGAGCGCAGGCTGCCGATCTGCTGGGGATCACGGTCACCAACATGAAAGTGCGGCTGCACCGGGCGCGTACGATGCTGCAACGGGATCTCGCGCCCCAACTGAAGCGCATCGAACCTGCCAAAAGGGGGTGGTTTCCTTGGTCATAGCGTGCAAACACGTGTGGGACTACCTTTCCGATTACATCGACGATAGTTTGCCAGACGAGACGCGCGCGCTGGTGCAACTCCATCTGGAGCACTGCGAAATCTGCTCGGCGATCCTGGATTCGACGCGTAATATTTTGATTCTGACGGCCGATGAACGGGTGTTTGAGCTTCCAGTGGGTTTCAGTCAGCGGCTGCATGCGCGGCTGGAGCAGGAGTTGAACGGGGGGAACGGAGCCTGAACGCAGGCTCGTGCCCTGGCGTGCATTTCGCGGGATCACTCTGGGCGTCGTCACCCCGACCCTTGTAGTGGCAAGGTGATCGATCCTGGATTGTTGCGGAGTGGCGCGGTGCCCATAACGAACGGGAGCCGCGGTACGTGTACATGGAAACACCGGACGGGAACTGCTACACCGGCTACGACCTCCAGGTGCTGCGGCATCCGCAGGCGCTGCTGGTGACGGAGATGATGGGAGCGCCGCTGACCCAGTTTCACTGCGCGCCGCTGCGGCTGCATCTGCCAATGAAGTACGGCTACAAGCAGATCAAGCGGATAGGGCTGGTGAGCTACACGAACGACAGGCCGGATGACTACTGGACCAAGCTGGGTTACGACTGGTATGCCGGGCTGTGGGTGCACCGGTTGAGCGGAGTGGCGTTTACTCTCCGACGTAGGCTCGGCTTCGCCAGCTGACGGCGCCACCGCGCAGTTTGCGGATGAGAGCAAACCACTGAATGGCCAGCAGGACGGCGATGCCGACGGGATGGAGAAGGGCGCTCCGCAGGGGCTGCTGAAATCGCCTGACGGCCAACAGACGTGGCGCGAGTGCCCCTGTGAGGGCGAGTGCTGTCGCGACCCAAGTGACCACGGAAACCGGGAGCCGCGAGCACAGGATGACGGCCAGGAGAACGAAGGGAAGGATCTGGCCGATCACGAGGAGCGCGGTAATCGGGACAATGCGGGATGGCGCGGCGAGGCCTTCCGTGGCGTTCTTTGCCAGGCCCTGCCAGACCTGGCCGGCGGTGGAGTACATGCGGCAGGTGGCGAGGGTGGTAAGGTCGGCGAGGTCTGTCCGATGGGCGTGCTGTCGCAGGAGGCGAGGAAGACGAAGGCCGTCGTGCATGGTTTCGCGAATGGCGGCGTGACCGCCGGACTGAAAGTAGGGCTCGCGCCGGAGCATGAGGAATTGCCCGCAGCCCGCGGCCAGGTTGGGATCGGTGCCCGCGCGCATGCGGCGGAGTGGAAGGAAGCCGAGCAGCACAAAGTGGATGAGCGGCAGGAGGAGCCATTCCAGAGGGGTCTTGGTGATCTGGCGAGGGAATCCGCTGACCAGGGCGGACCGGGTGCGTTCGAGAAAGGTGGCCATGCGCACCAGCGCTTCCGGCTGCAACCGCACATCGGCGTCGACGAAGCAAAGTACCGGGTAGCGGGCGGCGTGTGCCAGAGCCCAGCAGGCGTGCTGTTTGCCGTTCCAGCCGCGCGGCAGAGAGGGCGCCTGCTCCAGCCGGACGCGCGCGTCCTGTTCGGACAGGGCCGCGACGATGGCTGCAGTGCGGTCGGTTGATGCGTCATCCATGACGACGACTTCGAGCGTGACACCCTCGCTTTGCAGAACGCATTTCACAGCAGCGGCGATGGAGCGCTCCTCGTCGCGGGCGGGGATGAGCACTGAAATTGCGGGGAGGGCAACCGCGTCACCGGTGTTGTCTGGCACTCGGAACGCTCGCAGGTTCACGACAAACAGTGTCGCTGGAACTGCGGCGCCGACCGCCGCTGCAATCGCGAAGCCTGCGAGCATCATCTCCGGTCGGCGACCGGCTGGTTTGCGGGTGACTGCCTTACCCCGGTCTGGGTATGTTCGGCTCGGTAGGGTTTGCGGAGCAGCATGGCACGCAGCCTTTGCCCGAAGCCATACATTCCGCCGGTGCCAGCATCCCCGCGGAGGAGAACGCGCTCAAACGAGCCGGGATCGCGGGTGAGGGCGCGGGTTTCGAGCTGCTTCATTACAGACGTCAGAGCTTCCACAAGCGTGGTCCCGAGTTCGGCGGCACTGGCGTTTTCGACCGCAATCGGCTCGGCAAACTCCAGCAAGACCTCAGGCTTTCGCTCGTTCCAAAAGGTGTATTCGATGGCCAGCGGAAGCAGGGTGCACCGGCCCATGCGGGCGGCCAGCGTGGCGAGTCCTGGCTTGAAGGTGAGCGGCTCTTCGCGGGGATCGGCAAACCGGCCCTGCGGGGTGACCCAGAGTACGCCGCCAGATTCGAGCACCGCCTGTCCGGTTCGCAGGAACTGCACCGCACCACGAGCGGACTCGATGGCGACCGGAAAGACACCGAGTTGCTTGAGGACGGCGTAGCGATCGAGTGACTCGGCGTCCATGGGAGCGAAGTGCTTCCGCTGCGGCAGCAACTCGGCAGAGAGCAGGAAGCAGATCATGGGATCCCACCATGAACTGTGATTGGCGTAGACGATGAGGGGTCCATGTATCTCGCGAAGGTGATGCGCACCCTGGACGCGCACCGCGCGGAACTGCCGCCGGAAGTACCGACGAACGATGTTGCGAAACAGAGCGAGGAGCGACCGTGAGATGGCCGGAACTCCTCGCGCCTCTGTCGACTGCGTCACACCAGACCTCGTCTTGCCACGTCAGCAGTCTAGACCAACGCGCCCCGGGCCTGTTGATCAAGCGTGTCTGCCGCGATCCAACCGGACATCATGACCATGGGCATGCCCGGGCCGGGATGGGCCGCTCCGCCGGCGAGATAGAGGCCGTCGAGCTCCTTCGAGCGGTTGGCCGGTTTGAAGGCGCCCTGGAACATGCCGTGGCTGGAGATGCCGTAGATGGCACCATTCAGAACGCGGTAGCGGTTGTGGATGTCGAGCGGAGTCAGCGCCGACTCGTAGACGATGCGGCTTTCGATGTCTTCGAGACCCGCCGTGCGCTTGAGCTTGTTGAGAATGATCTGGCGGTAGGCGGGGAACATCTTTGACCAGTCGTGGTGCGGCCGGAGGTAAGGCGTGTGCACGAGAACGTAGAGGGCCTCGCCACCTTCGGGCGCGCTGGTGGGGTCAGTCGCGGCGGTGGCGGCGAGATAGCAGGTGGGGTCCGGCGCGGGCTCGCCGAGTTCGTAGATGTGGCGGAACTCTTCGTGAGGGTCGCGCGAGAAGACGAAGTCGTGGTGCGCGAGGTGGTCGTAGCGCTGTTTGAGGCCAAGGTAGAGCACGACACCGCTGCAGGCTGGCTCGTACTTGCGTTTGCCATCGAAGCTGCGGGCCACGGCACCGCCGATGAGCTCGCGATGGGTGCGGACGGCGTCGGAGTTTGAAACGACGGCGTCCAGCGGATAGGTGCGGCCGTCGGTCGTTTCGAGGCCGGTGACTTCCTGACGCTTGCCGCCACGAGTGGACGGGCCGCTGAGAATGCGGGCGACGTCGGTTGAAGGGTGAAATGTGACGCCGAGCTCTTTTGCGAGTTTGACCAGGGCTTCGGGAACGGCGCGGGTTCCGCCCATGGGGTACCAGATGCCCTCTTCCATCTGCATGTGGCCGATCGCGCAGAGGATGGCGGGTGAAGCATCGGGCGAACTGCCGACGTACTGCACGAAGTGGTCAAGCATCTGCGCCGTATTGGCGTCGGGGATGAATTCGCGGATGGTACCGGCGACGGTCTTGCCGAGGCGCATGCGCATGACGTCCTTGAGGACGTTGAGGTCAAAGGCGCCGCCGACGTCCATGGTGTCGCGCATGGAACCGACGGATCGCCAGAAGAAGAAGCGGTCGGAGATGGAATGGAGTTGCTTCGAGGCCTCGATGAACTTGAGATAGCCTTTGCCCATGGCTGGCCAGATCGCGTCAAGCTGGGCGGCCATCTCTCGTGGGTCGTCCTTCAGGTCCATCACCTTGCCGTCTTCGAAGAAGCAACGCCACTGCGGATCGAGGCGAACCATGGTGAGGTAGTCGGCGAGGTTGCGGTTGGCCTCGGAGAAGATCTTGCGCAGCATGGAGGGCTGAATGAGGATGGTTGGCCCCATGTCGAAGCGGAAGCCTGCTTCGTTCAGCTGGGCGGCTTTGCCTCCGAGCCACTCGTTCTTTTCGAAAACGTCGACCTGGTGGCCGCGTGCTGCGAGCGTGCAGGCAGCGGCGAGTCCGGCGAGACCTGATCCTATGACACCGATCTTCATGAGTTGCTCCATTGGGTGTTGCTACTTGGACCGCAAGGACCGAGCGGCAGCGACAATGCGCTGCATGCCCGACCAGCGATCGGAAAGGGAACCGCCGTGCAATGCCGCGTTGAGGCCGGCGAAGAGGGAGGCGTGTCGGGCGTCCGTTGCGTCGTAATGACGGATTTCGCGGTTGCGGCGGACGGTGACGACCCTGACGGTGGTCATCTCGAGCAGGCCTTCCGCCCCGCGAGTGACGCCAAAGCCGCTGGCGCGCCGACCGCCGAAGGGGAGACGCGGATCCGCGGTTGGTGCGATGAGATCGTTGATGAGAATGGTAGGGGCGGCGAGACGGGAGACGAGGCGCCGCGCTTCGGCCTCTTCGCCGGTGAAGAGGCATGTGGTGAGGCTGAGCGGCGAGGCGGACTCGAGGACGACTGCCTCATCGAGGTTTGCTGCTTCGAGAACTGTGAGCACGGGCGCAAAAACATCGACCTGGGTGAGGGACATCTCGGGGCGGCCGTTGAGGACGAGCAGCGGCTGGAACGTGCGCCCGCTGGAGCGGTGACCGAGGATGTGTGCGCCGAGCCTCTCTGCTTCGTCGAGAAGGCTGGTGAGTTGCTGCGTGGTCGACTCCGGAAGGGTGACTGCGGGGATAGCCGAGAAGTGCTGCTGAAGCGTGTTGAGCAAGGCGACCCGCTGCTGCGATGAGAGCCCGGCGAGAATGAGCCGGCGGGGGGCCATGCAGGTTGCCGAACCGTTGAGCCGCATGCCGAAGGCGAGCGCCCGCGCGGTGCGATCGAGATCGGCCGAGGGAAGGACGAGGACAGCATCGCAACCGGAAAGCTCCATCACCGACGGTGTGGCGGTCTCAGCCAAGCGGCGGAGCAGAACGCGCCCCGTCGTGCCGGATCCGGTGAAGATGACTTTGTCGGGAAGCATGTCGAGCGCCTGTTGGCCGGCTTCGAAGGTGTCGTCGGTCACGGTGAGGAGGTCGCGCGGCAAGCCAGCATCGTAGAGGACTTGCGCGCAGAGCCGAGCGACTGGGGCACCGCCGCGACCTGGCTTCCAGGTGACGGCGTTGCCGGCGGCGAGGGCTTGCAGCGTCTGCACGCCCGGAAGGAACAGCGGATAGTTTGCGGGGCCGATCACAAGAATGTGACCGTACGGAACGCGACGGATTTCCGAGTCAACGCCGGAAAGCCAGAGCGGACGTCCAGCACGGCCAAGTTTGCGCGTAGCCAATATGCGGGTGGCCTGACGCTCAAGAAAGCGACAGCCTTCGAGGAGCGGGAGAACCTCCGCCACCATGGTGTCAGAGGGGGTTCGCGCCAGGTCCGGCGAGATTGCTGCCGCGAGTTCGTTGGTGAGCCGGGCGAACCTGTGTCGTGCCTGCTTAAGGGTTTGAAGACGATCCGATACGGGCAGAGCTGCCCATCGTGCCTGCGCGGAGGTTCGCGGCAGAACGGTTGGAGCTAAAGGGGTGGACTCGCGTGAGAGCGAAGTTCCCGAAGCCGGGAGTGAGACAGCCGACAGAACTTCGGCGGCCATGACTACGATGCGACCCCGAACAGATCCTCTTCCCGCACGCCGGACGCGACTGGCGTGTAGTCCTTCGACCACGCAGGTTCGATCCCCAGATCTTCAAGCAGCAGACGCGAGGTGATCCGGGCGCTCTCGAAGATAACAGGCAGGCCGCTGCCGGGGTGCGTTCCACCGCCGACGAGGTACGTCTGCCCAAGATCCTCGAAGCGGTTGTGCGGCCGGAGATGCAGCATCTGGTTGAGCGAGTGCGCCATGCTGAAAGTGGCGCCCTTGTAGAGATCGAACTCCTCGTTCCAGCCTGTGGGCGTCAAGATACGTTCGGTGCGGATGCGGCTATCGAGGCCGGTGATGCCGATGCGCTCGAGTTGCTGGATCGCGAGTTCGCGGAAGCGCGGGGTTTCTTTCCGCCAGTCGACGCTGCCGGTCTCGTGGGTGACGGGAAGGAGGACATACAGTGTGCTCTGTCCTTTGGGCGCGAGGGTCGGGTCTGTCACGCCGGCGTTTTGCACGTAGAAGGACGGATCGACCGAGAGTTGGTGCACATCCTCGATGTCGCGCAGGTTTTGCTTGTAGTTTTCGGCGAGGAAAATGGTGTGGTGCGAAACATTGTCGTAGAGGCCGTCGACACCGAGGTACATCATGAAGGTGGAACAGGAGAAGCGTTTGCGAGCGACGCGCTCATCGGTCCAGCGTTTGCGCAGGTGGTTGGGAATCATGCGCCGCATGGCGCCGGCGAAGTCGGCATTGATGACGACGGCATCCGCATTGAGCGTGCGGCGTGAGGTGGTCACGCCGGTGGCGTTGCCGTCAGTGACGAGCACGCGTTCCACGGGCTCGCCGGTCAGAACCTCAACGCCGAGATCGCGGGCGATGCGGGCCATGGCCCGCGTGACGGCGCCACAGCCGCCGGTGGGGTGGAAGACCCCATGCTCGTACTCGAGAAAAGAAAGAATGGAAAAGAGGCTAGGGCAGCGGAACGGGCTCATGCCCAGATATTTGGATTGGAACGAAAAGCCGAGGCGAATGCGCTCGTCTTTGAAATGCGTCTGCAGGTAGCGATCGAGCGACTGCCAGGGTGCAAGCAGGGGAAGAAGCTTCATCATCTCCGGCTTGAGGAGATCTTTCCAACTTTCGAAAGGGGACTGAAGAAATGGCAAAAAGCTTTCGAGTTTCAGCCGATTGTGAGTGATGAAGGTATGGAAGCGCCGGGCGTCCTCAGGGGAGATGGCGGCTATTGCTTTTTCCATGCGGGCGACATCGGGGGTAGCCAGTAACTCGCCGCCAGCACCGAAAACGAGACGGTACTGCGGGTCGAGACGCGTCATGGGCACTTCGTGATCGAGATCGTACCCGGCAACGGCAAAAATCTCTTTGAGCACTCGCGGGTAAAGAAAAAAGGTAGGACCGATATCGAAGCGAAAGCCGTCCTGTTCGACGCTGGCGGTGCGTCCGCCAACCTGACTCCGCTTCTCGACGACGGTCACGCGAACGCCCGATTTGGCCAGCAGGAGAGCAGCCGCCAGACCGCCTGGTCCGGCACCCACAATGACGACGTGCCGAGGTTTAGTTTTCATTGAAACGGGTGCGCCCCTGTGGATCAGGAATGATTTGTCTATGGTCCGAAGTCGATTATAGAGAGCCGGCAGGAGCTCCCGAGGGCCGGCTTACCGTGCCGTGAAGCAAAGGATTAGGGGTGTTTATGTCATTGCAAATGCGAGGCCAGCGGTTTTCAGCTGGCCTCGTATTCTAGACGGCCTCTGCCAGCTTCTTTGTCTCGGGGCGACCGTGCTGGCTCGCCTCGCTACTCAGGATGCGGCGGAAGGTCGTGAGTGCCTGAGCGACGACCTGGTCCATGTTGTAGTAGCGATAGGTTGCCAACCGACCGACGAAATGCACGTCGGAAGCCTGGTCTGCCAGCTCCTTGTAGCGGGCGTAGAGCAAGGCATTCTCGGGCCGCGGAATGGGGTAGTACGGGTCTCCTTCAGAGCGCGGGTGCTCAAAGACGATACTGGTCTTTGAGGACACTTGTCCGGTGAGGTATTTGAACTCGGTCACGCGCGTGTACGGATGGTCGTTCGGGTAGTTGACCACCGGCGCGGCCTGATACCGCTCCCTATCGTGTGTTTCATGCTTGAACTCGAGCGACCGGTACGGAAGCGGACCAAAGCGGTAGTCGAAGTACTCGTCGACTGGACCGGTAAAGATCTTGCGGACACCGGCATAGCTCTTGGCGACTTCGGCGTAGTTTACCCCGGTGCGCACGGTGATGTTGCGGTGGTCGAGCATTCGTTCAAACATGCGCGTGAAACCTTCGCGCGGCATGGCCTGGAACGTGTCGGTGAAGTAGCGGTCGTCGTGGTCGAAACGTACGGGGATGCGACCGGCGACCGAGGCATCGAGCTCAGAGGGGTCGAGCCCCCATTGCTTGCGCGTGTAGCCCTGAAAAAACTTCTGATAGAGCTCGCGACCGATACGACTGACGACGATGTCTTCAGACGTGCGAATGGAGGCGACTGTCTCGGCGCGAGAAGCCAAGAAGGCCTTCATGCCAGATGCATCGAGGTGAAGATCGTACAGTCGATTGATGGTGTCGATGTTGATCGGCACGGGGAGCAGACGGCCATCCACGCTGGCGAGCACGCGGTGCTCGTACTCGCGCCAGCCGGTGAAGCGTGAGAGGTAGTCCACGACCTCCGTGCTGTTGGTGTGAAAGATATGCGGTCCGTACTTGTGTACAAGCAGGCCGGAAGCGTCCATGTAGTCGAACGCGTTGCCTGCGACGTGGTCTCGCTTATCAACCACCAGAACGCGCTTGGACATGACGCTGGCGAGGCGCTCTGCCAGAACCGCGCCAGCGAAGCCCGCACCGACCACAAGGTAGTCAAATTGCTCAGACCGCCGAGGGCGGGACGGCGTGTGAGACGAAGAAGTCTCGAAGACCGCGTCTGCATAGCTCGATGCGGGGTGGATGCGGGAGTGCCCCTGCGCGACACGCTCAATCTCTTTTTGCATGGAGGCCCACGTGCGGTCCCAGGAACTGGTGGCGAGTTTAGCTGCAACGGCTTGCTTCCAGGATGCGGTGGGCGGCTCGAGAGCGAGATCGAGCGCGGCGGCAAAGCTCGGCGCATCATCCGCGATGGCCACCAGACCACTCTCACCGTAGCCGGAGACGACGTCGCGGATGGAAGTGGAGACAACATGCTTCCCCGCCGCGAGGTACTCAGGTGTTTTCGTTGGACTGATGAAGCGGGTCGCTTCGTTCCGTGCGAAGGGAAGCACAGCCGCGTCCCAATTTGCGAGATACGCGGGCAGCTCCGCGTAGCTCTTGCCGCCGATGTAGCGGATATTCGGCGCCTGAGGAAGCTGGGCCGGATCTATTTTCACAACTGGACCGACGAGCACAAAATGCATGTCGGGGCGTAGTTTGGCGACAGCACCGAGCAGATGGTGGTCCAAGCGCTCATCCAGAACGCCGAAGAAGCCGACGCGCGGATGCGGGATGGCGGCCTGGTCGACGGGGTCGGGAGCATTGAGACCCGCCTGAAAATGCGCCACGTCGATCGAACTGGGGAAGGCGTGCACGTTGCCGTGTTGCTTGCGCTTGGCCTCGTAAAGACTCATACCGCCGGTGAAGACAACATCCGCTTCCACAAACAGCTGTTGTTCACGCTCCCGAAGGGCCGGGGGAGCACCGAGAAATGAGCTGAGTTCATCCATACAGTCGTACACTGTGACGCTGCTGCGCATATCAGCCGCAAAGCCGAGGGCCATGGGCGTGTAGAACCAGCGAACGGCGGCGCGGATCTGATTTTCCTCGACAAACGCAGCTAGCAACTTCCGCTGCACAGCATCGGCATCCGAGCCGGGTATGAGGTGCGGCCGGACGATCAGCAGGTTTGGAGCTTCCTGCATGGTCTCGAGGCGTGGCTCGGTTGCGTCGAAGACGGGCTCTTCCCAGTAGAAGACGCGGCGTTTCAAAGCAGCGCGCGTGAGCAAATGCTGGGGACGCTGATAGACAAAGTGCCAGCGCAAGTGGCTGAAACACATCATGTCTGCGGAACTGCCGGGAGAAGAAAGACTACTAGTTTGCAGTGTTTGTCGATCGCCCTGCCCGTTTGAAGAAGATGAAGTCTGCAAGTTTGGCCTCAGGTTTGCCCAGCGAACAGGAGCGTCACTGAGCCATAAAGTTTGTGCGGAACAACTATAGGATGGCAGAAGAGCGTCCCTGGTAGGCTTGCCCGATCATCCTACTTTCGTCTGACTGTAATGGACGGAGTCCGAAAACAGGTGTTCAGCGAAGCAGAGGCTGCCCTGTTTGCGGGACAGTCGCCGGGTTCTCGTGCGCTGCCGGGGCGGGATCGTGTGCCGATGGCAAGCACAGTTCGGATGAGATGCGACGCATGTTTTCTTGCAGGCGAACCTCGGCGACCAAGCCGGGTCGCAGGCGGCGCTGCTGCCAATCTGGCGTAACCTCGATCAGTCCGCAGGGGCAGTGCCGCTGGTCGTCCCAACCGACGTAGTCCATGACGGGGTAGATGCAAAGGCCGAGGATCTGGGCTCCTTGGCGTTGTGCCTGTCGGACTTCTGCGTGCATGTAGCCCAGGCACCCGATGTCACTTCCGGCCTCGGCACCGGTTTCAGAAACGATGATTGGCCGGTGGTATCGGTCGGACAATTCGACCAGCATGTTGTGCAGCGACCGATGTCCAGCAGCGCCGAGGGGAACGCGCTCACCCGAGTGAACCCACTGGTTGTTCCAGTAGTAATTGGCCCCTCACGATGTCCAGCAGATCGGGTGCGCCACCGAGTTCAGGGTGCAACCGTCCCGAGAGCATATCGCAGGGCTTCAAACTGCGCGCCCGCGTGTCGGTCGACGTCGGCTTGTTCCTCGGGAGTTTGCGGAAGGATGTGAATGAGCGGCTCAGCCTGCAGGAAGCGTGCGCGTGGCACAACTGACCGGATGGCGCGAATGGCAGCGATCGACGCGCGGACGAGTTGACGCTTCAACTCCGGTCCGCGACCGCGCTGGTGAGGGCCGAACGCGCCAATGTCACCACCGATCCACGACCAGAAGGAAATCTCGTTAACCGGACAGAACAGCGGTTTGGTGGAGGTGCGGCTTTGAATGACCAGGGCAGCTGCCTGAGCGTATGCAGCGAAACGTTGTGGGAAGACTTCGGAGAAGAGGTCAACGCTGTCCGGCACACCCCAGTGGCAGAGGTCCCAGATGACCTGCGTGTTGGTGGTTATGCTGGCGTTGAGCATGGGAAGAAAGCTCGACCAGTCGTACACGCCTTCCCCGACTTCGATCCGGTGCCACCGGAGAGCATCACGCACGGTTCGAATGCCGGCCTGCTGCAGTAACTGATAGTCATGTCGCGCGTGACGATCGTGCCCCGTGGCTGCGATGACATCGAGGCGAAACCCATCAGACCTCCGGTGCGTGGCACACTCGAAGCCACCCATCTGAAAGCTGTGAAAGGGACTGCTCAAGCCCGACGTCCTCGGATCCGAGGGATGTGGGACCGTCATTCCAGCCTGCTGCGAAGACCCTTATCTCAGGAGCTTACGAACCAGGCTGCGCACCGTCTCGGTGACAAGACCGTAGATGACGTGGGTGGCGATTTCACTGGTGTGTTCGCGGGTGGTTTGCTGCTGCGGTTCAGCAGAGAGCCCCATGGCAGGCAAAGCCGACCCGTGTGTGAGCGACGCAAGTGTTAAACCGAAGGTTGCGCCCTCTTTCGCGGTTGCGGCCGGATAAAACTCGGCCAAGGCCCCGTAAGCAGCACCTGTGACTGCACCGAAGCCCCAGTGGATCGTTTCAGCGGCGATGGTTTTTGGCGTCTCGGCGAGTTGGTGCCCGGCGATCTTCTCGGCGAGGACAGCGGGCGGTTCCGGCTCGCCATGTGTACGCGGCGGATAAAACTTTTCGGCGACTGACTTAGCAGCCGTGGCGACAAGTCCACCGACAAGGCCGGCGATCATGCCCTTGAGCAGAGACTTCTCAGCCAGCGGTTCCACATCTTTGTGGAGGCCGATTTTGTTCTTCCACTTCGCGAACGTTTCTACGATCTCGTCTCCGGCTGCTGAAGTCAGGCTCATGCGACCTTGTCTCTCATTCTGGGCGATGCGGCTCGTCCCGGCCCAAAGGATATGACGTAGGATGCAGTTCGGGCGTATGGGGCTGCGTTGACGCTCACCCGGTGTACGCGGCGGGGTCGGTGACGTCCTGGGTGCGGCGCGAATGGGTGGCGTGCAGAGCGACGGTGAGCGCGATACTGACGAGCAAATTGAGTGCAAGGGCGGGGACGGCGGCGTACATGCTGTACGTGGCTCCGAAGATCGACAAGGGGTAGACGGAGCTTTTGAGGTGCAGCGAAACGGCCATGGCGGTGCCGCTGGCCATGCCCGCGTACCATCCCGCGAGCAGAGCTCGCGGATCAAGCCCCCGGGGAAACAGGCCGCAGACAACTGCGGGAAAGATTTGCGCGATCCAGAGACCGCCGAGCAGCTGCATCTCGATGGCATAAGGCGCCGGGAGCCGCAGAACAAAAAGCAGGGCGCCGAATTTTACGAGAAGGCTGACCACCTTGGCGATTTGCGACTCTTTCGATAGTGTCGGTTTGGTTCGGGCGAAGGCGCCGTACAGGTTGCGGGTGAAGAGGTTCGACGCCGCGATGGACATGATCGCGGCGGGCACGAGAGCACCGATCGCAATGGCGGCAAGGCAGAAGCCGGCGAACCACTCCGGAAACAGCTTCAAGAAAAGAAACGGGATGGCGGAGCTGGATTCCCTGGTCGAGATGCCCGCGGCGAGGGCGATGTAGCCGAGCAGGGCGATGAGACCGAGCAAAAAGCTGTATGCGGGCAGCATGGCGGCGTTGCGCCGGACCGTGTTTGCACTGCGCGCGCTGAGAACGGCTGTCGCGGTGTGCGGGTACAACATGAGGGCAAGCGCGCTGCCGAGGGCGAGCGTGGCGTACGGAAGGAACTGCCCTTGCCGGAGGTGGATGGTGGCCGATGGGGTATGAGTGAGGAGAGCGCTGTTCGCCCGTTCAAAGATGCGCGCGTACCCGCCGAGCTTGAGCGGGAGCAGGACGATGGCCGCGGCGACCATGATGTACAGCATCAGGTCCTTGACGATAGCGATGACGGCGGGCGCACGGAGGCCGCTCGAGTAGGTGTACGCGGCGAGGATGAGGAAGGCCACGGTGAGGGGCCACTCGCCATGGACGCCCATGGCTGCGATGACGACGCGAATGCCGACAAGCTGCAGGGCGATGTAGGGCATCAGCGCGAGGATGCCGGTAAGGGCGACGGCGGTGGTGAGGGCTCGGCTGCCGAACCGACCCTGCACGAAGTCGGCGAAGGTTACGTAACCGTGCCGGTGACACACTCGCCAGAGGCGAGGCAGAACGAGCATCATGTAGGGGTAGGCGAGGATGGCGTAGGGGACGGCGAAGAAGCCGAGGGCGCCGGCACCGTAGAGCGCGGCGGGAACAGCGATGACGGTGTAGGCGGTGTAGAGGTCACCGCCGATAAGAAACCAGGTGATCCACGTGCCGAAACCGCGACCTGCGAGGCCCCACTCTTCCAAAGTCGCGATGCCACCTTCGGGTCTTCGCCAGCGCGCGGCTAAGAAGCCGGCCACCGTAACGGCGATGAAGAAGAAGCAGAAGATGATGAGCGCGATTGGGCGAAGGTGGGTCATGGGGCAGACTTCGGGTCAGCGCAGGCCGGCTCCGCCCTCCTGCCATTCGTAGACCACGACATCGAGGTCACTGAGCGACTTAACCACGGTTTCGAGAGTGCGTCGCACCTCGGGCCGATCGCGCTGGGGAACGTTGTGCGCTTCTTCGACGGCGACCACGCGGCCGTAGGGCCATGAGGTGGACGGGACGGCGTTGAGTGCGGCTGGAAGCGCGTTGACAGCAACGTTCAGCGATTGTTGGCGGGCGGCTACCGGACGAAGGAGGCCACCTTGCCCCAGACCGCTGTTGTTCGCGTCGGCGAGCGTGACGTGGAGCGTGACCATGTTGCCCTGAACGGTGAGGTACGGGTTTTCCCACGAGGCCAGGGAACGGACGGCCATGTAGCGCGTCTTGGAGGGCGGCGGAATCAGGTCGAGTTGCTGGCGGATCTGATCACCGCCGGGCTGCGCGGGGCCGGCGTGGATGTCAGCCGAAGGAGGAGGGGCAACCGAGCTGCAACCTGCTGCGGCGAGGAGCACAGGGCCGAGGGCGAGAGCGAGCCAAGCCCGCATGGGCTGAGAGAGAGGGTAAGTACGGGGGCGCACCGGACCAGCATACCAAGCGCTCGGCGAAGTGCGTCGGTGGCGACGGTACAATCGAAGTATGATCAAAGGGATGACGCTCGTCCAGGAGGTGCCGGACGATGCTGCGTTTGCGAGCCTATCCAAGCTGTTTTCCGTGTTGGGATTCGAGTTGGGCAAGGGCTGGGAAAACGAGCAGGGACGAGGCGCGGCGTTTCTGGCGCCGTTAGGGAACCTCGAACTGGTGAGCGGGCGGGTTCCTGCCGGACCGCGTTTGCTGATCGAGGTGTTTGATCTTGATGCGGTGTACGGAGCCGTTCGCGAGTGGATGCTGAACGACTTCCGTCGTGAGGAGATCGAGGAGCGTCTGTCGGCGCCAGAGCTGACGCACTGGAACTCGCGGCTGTTCCGGGCGGTGTTGAGCTCTGATTTGGAACTGGCCTTCTGGCAGTCGGAAAACCCGGAGCATGGCCGGCCGGTCGCGATCGAAGGGGATCTTTCCGCGGCTGGGCGGCGGTTTGCGATTGTTGTGGCCCGGTGGAACGCGGTGATCACGGATCGCCTGCTGCAAGGCGCCCTGGATGGGCTGCTGCGGAGCGGGTGCGCGCGCGAGTCGATTGAGATCGTGCGGGTTCCAGGAGCGTGGGAGGTTCCTTCCGCGGCGCGCACGCTGGCGGAGTCCCGCCGGTTTGCGGCGGTGATCACGCTGGGTGTTCTGTTGCGTGGAGAGACGGCACACTACGAGGCGATCTACAACGAGGTGGCGCGCGGCATCGGACAGTCGCAGCAGGAGACCGGGGTGCCGCATGCGTTCGGTGTGCTGACGTGCGAAACGCTGGAGCAGGCGCTTGACCGGGCGGGTTTGAAGGCTGGCAACAAGGGCTTTGAGGCGGCGATGGCTGCCATCGAGATGGCGTCGATGCAGGAAAAGCTGGCCACGGTGCAATCGGCGCCGGCGGTTGAAGGCGTGCGGCTCTGATGGGATCACGCCGGAAATCGCGCGAGCTGACGATGCAGATGCTGTTTCAAGGCGATCTTGGCAAACAATCGCCGGAGCAGGTGCGCCATTTGTTCTGGGGGTCTCGTGATGACGTCGACGCGGAAACGCGAGGGTTTGCGGACGACCTCTACCGTGTGGCGACGACCCGGGGCGAGGAGGTGGATCGGTTGATTGAAGGACATGCGCAGAACTGGCGATTGGAGCGCATGCCGGTGGTGGACCGGAATCTGCTGCGCACGGGGACGGCGGAGCTGCTGGGGTACCCGAACACGCCTGCGGCGATCATTATCAACGAGACGCTGGAGGTGGCTCGGCGATACGCCGCGCCGGAGAGCATTCACTTTCTAAACGGCGTGCTGGATGCGATTGCGAAGGACGTGTTGAAGCAGCGGCTTGGGTAGCATTTTGTCGCGTTAAGCAGAACGTCCTCCCGGGTGGGGGGACGCTCTTTTGGGGAATATTCCGGTTTAGCTGGTTGCCTTACGCGGACGGAGGACCAGCAGATTCGGTGTGGCATTGCCGCCACTGGTTGACGGCAGATTAGGGGTGATGATCTGTGCGGGCTGATCAGCCAGCGTGGCACGGTTGATGACGTGAACGCGGTCGTCTCCGGACGTGCCGACATAGAAGGTCGTGTTGTCAGACGAGATGACGCCGGCGACGGGGGCGACTGGTGCTGTGCCGGAGGTGGTGGAGAGCGGGACGGAACCGAGGGTGCCCGCGGCGGCTGTGGCAGCGGGCGTGTACGTCGGAAGAACGCCGCCGGTGCCGGTGTAGGTGACAAAGGCGATGGAGGAGTCCGAGGTGGGCACGACAGCGTTGATCGCCGTGGCTGCGACACCGGGAAGTGGAAGGGTGGCGACGGGGTTGGCTGTGAACTGAAGCGGCGCCTGGCTGGCAACGCAGGAACCGATGGGCAGTCCATCTACCGTTCCCGACGCTGTGGGATGGGTGAGGAAGAGGTCCGTGAGGGTGGCCGTTGCAGAGGCCAAGGTCGCGCCGAGGATGTGATTTCCGTCGTTGGTCGCGGCAAGACGGTCCGTCGTTGGAGCAGCTACGCCGGCGTCCGGATAGTAGACATTACTGACGACCTGCGTGCCGCTGGCGTTGGTGGTGATGGTCGTTGCTGGGCAGAAGCCACGGGCTGTCGTGGTGGGCCCTGCGAAGAACGCGCCGACGCTGGGCACAGCTACGGCAACGTCATCGGTGGCATTCGGGGGCGTGATGCTGGTCCAACCGGTGAAGTTGGAGTGCACCAGCGTCTGGGCTCCGGCGGAGATGTAAACGGTGCCGCTGTCCGGGGTGAACTGCGCTCGGGTGGCGACGCCGCCGTAGGTGGACTGAATGCCGCCGGTCGCTGTCGCCAGGTAGATCAGCTGCCGCGCGGTGTCGGCAATGACGAGCGTTGTGCCGTCAGGCGAAATTGCGAGCACGGTTCCAGGCACGGTGGTGTCCTGGCGCGTGAGCGTGTTGCTGAATGCGTTGACGACCATCAGCTCGGTCGTGTTGCCGAGGTAAATTGTGCTGCCATCCACCGAGATCACCATGGAGTTGGGGACGTAGGGGAGGCGCACGGGCGAACCGAGCGACCCTGTGCTGAAGTCGAGCGGAACGATGTACTGCGAATCCGTGCTGCCCATGTAGAGCACGGTGGTGTTGGTGCCGGGCGTGGTGACGACGACTTCGTTCGAAATAACGGGCAATCCGTTGCCAAACAGGCCGACCGCGCTCAAAGGGGAAGGGTTGCAGGTGGGCGGGAGGCACTGCGCGGTGATCGCTCCAGTGCCCGGGAAGATGGGTGTGATGACGCCAGCGCTGCCGCTCGGGAGAGTGGTTGGGGTTGTGGAGAGCAGATTGAGGGAAAGCCCGGTGATGTTGACCTTGTTGGTATCGAGCACGGTGGCAGTGAGCGGTTGGCCGACGTTCTGATTGACGTGCACCGTGTTGCCGCCGGTCACGCCGGGAGCGTTGAGGGTGATGGTCTTGGGTGGGCAGGTGGAAAAGAACCCTGCGGAACTGCCGGCCTGAGAAATGTTGGCTGTGACGATGGTCGAGCCCGGTGCGACTGCGGTGGCGACGCCGTCCTGATTGATGGTGACGACCGAGGTGGTCTGCGGCACGTACGCAAGATGTCCGACGAGGCAGCTGATGTTGCTACCGGAAGCGTCGTAGACGCGAGCGGCGAGTTGACCCGTTGAGCCCTGGGAAAGGCAACTGTTGATTGGGAGGCCGACCGTGGTGATGGGCGCGGAGCAGCAACCGTTTGGCAACACAGTGCAGGTGGTGATGGTGCTGGTGGACGAGTAGGAGGCGGGACTGCAGTTGGTCGCGGGATCAGTCGCGCAGTCTGTAGAGACGTTCCCCAGGGTCACACCGGTCACCTGTGAATGCACAAAGATTGGTAGCGGATTACTGGTGACGCCTTGAGCGCTGGCGGTGATGTAGGCCGTGCCGGCGTGGTTGGTGGCGTTGCAGATGGTGTAGTCCGCGACACCGCCGCCGGTGTTGCGATTCCAGGTGCCGCCGCAGAGAGCGCCGGTGGCGGGACTAACGTCGGCGATGGTCTGGTCGGTCGTGGAATAGAGCAGGCCGGTCGTGGAAACGGAAGCCCCGTTGCAATCAGCTCCGGAGGGGGTCGCCGTCTGACCTTTCTGGGCGAAGTTCAACGAAACGCCGTAAATTCGGGGCGTTAGCGCGATCGTGGCGAGAGTTCCAGTGACCGGACCGGAGTTCCCGGTGCCGCAAAAGGTGACCGTGTTCTTGCTGCCACAGCCGGAGATGGAGATACCAAAAGGAAGGGTAAGGAAAAGCAGAAACCCGAGCGTGAGGAACCGGCGCATTAGACCTCCCCGCCCAGCGGAGAAGCTTCCGGACGGTTGAAACGGGCATATCGAAGCACCCATGCTGAGTGTAGAAGCTGCCGTAGCGCGAGGCAAATTGCCGATCGCGCACCGGCCGGGGGCGCGACGGGCGTTGCCTCCCGGAACTCAGCGTGCGGGCATATTTTGTTCGAACCACTGGAAGGTGCGTTCGGCACGATCAGTGATGTGGGCCGGATCGCGGAAGCCGTGGCCTTCATTGGGATAGATCACGAGTTGTGTTTTCACGCCTTCCGCGCGCAGCGCATGCCAGAACTCGAAACTTTGCGGCGCCGGGCACTCCCCGTCGCGGTCGCCGACGATGACCAGCGTGGGGGTCTTCACCTCTTTGATGAAGTTGATGGCCGAGCTCTTGGCGTAGATCGCCGGGTCGTCGTAGACCGTCGCTCCGAAGAACGGCACCATCCACTGATCGATCGAATTTTCTCCGTAGTAGCTTTGCCAGTTGCTGATGCCCGCACCGGCGACGGCGGCGCGGAAGCGGTGCGTCTGCGTGACGGCGAACATGGTCATGAAGCCGCCGTAGCTCCAGCCGGTGAGCCCTTCACGGTTGGGATCGATGGGGAAGCGCTTTTCGAGCAGGTCGACGCCGGCCAGGATGTCGTGGAGATCACCGTAACCGAAGTCTTTGCGATTGGCGGCGGTGAAGGCTTCCCCCTGGCCGTAGCTTCCGCGAGGATTGGGCATGAAGGTGAAATAGCCCAGGGCGGAAAAAAGAGCTTCTCCACCGCCCCAGCGTGAGATCACGGAGGAAGATGGGCCTCCGTGCACGTCTACCAGCAGGGGATATTTTTTGCTCGGGTCGTAGCCGGCGGGGTAGAGCAGCCAGCCCTGGACGTGGAAACCCTGGCTGTCCCACTCGACGGATTCACTCTTGCCCCAGATGGGCTTCAAGCCCTCGTTCAGGTGAGTGATTTGCCGAAGCGGCTGCCTGGGGCCGCGGGAGAGAAAGATCTCGGGCGGGTTGTCGAAGCTGCTCGCCACAAAGGCATACGCACCGGATCGACTGGCGGAGATGTCGCGTTGAGGACCGGCCGTGACGGATTTCGCGTAGAACTCGGCCGATCCGGGCAGGTCCTTCCCGGTTTCGGGGTTGAAGGTCGAGATCAGATTGCCGCCGCCCTTACGTGCGACGTAGCGAATGGTTCCTTTGCCGGCGAATTCAAACCAGCTGGCGCTGACGCTGCGGTCGGGCAGGATGTCGCGCGGAGCGGTGCCGCCAATGACGGGGATCTCCCAGATGTCGCCGCCGGTGGGGCCCTGGTCGCTCATGAGGCCGCCAATGAACGCGACCCGTTTTCCATCGGGCGAGACACGTGGGTTGGCGATCTGGAGGCCATGCATCTCGCCGCTCACGCTAGCAGGATCGAGCAGAACGCGGGGTGTTTCCGCGCCGCCGACGTTTTGCAGATACAGCTTGGCGACCCACCAATTGTTTTCACCCGGCGGGTTGGCAGCCACGTAGGCCAGACCACGGGAGTTGGGCATCCAGTCCCACTCGTAGACGTGGAGGTTTGGCGGTGTGACCTGGGTCGCGTCCCCACCGCTGACGCGGGCCACGGCCACGCGCTGGATCTCGACGCCATCTTCGCCGCCGACGCCGGACCATGGCTTCATGGCGGCGAGCGCCCCGGCCGAGCGAGTCGCGTTTTCGACGAAGAGGAAGCCGATCTGCTTTGAATCTGGCGCCCAGGCAGGAGCTTCGAGGGCTCCGGTAACGTGGGGGAGCTGCCGAACCTCAGCGGAGCGACGGGTCCAGAGATAGATCTGTGGCTGGGACGGGGCTCCGGGGGAGGATGGACAGGAAGCTCGGAAGGCGAGCAGCGCGCCATCCGGCGACCAGAGCGGGTCCGAATCACTGCAGTTTGGCTGGTCGGGATGTGCGGTGATGAGTTTTTCCTTCGTGCCTCCATTGCCGAGGTCGGTTAGATGGATCCCGGGTGAGTCGCTCCCTGCGATGGTCCAGGCGGCAAGGGAGCCGTCAGGGCTCAGGGCCACGCCCCCGGGTCGCCGGCCCTTGCTGATTGCGGCTAACGCTGGGGCTACACGTGGATCGGGGTCGCGCAGCGGAGACATAGCCGCGGGAGTACCGCTCTGTGCCAAAACCGTACCGCCGAGCAAGAACGACGCCGAGAGCAGGTTAAGGCACCTGGAAGAAAGGGTGGTGAGGGCACGCAACATGCTGGCCAGCGTAGCATTCCACGGAGGCAGGTTGCGGGCCGGAGAACGAGCGGTCGGCGTATGAAGCTCCATCTCCGTTGACATCGCAGGCGCTTCTTGTTAATCTAAAACGGTTGTCGGGTTTGCGCCGCTGTGTGACGGGCTGCGTGAATCATTCCAGTCCAGCATGGCTGGCAGACTCGATCGACTGAAGCGCATTGATTGACCGCAGCAGGTTGTTTTCGGAAGTGTACTGCGGCTTTTCGTTATCGGCACTACGACACCCTCCGCCACGGATGGGCTATGTGGGCCGTAACAGCGAAACGGAGTCGGCCCGGCAGTTTGGGCGCTCGACCACCGTCGACTGTTCTTCACTCGTATGTGTGTTGCGTGAAAGAAGTAGAAGTTTGGCGGTGATGAATGTCCGCCCTGAGTGCGTTCGCGCGCTCTGTTCCGCGCGTAGCTCTGGCTGCGCACGACAAGATTCGGTTGTCACCAAGGAGTTCGCGTGCCTACGTTTCATCAGCTCGTCAAGCAGGGTCGGACACCCACCCGTTACAAGACGGCCAGCCCAGCTCTGCAGGGATCGCCGCAGCGCCGCGGAGTCTGTACCCGTGTGTACACGCAAACCCCAAAGAAGCCGAACTCGGCACTCCGCAAGGTGGCTCGCGTTCGCCTTACCAACGGGATCGAGGTCACCAGCTACATCCCCGGTGAAGGACACAACCTGCAGGAACACTCGATTGTGCTGATCCGCGGTGGACGTGTGAAGGATCTACCGGGCGTCCGGTACCACATTGTTCGCGGAACGCTGGATTCGGTGGGTGTGGTTAAACGACTGCAGAGCCGGTCGAAGTATGGCGCAAAGCGTCCAAAGGCCGCAGCCAAGTAGGTCCAGGTTTGTTCAAAAATGCCCGCCTGAAGGGGCGAGCGAGGTTCTGGGCTTGAGAGTGCGACGGCCCCGAAGGAAGACGAGAAGGGAAGAGACGGATGCCGAGAAAAGGGTTTATTGCAAAACGCGAGGTAGCTGCCGATCCGGTGTACGGGTCGACGCTTGTCACTAAGTTTGTTAATTCCATGATGTGGGGCGGCAAGAAGTCGACTGCGCAGTCGATCTTCTATGGGGCAATGACGAACCTGGAGGAGAAGGGTGGAGACGAAGCCCTGAAGCTGTTCAAGAAAGCGGTTGAGAATGTGAAGCCGCTCCTTGAGGTGAAGAGTCGCCGGGTGGGCGGAGCGAACTACCAGGTCCCGATCGAGGTCAATCCCGAGCGCCGCACATCGCTTGCAATCCGCTGGCTGGTGACTTACGGCCGGGCCCGTGGAGAAAAAGGAATGACCGAGAAACTGACGGCTGAATTGCTGGACGCGGCCAACGGGCGCGGTGCCGCCATGAAGAAGAAGGAAGACGTCCACCGGATGGCGGAAGCGAATAAGGCGTTTGCGCACTACCGCTGGTAGGCGAAGCACCTCCCCAATCGAGTCAACCAGCGAGCGTGAAGCTCGCAGAAGAGATCAACACCGTGGCACGGACTACACCGCTCAACAAATGTCGCAACATCGGAATCATGGCGCACATCGACGCCGGCAAAACGACGACGACCGAGCGCATTCTGTTTTATACGGGCATCACCCATCGCATCGGCGAAGTGCATGAAGGCACGGCAACGATGGATTGGATGGAGCAGGAGCAGGAGCGCGGCATCACGATCACGTCCGCCGCAACGACCTGCACCTGGAATGGCATTCGCATCAACATCATCGATACGCCGGGCCATGTGGACTTCACGGCGGAGGTGGAGCGTTCACTGCGGGTGCTGGACGGCGCGGTGGCCTGCTTTGATGCGGTGGCCGGTGTCCAGCCGCAGTCAGAGACGGTCTGGCGCCAAGCGGATAAGTACCGGGTGCCACGGGTTTGTTTCATCAACAAGATGGACAAGGCGGGCGCTGACTTTTTCTACTCGACGGGAACGATCCGGGACCGGCTCGGCGCGCGCGCCGTACCGATTCAGATTCCGATCGGGCAGGAGTCGAAGTTCGCCGGCGTGGTTGACCTGGTCGAGATGCGGGCGATTCTTTGGCATGACGAGACCATGGGGGCGAAGTACTCGGTCGAAGAGGTTCCAGCGGAACTGAAGGAGAAGGCTCTCGAGTTTCGCAGCCAGTTGATTGAAGCCGTCGCTGATTCGGACGACGAGGTGCTCAACGCCTTTCTGGAAGGCGAGGAAATCTCGACAGAGCAGCTGAAACGCGCTCTGCGGAAGGCGACGATCAGCATGAGCGTGTTTCCGGTGCTCGCCGGATCATCGTTCAAGAATAAAGGTGTCCAGACGCTGCTGGACGCGGTGGTCGATTATCTGCCGAGTCCGCTGGATGTTCCGCCGATTCAGGGCGGCAACCCCGACGATATGGAGCAGAGGATGACACGGCCGGCAGAGGACAATGCCCCGTTTGCAGCGCTTGGCTTCAAGATCATGACCGACCCATTTGTCGGCCAGCTGATTTTCATCCGGGTCTACTCGGGTGTGCTGAAAACGGGCGACTCGGTGCTGAATCCGCGTACCCGCAAGACGGAGCGGATCGGCCGTCTTTTGAAGATGCATGCGAACAAGCGCGAAGAGATCACCGAGATCATGGCAGGGGATATCTGTGCCGCTGTCGGTCTGAAGAACCTGGTCACCGGCGACACGATCTGCACCGAAAAGGCTCCGATCGTTCTCGAATCGATCGACTTCCCCAAGCCGGTCATTGAGGTCGCGGTGGAACCAAAGACCAAGGCGGACCAAGAGAAGATGGGCATGGCTCTGGCCAAGCTCGCGCAAGAGGATCCGACGTTCCGCGTGCGCACCGACCCTGATTCGGCTCAGACCATTATTGCCGGTATGGGTGAGCTGCATCTGGAGATCATCGTGGATCGCATGATGCGGGAATATAAGGTCGAGGCGAACGTCGGCAAGCCGCAGGTGAACTACCGCGAAACTATTCGCTCGAACGCGGAAGCAGAGGGGAAGTACATTCGGCAGACGGGCGGCTCGGGGAACTACGGTCATGCCAAGATCCGGATCTCTCCGAACGAGCCGGGCAAAGGGTATGAGTTCACGAACGATACCAAGGGCGGATCGATTCCGAAGGAGTACATCAAGCCGATTGATCAGGGCATTCAGGACGCGATGCAGCGTGGCGTGCTAGCCGGTTACGAGATGGTCGATGTGAAAGTGTCGCTGTACGACGGCAGCTACCATGACGTCGACTCGAACGAGATGGCCTTCAAGATCGCGGGATCGATCGCTTTCAAGGAAGCCGCACGGAAGGCAAAGCCTGTCCTGCTTGAGCCGGTCATGTCGGTCGAAGTGACGGTGCCGGACGAGTACATGGGCACGATCATCGGTGACCTGAACAGCCGCCGTGGACGGATTGAAGGCATGGAGATGGTCGGTGGCGTCCAGGCCATACGGGCTACCGTTCCGCTGAGTACGATGTTCGGGTACGCGACGCATATGCGTTCTTCGACGCAGGGGCGAGCGAATTACTCGATGGAATTCAAACAATACGAGGAAGCTCCGCGATCGGTTTCAGAAGAAATCATTGCGAAGGTTCAGGGCAAAGAGACGGCGACAAAGTAGGGTAGGGCACTCCCTAGAGACTTAGAACCAGGAGAAGAAATCATCATGGCGAAGGAAAAGTTTGACCGCAGCAAACCTCACGTGAACATTGGC
>CAXUCK010000012.1:0-9898 GCA_964249375.1 uncultured Acidobacteriaceae bacterium
GCTCGGCGCCCAAACCGTCTTCGTCGGCTCCGGCATCTTCATGAAAGAAGGCAACATCAAGCTGCAGGTCAACTCCTACGCGCCCGGCGACATCTTCCGCGCCACGGACATGCTCCACGACAAGCCCGTCCTCCCCGAGCTCATCGGCCAGGACGTCCACGAAAAACACTTCGGCAAGCTCCGCAACCCCATCGAGCGCGCCGAAGCCGAATCCCGCGCCCGCGCCATCGTCCGCGCCGCCACCCACTTCGATAACCCAGCCATCATCGCCGAAGCCTCCGACGAGTGCGTCGGCGCCATGAAGGGCCTCGCCGTCGGCTACATCCAGGAAGCCGACATGATGCAGCACCGCGGTTGGTAGCGCGCGGAACATCCGCCGGAATACCCGATCGCGCTGCGATGACCGGCACCGGCAGGCTCCCATGAGCGATCTCCTTCCCGAACTCCCACCCACCGCCTTCCTCAAGGAGGACGGCGGCGACGATGCGGTCTTCTACGCGCCTGCCCGGCTCGTGACCCACATCGACGAGCCGGCGACACGCGCGCTCACCGCCTTCTACCGAGCCACCCTGCCCGCCCGGGGCGTCATTCTCGATCTGATGTCGAGCTGGGTCAGCCACCTGCCGCCGGAGGTGGCCTTCACCGAGGTCATCGGCCACGGCATGAACGCCGAAGAGCTCAGGGCCAACCCTCGGCTGAGCCGCAGCTTCGTGCAGGACCTGAATCGCCATCTCATCCTGCCGCTTGAGGCCGACACCTGCGATGCCGCCCTGTGCTGTGTCGGCGTTCAGTACCTGCAGCGTCCCTCCGAGGTCTTTGCTGACGTCCTCAGAGTCCTCCGTCCAGGCGCTCCCTTCATCGTCAGCTTCTCCAACCGTTGCTTTCCCACCAAGGCAGTCGCCATCTGGCGGTCGCTCGACGACCGCGGACACGCCTCCCTCGTGCATCTCTACCTCCAGCGCGCCGGGTTTCGTGAAATCAGGACCGAGGTTCTACGGGACGGCTCCGAAAGCGATCCACTGATCGCAGTCACGGGCCGCCGCTGAAGGGAACCGCGGCAGCCGAGCTCCTGCTTCTACCGAATAGGCTGCCGGCCAGTTTGCCTGCAACAGAACACAACCATCGCCCCAATACTCCCGAGTGGACGAGCCTCAACTTCCCACAACCGCGTTTAGCAGGACTCTCGGACGCGGTGAGACCTGCCGGAGGATCTGTGGGCGCCCTTGCCGTCTGGTTGGTCGGGGAAGGCCCGTACCTGGTGATCGAATTATCATCTGTTTAGGAATACGTCGTATGCACTCACATTCACAAACGATCTACGAGCTTCGATATAGTTCGGCACTTGTGGGTTCGGCGGTGCACCTTCGTTCGCGAGCGCTTACTAGGTCAGCAGCCTGGATTGTGGATCGCACAAGCCTGCCTGCTTAGTTTGGCTACATCTCTGTTTGTCATCGGCTCGCTACGTATCGCATTTCTGTTCTTCGCTTTGTCGATTCTGCCTGTGCTTCTGGTGGCAGTAGGCTGGGGAGCACACCACATCTACAAAATGCGTCAATTGCGAGCAATGGGCGAACCTGTTGCTTCGCTGTCCATCTCGGTGGAAGCATTTCACTTCAGCTCCGGTGCAGGCGAGGCGAAGGTGCCGTTCGCCTCTATTCTTGACATCTTGGAACGGCCTGCGTTCTGGTTGCTGGTGACTGGCGTCAATCGCTTCAGTATCCTGCCTACGAAGGGACTTCCATCTTCATTGCTGGATTCTTTCCGGATAAACCTTGCTTCCCTGAGGCAGGACTCCTGATCGCAGCATGTTCTGGTACGGACGAAAACTTTCTCCGACGGAGATTTCTTTTCTCCATATCGAGCAGGAAAACCGATCTGAGTGGATTGCTCGGTGCACATAGCCCGTGATCGACGAGCTAAGGTCCTTCACTTTGCCGCCGGTAGGGGGATGACCGCCGTGAATTCGAACTTGTAGAAAAGAATCTGTTCAGACTGGCGAGTCAGCACAAACCAACGTTTTTGGTAGTGCGTCCCGTCCTCAACCTTCCACCAACGGCGTTTATGAAAACTAACGCTGGTGGGCAAAACGTTCCCACGGCTAAGCGTCACCCTGAGCCAACCATCCAGGTTCGATAAGGCCGTTCGGGAATGCCTTGAGCCGTTCTGTGAGCACTGACTCGACTATCTGAAGCCTGTCCCTACCTATTTGTTCTGCCCACTGGGCGCGGAGTTCGTCGAAAATTTTCTCTCCCGTCCGTAAAACCTCGAAACCGCGCGGTGTAAGTTGCAAGCGTTTTCGTCTGGCATCCTGTGCATCTGGATCTCTGCCCACGTACCCTCGCTGCTCCAGCACCGCGATGGTCTTCGCGGCTGCTTGTTTCGAAACAGAAAGGCGGCGGCCCAGCTCCGAGGCATTGTCGGCTCCCCCGGCGATCGCTCTCATAGCGAAATCATGAGCGGGACGGAAGTCCTCAAAGCCCTGAACGGCAAGCTGCTCGGTGGCGGCCTGCGCGAGCGAGCGAAAACCTCCAAGCAGGAGAAGCGCCAGATTCGCACCAGATCGGTCCATAGGGTTGATGGTAGTGATGCGTTTTCGTAAAGACAACCTTACTGTCGATTCTTCTTGCCTCCGACAACCAGATTGTCTAATCTTAAGTAAGACAACTAGGTTGTCTAGGAGGAACGATATGTACACATCACGGAGCGCCACCACACTGACCGGTGTTCGGCACCATCATGCGGACGTGAACGGAACCACTCTGCACTACGTCTCCGCAGGAGCGAGCGGATCGCCGATCCTGCTGGTTCATGGATTTCCCGAGACATGGTGGGCCTTTCACCACCTGATCCCCCTTCTCGCGACCGAACACCGCGTTTTTGCTGTAGACCTGCGCGGATTCGGAGACTCCGCGAATGGGCAGGGCGACTACGACAGCAAGACCTCTGCCGAGGACTTGCACCAGTTGATCGCTCACCTGGATGTGGGTCCTGTTCATTTGGCCGGGCAGGATATTAGCGGAGCTACAGTTTTCCGTCTCGCCGTGACCCACCCCGAAGATGTTCTCAGCTTGACCGCGATCGAGATGGGCTTGCCGGGCTTCGGCTTGGAAAGCTTTGCCGATGTTACGCACGGTGGCGTCTGGTACATCGGCTTTTTGACTGCCCCCGGTGTACCCGAGATGTTGCTTGCCGGTCGGGAACGCGACTTCCTGACAAAGGTCGCGTATCCGGCGATGTGTGCCGTACCCGAGGCCGTCAGCTCCGCCGATCTGGAGGAGTTTACGCGTACCTACTCGCGGCCGGATGGGTGGCGCGGTGCAATCGGCCTGTACCAATCCATGCTGAAGGAAGGAGCCGAAATTCAGGAACTCGCCCATTCCCACAGGGTCAATGTCCCGGTGCTGGCGATTGGAGCAGGTGGTGGACCTTTGACCGCGAACACGATGACAGCCGTCGCGACTGCAGTCCAATCCGTCTTGCTTCATGGAGTGGGGCACTACGCCGCCATGGAAGCACCCGAGGCCGTCGCGCAACCGATGCGAACCTTTATGGAGCGCGTTGACAAGCAGTAGCAGACAGGAGCCTGTATCCTTCGCGTGAAGGATGAGGGATCCTCGCGCTTCAGGAATTTAGGTACTGTGATGTCGCAATATGGGAAGTGATCAGCTCTGTCCAACCCCCTGCTCACCGGATTTATGCTTGGGTCTGCTACACCCCGAGTGCCCCATGCCTGCCAATCCCATCCACGGCATTGTCCCCATTCTCTGCGTCAAGGACACGACGCGCGCGATCGACTTCTACCGCCTCCTCGGCTTCTCCGCAGAGCGTTACGCGGGCGGCGACAGCTACACCTTCCTCAACCGAGGTCCGTGGCAACTCCACCTCAACCAATCCGACGCAGTGGCTGCAGGCGAAAACTCCGGGAGTGGCGTCTACTTCTACCTCGCCCCCGGCACCGCTGCCACCCTTCAGGACGAGTTCCGCTCCGCAGGCGCTCCCATCCAATCTCCCCTTGCCCCCCGCGAGTGGAAGATGCTTGAGTTCGTCGTCGTCGACCCCGACAGCAACCTGCTTCGCTTTGGCGAGTACATGACCGCTCCCTCAGCCGCATCCGGCGTGTCAACCCGTCAAGCCGGCTAAGCGGAGCCCTCTCAGCCACTTACCCATGGCGTACCGGCTACCCCCCAGACCCTATACTGGAAGTGGACGAGGAGGGGCAACCTCCCGGGCCCCCGGCGACCGCTGTAAACCGTTGACTTCCGGGAATTTGGGGCTAAGTTCCCTCGAATCAAGATCTTGCAGTGAGACGCACCGCGTAACTCGCTCATTCGAGAGATTTTGCCTCACAAAGCACACCCGCCCCGGGGGGAGGGGAAGAGAGACGAGCACCATGCCCGAGCCGCCAAACACCGCACATCCTCTCACGGTCGGCGTTCTCGCCCTGCAAGGAGCCTTCGAGGTCCACGCGAGCATGCTCCGCTCGCTCGGCGCGGAGCCGATCCTTATCCGCCGCCCCGACCAGCTCGTCTACCCCGACGGGTCCCCCAGGATCGACGGACTCATCCTCCCCGGAGGCGAGTCCTCCACCTTCCTTCGTCACCTCGAGCGCGACGGCTTCTTCGACATCCTCAACACCTTCGTCCGCCAAACCCCAACCTTCGGCACCTGCGCCGGTGCCATCCTCCTCGCCACCGACGTCACCAACCCCAGCCAACGCTCCTTCGCCGCCCTCGACATCGCCGTGGAGCGGAACGCTTACGGCCGACAGAATGACTCGGCCATCCTCCGCGAGCCGGCGGCCTTCGGCGGCGACCCGCTCGAGATGGTCTTCATCCGCGCTCCCCGCATCACCCGCACGGGTCCCGAGGTCGAGGTCCTGGCCTCCCGCGACGGCGACCCCGTCCTCGTCCACCAGGGACATCTGCTTGCCGCCACCTTCCATCCCGAGCTCTCGAACGACACCCGCATTCACGCCCTGTTCATCGATCTTGTTCGCGAATCGCAAGCGCAAAAAATGTAGTTCTGGCAAGCATCGCTTTCACCCCGGAATCTGCATCGTACTGCTAGCGAGAGTGAAGTCTCCATTGTGCGCGTGAGCCGCAGGTATCGATCCGAAGGCCGCCCCAAACCTTAATTACTGTGCGCCCGCTCGCGCGCCTCAGCCCAGATGAAAGAGGCACACATGTCACAGACGAATACAGTTGTTGGCTACTTCGAAAATCATGCCGACGCCGAGCGCGCCGTCACCGCCCTACAGAATGCCGGATTCACCTCCGCCCACCTCGGCGTCGCCGCTCGTGGTGGCTCCGATGCCTCAAGCGCCACCTCGACGGTATCGGACGCGGCTGGCAAGGTAGGCCAGAAAACCGAAGGCGCGTGGGACAAGGTCAAGAGCTTCTTCAACCCCGATCCCGTTGAGCCGTACGCCGACGAGCGCCAGAGCGGCGACATGGCCAACCGTGAGATCACGCCCGGCTACAACACCGGATCTGACTTCCACGAGACGCTGCAGGGCATGTCAGTTCCGCAGGATCAGTCCAAGTACTTCGGCCATCGCTTCGGCTCGGGCGAACAGGGTGCAATTGTCACGGTGACGGCTGCCGGTCGCGAGCAGGAAGCGCGCCAGATCCTCCAGCAGGCTGGAGCAGACCTCGGCGAGAGTGCCTCCAGCTATGACTACGCGTCTGCGCCCCGATCCACGGCGACGACCGAAGGCGCACAGAACATTCAGCTGCTCGGTGAAGTTCTTCGTGTCCACAAGGACCGCGTCAGCGCCGGCGAAGTCCGCTTCCGCAAGGAAGTGATCACCGACATGCAGACCATCCAGGTTCCCGTTACCCGCGAGGAGCTCGTCATCGAGCGTCGCGCAGTTGACTCGCAGACGCCGGTCTCCGGCACGATTGGCGAAGGCACCGAAATCCGGATCCCTCTCACCGAGGAGCGCGCCTCGTTGGATAAGTCCACCGTAGTTCGCGAAGAAGTCGCCGTCGGCAAGCGTGCTGTGGAAGACACCGAGAGCCTCGAAGGTTCGACCCGTCGCGAGGAGCTGATCGTCGAAGACGAAACCAAGTCGACGACCGGTATCGGCACGGGTGCGACCACAACTAAGCGCTAGTGCAGCCTCAAAGCCAAGCAAGGAAGGGTGTCGCGCAAGCGACGCCCTTTTTGTTTCACCAAAACTCCTAAAGACTCATCTCGACCGCAGCCGCAAAGTCACCATCCGCATACAGCGCTATCCTGAGATGTGGCCGTTCTCGTCCTCGTCCGCAGCCTTGTGACACCGTATCGCTGGCACCTGCCTGCCGATGCCAGCGCGCACGGCCCTGCGCTTGACGCCCACCTCCTGCTCAACCTCTGGATCGCTCTCGCGCTCGTGGTTCTGGCGCATGCCATCCTGCTTGTCAGTATCCTTCGTCGCCGCGGACCAGAGCCGCCCAATCGCCACGTCGGCCGCATCCAGTACCTTCCCCTGTTTGCGCTCGCCATCCTGTTTGTTGTTCTCGCCGTCCGCGCTGAGCGCCTGTGGGCAGCCACGCGCTACACCGGAGCCAGCCCGGAAGCCCTGCAGGTTGAGGTCACCGGTCTGCAATTCGTCTGGCAGTTCCGCTACCCAGGCGTCGACGCGACTTTCGGCCGTACCGCGCCGCACCTCGTCGATCCCGCAGCCGGCAATCCGCTTGGCCTCGATCCCGACGATCGCCACGGCGACGACGACCTGGTCACTTCCGAGCTCGTCCTTCCAGCGGGCCGCGAGGTCGACCTTCGCCTGCGTGCGCGCGACGTGATCCACGGCTTCGCCATCCCTGAGCTCCGCCTGAAGCAGAACGCGGTTCCCGGCCAAACCGTTCACATCCATGTCACGCCTACCGTGCCCGGAACCTACGCAATCCTTTGTACCCAGGTCTGCGGCCTCGGACACTACCGCATGAACGCCAACCTGCGCATTCTCCGGCCGGAGGACTTCGACCTGTGGCTCGGCACCCGTGTGCAGCAGAAGCAGGAGCCCGCGCGATGACGCCGCAATCCACAACCGGGTCCGCGCGCAGCACCTCCGCGCTTCGGCGTTACGTCTTCTCCACCGATCATCACGTCATCGGGCTTCAGTACCTCGCGCTCGCCATGCTCGCGGTCGGCATCGGGACTGTGCTCTCGCTCATGATGCGGCTGCACCTTACCTGGCCCGATCGTCTCATCCCGCTGCACGGTCCGATCCTACCCGAAGACTATCTCGCGCTGGTCACCATGCATGGCACGCTGATGTTGTTCTTCGTCCTGACCACGGCTCCGCAGGCCGGCTTCGGCAACCTGATTCTGCCGGCGCAGATCGGCTCGCGTCGCATGGCGTTCCCGGTTGCGAACGCCCTCTCGTTCTGGATCACTGCGGCCGCCCTGTTCACGCTGCTCTCCGCTACCTTCGTCCCCGGCGGCAGCCCTATCTCCGGCTGGACCGCCTATCCCCCGCTCTCGGCCGTCGCCGCTGCCGGTCCCGGACAGGGCGCCGGAATGGACCTTTGGATTACGAGCATCGCCCTGTTCGCAATCGCCTCCACCATCAGCTCCATCAACGTACTTGTCACCGTCATCCGCCACCGCTGCGAGGGCATGACGTGGTCGCGCCTGCCGCTCACCGTCTGGGCCTGGTTCACCGCCGCTCTGCTCTCCATCCTTGCCTTTTCCGTGCTGCTCGCAGCGATCGTTCTTCTGCTCTGCGATCGCCATGCCGGAACCAGCTTCTTCATCCCAACAGGCGACCTGGTGAACGGCACGCTGCACGCGGCCGGTCACCCCGGCAATGGATCGCCGCTGCTCTGGCTGCACCTGTTCTGGTTCTTCGGCCACCCGGAGGTCTACATCGCCATCCTGCCCGGCATAGGCCTTACCTCCATGCTGTTGGCCAACTTCACCCGCCGGCGTGTCTTCGGCTATCGCCTCATGATCGCGACGACCTTGGCCATTGGCCTATTGGGCATCCTGGTTTGGGGCCACCACATGTTTGTTGCGGGACTCAACCCCTTTGCCGGGACTGCCTTTTCCATCTCGACGATTGCGATTGCGCTCCCTTCAGCGGCAAAAGTTCTCTCCTGGCTGGCGACGACCTGGAGGTCGCGCCCAAGCTACACCGCGGCGTACCTCTTTTCGCTTGGCTTTGCCTCCGTGTTCCTGACCGGCGGACTTTCCGGCCCGATCCTTGCCCAGCCGATCCTCGATCAATATCTGCACAATACCTTCTTCGTCGTCGCGCACTTTCACCTCATCATGGCGATGGCCGGCATCTTCGGCCTGTTTGCCGCTACCTACTATTGGTTTCCCTTGATCACAGGTCGCATGATGTCCGAACGCCTTGGACGTTGGCATTTCTGGCTGACGCTGATCTCCGCGTATGGCTGTTTTCTGCCCATGCACCTTACCGGGCTGATGGGCGAACCGCGCCACTACGCGCAGCTTACCGGCCTGCCCGGAACCGCGGCCGGCCGGCTGCTCGCGCCGACTTTGCCGCTGAACTTCCACATCACTGTGTTTGCTTTCATCCTTGCGGCCAGCCAAACCCTGTACCTGTGGAATCTCCTGCTCAGTTGGCGCAGAGGGGAGCTCGCGTCCCCAAACCCGTGGCAGGCGACAACCCTCGAATGGCATCCGGCGCTCGACCCGAGACGGAATCGCAACCCCGAATTCACCTCGCCGCAACCCGACCCGGAGCCGATTGAAGTCTTCCGGCAGCCGTGTCACTACCACAGCAAATCGGGCAGGCCGTGCTTCCTGTCCCAGTGGGAATCGGCCGCGACAACGGGCGCAATTTCGGAGTAGTCTACGTCTACCGCTCTCGATCAAAGGGGCCCCACATATGCCGGTCACCATCACGCCCACTGGCACAGAACGCGAGCACGGACGTCGCCTCGAAGATCATGACCACGGCTCTGGCCGGCGACCGCCCATTGACAAGGGCGACAAGCGCACCGGCGGAAACGGCGATGGCGACAACTGGACGAACCGCCCCCAGGGACGTCGTGGACCGCGGGAGCGGCTGAGGACATATCGTCTCGGCCTCTTTTTCGCGCTTGCCAGCGACCTGATGTTTTTCGTGGCCATCGTCAGTACCTTCTTCGTGACGCAGAACTCGGGCCGTTTCAACGCCTACAACCACTACATCAATGAGTGGCTGCCCACGGCGATCCCACCGGTGCTTTGGCTCAACACGGCCGTGCTGCTCCTCTCCTCCCTCACCATGGAGATTGCTCGGCAGCGCATGTTCCACGAGAAATTCGTCATGGAGGAGTGGTTCGGTCTTGGCCGGCCAACATCGCGGCGCGCGGTTCCGTTTCTCGTCGCCACGGTGGTGCTCGGGTTCGTGTTTCTGGCCGGTCAGGCGCTCGCCTGGAAGCAGCTGGCCATGCAACGCGTCTTCTTCGCGTCAAACCCCTCAAGCCATTTCTTTTACCTGATTACCTACACGCACGCGATCCATCTCTTCCTTGGCATCGGCGTGCTCCTCGCGGCGGTCTACGGCCTGTTCTTCTCGCGTCAGTTGGAAACGCGGCAGATCCTGGTGGATTGCGCTGCCTGGTACTGGCACGCGATGGGCGTGCTCTGGATCTTCTTGTTCGCTCTGCTCGCTTTTTTCCAGTGACGCTGCTTCTCGACCTGCCACTGCTGCTTTCCTCCGCAGCCGGCGCCCTCCAGGGCTGTGCGCAGTGCCTGGACAACGCCGCCGCAACCCCGCCAGAGACCCAGGCCGCGTACCGGCACGCCATCCTTCTGTTAATCTCGACTGCTGTGCTGGTGTTTGTGGCCGGAGTCGCGCTTCTGCGACGAAATCGCTAGGCCCGAGGTGGCTCCGTTTGCCAACGCGTATCATTCGAGTCGCGCTGCTCGTGCTGCCCATGCTGACCGGCTGTCGAGC
>CAXUCK010000012.1:9908-18299 GCA_964249375.1 uncultured Acidobacteriaceae bacterium
TCCCTGCAGAGCCAACCGCTCGGGAGTATGCCGTGTGGCATGACGTGTTGCGCTTCGAGACGGAATCGACGCATCCGCAGACGGTGGTCGTCTGGTCCGGTACCCTTGCGCTGGGTGAAGCCCAGCTGCGGTTTCAGCAATGCTTGCCGCCGCACATGCGCCACATCTTCGACGACGCGCCCAGCGCAACCCTGAGCAGCAATGTTCCGGAGGACTGGCTGCGAATGGCCGACAATCGTTTAGCGGTTCTGGCCACAGACACGTCTGTGAATGAAGCCGGGACAACCATGTTCCTGCGCTTATCGCGGGTAGCCTTCTCCCGTTTCGGCCGGGATGGCTACGTGTGGGTTGAGCATCGAACCTGCAGAAGCGCCGATGCAACGACCCGTTGCGATGAGCGGGAAGGCAAGCTCCTGCATGTGACCCGGGACGGCGATCGCTGGTCCGCCGAAGAAACCGACTGCGGCGCTCTCGCCCTCACCTAAGCCCGTCTCCGGGGTTCAGGATCTACCGCCGGCTTCTGGGTGCCGGTTTCGCTGGTTTCTTTGCCTGCTTAACCGGAGCCTTCTTGGGCGCCGGCTTCGACGACTTTGCAACAGCTTTCTTCGCCGGAGCAGGGACGGCTTTCTTCGCGGTCACCTTCCCTGGCTTCTTGGGCTGCGGTTTCGCCGGAGCGGCCTTGGCACGGGGAGCTGCCTTCGCCGGAGCCAACTTCTTCGGCGCTGGCTTCGTAGCCTCGGCCGTCCGATTGGCCGGTGCCGCTTTCTTTGCCGGAGCGGCCGCTTTTGCAGCCGTCGGCTTTGCCGGCGCTTTAGGCTTCCCCGCTGATTCGGCCGGAGTCTTCTTCGCACTCACTTTCGCAGCCTTCTCCGAAACTGCCTTGGCGGCAGGCTTCGGTGCAGCTGCGACCTTTGCTGGAGCCGGAGCCTTGGTCCCGGTGCCGGTCGAGGGGCTCTTCTTGGGCTTGGCAGCCTCAACCTTCTCTGGTGCGGGCTCGGCCTTGGACTCGGCAGGAGCCGGCGAGGGCGGAGCCGGTGACGGCGCTTCATCTGCGGGGGCGGCTTCTTCGGCGGCAGCTGCCGGCTGCTCAGACTCCGGCACGGAAGACGGCTGCTCCAACTCGTTCTCGGCACCATCCTCCATCTCCGGCTCGACCGCCTGTGCTTTCTTGCGGCTCCGCGAGGGCTTGCTCTCCTTCTTGGAGGCACGCGGGCGCCGCAGGCTGACCGGCGGCGGTGGCGCAGGCGGAGAAAACGGCTCGAGAAAGGCCTTCATGGCTTCGGCGGTTTCGAGCTTGCCGTCCATCAACTCATAAAAGATCTGCTCCAGGAGGTCGTCGTAGCCCGGCAGATCGGGCGTGATCCGCATTTCCTGCATCAGCGTGTACGGAATGCGCTGGCGCGCCTGCGGCCATTCACTGGAAAAGCTCTTGAACTTCGCCTGCACCCCGGCATTCTTCGAGTACAAAGCAGCCCAGAGAACCGACTCGGGCGCGCTTCCACGAAGCAATTTGTACGCCTGCGAGGGCTGCGCAGCAGATTTGCTGGTGAGCAGCGACACAAAATCTTTGCCGGTGGCCTCGACCGACTCGATATCGCGGACGAAACCCTGCCGCGGAAAACTCTTCTTCAGCGCCTGAACCTCGTCGCCGGAGAGCTTCGCCGTCACCAGAGGGAAGCTGATAACCGCCGGGTCCGGGGTAATGCCCTGCATCTGCAACTGCGCGAGCACGTCCTGAAGGCGGCTGATTTCGGCGGAGTTGGCCTTCGCAGGCGACAGTGCCGGTGAAAGCACCGGCAGCCACCCCTCTTCCTCCAGGCGCCGCATCACTCGCAGCGCATCTTCCTCGTGGAAGAGTTCCTCGGCCTCGTATCCGCGGTGGTAGCTATCGAGCGCGGCAATGTAGTCTTCCTGCTTGCTCGTTTCGTACCGTGCCTGCGTCTTCTCTTCGAGCGTCCATCCCAGCCGACCCATGAACCGGGCAGCGCGGAGCAGCAACACCGGCGACTCAATAAAGCCGTAGTTGCTGACGAGCCGGAGCTGCCGGTTTTCGATGTCGGCGACCCCGTTCAATGGATCCATCAGCAAGCCGTACGAGCCCTCATTGAGCGACAGCGCCATGGCGTTCGCGGTGAAGTCGCGGCGACGCAAATCTTCAAGAATGGTCGCTGGGGTCACGACCGGCTTGCCAGGTTTCGGATAGGTCACCGACAGGGTGCTGCCAACCTCGATCCGGACGCCACCGGGAAACTTGAAGAAAGCGGTCTGCCACAGGTCAGACTCTCCGGTGAGAATCCCACCCGCGTTCTCGAGTTCTTTGTACAACTTACGGGCATCGCCCTGAACCGCTACATCCAGATCGCGAACCGCTGTTCCCGAGATCAGATCCCGCACAGCTCCGCCCACCAGGAACACCGTAAGTCCCATGGATCGAGCTGCTTCGCGGATCTGCTCCAGCGCTGTTTGTTGTTCGCGCGACAGCCGCGTTTCTAGCAAGTAGATATTGTCGGCCATAATCCTCTGCGATCCGCGGCTTCCGCAAACGGGACTAACCCTTTCGCTACGAACGACTTGCGCGGATCCTCCAGCGCCCGAGCGACAGCCTATGGTACCACAGGCCGCAACCCTCGACTACGATGGAGGAAGCTTTCAGGGCAGCGGACGTCAGCCATGAAACTAGAATGCACCTAGCCTATGCCGTCTTCTCATAAGAAGGTGATCGTCCGGCGGTTTACGGGCGACCTCCTGCCCGGCTATCTCGCCGCGTCGCATTTCCTCGAAGCGCCCGCGAGCGACACCAAGGCAGCGCAGCCTTCAGACTGGACACTGCATCTGCTCGATCTTTCCGGGCGAATCGTTCCGGTGCGCCTGGGCGAGGTCAAAATGGTCTGCTATGTGCGCGATTTCAATCTGCCGGATACCCAGGATCCGGAGCGGCTGCTCCGCCGCTCCTTCCTGGCAAGGCCGCGAGGCGAGGGCTTGTGGGTGCGGGTGGCTTTCCGTTCGGGCGATCTGCTGGAAGGTTTGGCGCCGACCGACCTCACCCTGGCAGACGACTTGATGGCAGATCGCGGCATCCAGCTCTCCCCGCCGGACACCCGCTCCAACACGCAACGCGTCTTTATTCCCCGCTCTGCCATTACGGAGATGCAGGTTCTGGCGGTGGTCACCTCGCGGTCCCGGCAGCCGCCCGCACCCAAGGCGGGCGTCTCGGCGGAGTTGCAGGAAGAACTGTTCCGCCCCGCCGCAGCACCCGGCCCGGTGCCGAGACAAGAGCCATGATGCCCTCTCCAGCCACGATGGGCCACACTTCGTATCGTCTTGGCGAACTGGCCGAGCGCCTCGGCGCCATACTGCACGGCGGGGATCCTTCCGCGGAGATCTCAGGCGTTGCCGGCATCGAGGAAGCCGGTCCCAACCACGTGACCTTCGTCGCGAATCCACGGTACGCCGCGCTCGCCCGCACCACACAGGCCGGAGCCGTTCTGGTGGAGCCTGAGTTCGGCGACATCTCCACTCCGACGCTCCGGACCAGCCAACCTTATCTCGCCTTCGCCCGAGCCATCGAACTCTTCTACCAGCCGCCCGCGTACGCCCCGGGCATTCATCCTACGGCCAGCGTCGCCGCAACGGCAGCCATCGGCGAGGGAGCGCACATCGGGGCGTACGTCGTCATCATGGAGGGCGTCACGGTCGGCGATTTCGCGACCATCCTGCCGCATGCGATCCTCTACCCGCACGTGCGCGCTGGACATCACCTGTTCATGCACAGTCATGCCGTCGTTCGTGAACACTGCTGGCTGGGGGACAACGTGATCCTGCAGAACGGCGCAGTCATCGGTGCGGACGGATTCGGCTATGCGCCGGAGGCTGACCGGAGTTGGCACAAGATCGTGCAGTCAGGCCGCGTTGTGCTTGAGGATGACGTGGAAGTGCAGGCTCACGCCTGCGTCGATCGCGCTTCTATCGGCGAAACCCGCATCGGGGCCGGGACAAAGGTTGACAACCTGGTGCAGGTGGGCCATGGATCGA
The DNA here is from genome assembly GCA_964249375.1 of uncultured Acidobacteriaceae bacterium. Classification (GTDB taxonomy): domain Bacteria; phylum Acidobacteriota; class Terriglobia; order Terriglobales; family Acidobacteriaceae; genus Edaphobacter. Next base: position 13,941 of record CAXUCK010000012.1, read on the forward strand.
CCGTCGGGAGCGATACCCTGCTCTGCGCGCAGACCGGCCTGGCCGGTTCGACTCGGATCGGGAATCAGGTGATCTTGGCCGGGCAGGTGGGCGTTGCCGGGCACTGTACCGTGGGCGACGGGGTCGTGGTCACGGCGCAATCCGGCGTTCCGGGGGACGTGGAGCCGGGGAAGGTCGTCAGTGGTTACCCCGCTGTCGAAAATCGCCGATGGCTTCGAAATGTGGCAGCGTTAAACCAGTTGCCTGAGTTGATGCGTACTTTGAGAGAGCGCAGGAGTAACCTAAAGTAACCAGCTATCCTTACCCGCAGAGAGCATGATCGCCATGAACGTTATTCCTCCCCCCGAAACTGCCTCTCCCGCCGGAATACCCGCGCAGATTCGCGTTCTTGTGCTCGACGATGAGAAAGAAAACCTGCTCCTCCGGGGGGCGATCCTGCGGAAAAACGGCTACGAGGTCCTACCCGCGAGCTCCATTGATGAAGCCATGCAGTTGTTCGACCGAACCGACATTGCCGTTCTCGACTACCACCTGGGCGGCGGCGAGTTCGGCACCGAGGCGGCAGCCCTGCTGCGGAGACGCCGGCCGCATATCCCGATTATTATCCTGTCCGGCACACTCGAGCGCTCCTTTGGGGGCGTCGAGGACATGCACCTGCTCAAGGGCTTCAACTCCATCGACGATCTGCTGAGCGCGCTGAAGCTGCTGGCGGCCAAACAGCACGGCGCGCCCATGGTGGTCGACGCACGCGACTTCTTCTACGAGCGCATCTCGCAGGCCATCGGCGACGACGTTCTGGTACAGATATTCGATGATCGCGGTGTGTGGCTCTTTTGTAACGAGCTTGCGTCGGGCTTTCTTCGCCACGGACGGGACTGGTTTCCTGGGCGATGCATTTTTGATGAGGCGCCCGAGTTGTTGCGCGACTGGCACGATGTTCTGCTCAGCGTTCCTCGCACCCGCAGCACCTACATCGACCGCACGCGGCGCGGCCTTCTGAGCACTGTCCGGCCTGGTGAAGAAAACGTCACCTGGAGTGTTCTGGCGTTTCCGATCAGTTTGCACGACCTCCGCCCGGGTGTTGTGCTGACCGCGCGCACGCTTCCGGCGGAATCCTAGCCGGCCGGAAACCACGTCAGGGAGCGACTGTTAGGCTGGCTGTATGGGTCGGATCGGTTTTTTCGCTGTCGGTGGATCGCTGCTGCTCTTGTCGGGATGTCGCTCCGCGTTTGTCGCTGCGGATCTGAGAAACGAGACGACGGCTCCGCTTTCGGTCGTGGAGGTGGACTACCCCAGTGCCAGCTTCGGAACGCAGAGCCTGGCTCCCGGAGCCAGCTTCCATTACCGGTTCAAAATTCTGGGCAGCGGCCCAGCTAAGCTGATCTACACCGACGCCAAGGGACAGGAACACACCGCGACTGGGCCAACGCTGCAGGAGGGTCTGGAAGGATCGCTTGCCATCCGAATTTCTCCTGCGGGCGTCGCCTGGGAGCCGCACCTGAACGCAGCCAAGTAGACCCTACTTGACCACCGACTGAAACAGAGGCGATGTCAGCAGCGTGGCGAACTGGCTGTCCGAAGCCGAGTAGTTCACCGTCAGCACGCCGGAGTTCGAGTCGATCGTTGTCTGGTCCAGCGCCGACTTTTCAAGTGGCGTCCCCGACGTCTTTTTCAGCATCGCAGCGCCCTTCATCAGCGTTGCCGCCGTAGCCGCCGTTACTGTATCGGACATGATCACCGCCATGTCGAACTTTACGCCATTCTGGAAGTCCATCGTATAGCGCGAGCTCTTCATCCGGCTTTTCACCACGTCGTAGTCCGTCAGCGACGCCGCCTCGCCCATCACGGACTTCATCATCGCCTGCGTTCCCTTCTGATCCAGCAGACTCCACACGGCGCGCTGGTCGACCGAGGCCATCTCGTTCATCATGTCGCTGTTGCCAAGCAGGCTCGGCGACATGCCGTCCCGCGCGTCGAGCGCTGCCTTGACCGCTTCCCGGTCGCCGAAGACCATGGTCGTCTGGTTAAGAAACACAACGCTCATGCCGGCCGCACCCATCGGGTAAATGCTGTTGTTCCGCACCATCACTGGCTTTGTCTTGTTCTTGGCGAAGTTGGCAAGGATCTGCCGGGTCTGGAACTGCCCCTGGGCGACACCCACGATGCGCGTTGCATCCGACCCCGGCGCCCGGAACGCGGCGAACGCGAGCACATCGGCATCCTGATCGACCTTCAGTCCGGAGGTCTTGAGCGCCGTTTCGAGCCGCTTGAGCTCCGGCGGCAGGGTGCGGTCCTTCAGGTTCATCGCCGCCGGCGAGTTCTGCATGGCGCGGTAGTCCACCACGATCAGCTGCTGGATGTCCCGCGGAATCGCGCCGCGGGCATCGCTCGAAAGCTGCGCGGCAAGGGCCGACCCGGACGGGATCAGCAGCGTGGCGGAAAGGACGGTGCCAAGGACAAACTTGAACAAAGGACAACTCCTGTGAAGCGGGGACGGCGGCACAAACAGTACCATTCTTCCGCGCCGCGGCGAGCATGGCAAGTCTTCTCTATGGCTTGGACGGGGGATGGACAGCAACGTTTCGTGTCATGGGCGCGGCCAGGGCATCGGTGCCTGCAGCCGGCGTTCCAGCACCTTTTGCTCCGCATGGAAACGGGGAATTTCGGCAACCCACGCTGCAGCCGGGTCAAACGCCGCTTCCGGGACGAGGCCGATCAACTCGCCTTCGGTGATGGTGACGCCATGCTGGCGAACCAGGCGCTGCAGCCTGCCATGCACTTCCGGCATCGGCGTCAAACGAAAGTCGGTGATGTTCATCGAAACCTGTGCGCGGCCGTTCGCCACCAGGCCCAGCGCTTTCACACCTTGCATGCCGCCGGACGAAGCGCGGATTTCTCGGGCAATCGCCCGCGCCGCCGAAATCTCTGCCGCGGACGGCCGGCCGCGCTTAGCCATCGTCGAGCTGTGCGGGACAATCTCGTACGGCACACCCCCCGTGCTGGCCACGGGCCCAAGGTAGACATTGTAGGCAATCAGAAAAGGCCGCGACCCAACCGCGCTGGCGCCCGCCGTAGCGTGGAGCTCCGGCCCACCCACGTCCGGTCTGCGCGCCGTTTCGCGACTTACGGTCTCACGCAGCCCCTCAAATTGGCCCCGCCGGACATCTTCCAGCTGAACGCGATCTGGCCGCGTCGCCGCCGCGCCATAGAAGTACACCGGAACGCCGAACCGCCGCCACAGCTCCATGCCGGCCTGCCGTGCCAGCATGCTGCACTCTGCCAGCGAGATGCCCCGCACCGGTACAAACGGAATCACGTCCGCCGCGCCGATGCGGGGGTGGGCTCCACTCTGCCGGGTCAGGTCGATCAGCTCCGCGGCCGCGCCCGCCGCCCGAACCGCCGCCTCGACCACGGCTGCCGGCGATCCCGCGACTGTCACGACCGACCGGTTATGGTCGGCATCCCGCGAAAAGTCGAGCAGCGACACACCATCCACCTGCATCGCCGAGACGATCCGCAGGACCTTCGCTTCGTCCAGACCCTCGGAGAAGTTCGGGACGCACTCGAGAATGGCGTCGGGTGTCATGGCCTTCGCTCAGGAAAAACTACCGCCACCAGGTGTAGCCGATGTCGACCTGCAGACTCGCGTTGACGCCCGGGTTCCGGTCGCCGAGCGAGGCCGAGGAGATGTGAACGGCGTTGAAGCCGAAGTCGATGGATCGCCGCGACCGGACGAAATAGTGGAAGCCGACGCCGGCCTGCGGCGTAAAGTTCCACACGCTGGCATCGCTGTTTGGCCCGTCATTGTTCAGGTTCAGGATGCTCGAGCCGTACGCCGGGTATTTGTGATTGGTCCACAGGACACCGCCAGCGCCCTGAACCCACGGCGTCACGCGGCGCGATCCGCGGAAGTTCCAGCGCAGAATGATCGGCGTCACGGAGAGACCGGTGTACGTGCCGCCCACGGTGTACAACGGCGAGCAGTGAATGGGGTTCGTCGGGCTGCCAGGATCGACGCCGCTGCCGGTGCACGACGCACGCTGAAACCGAGGCGTGTAGGACTGCCAGAACGGAAACGCTTCAACGGCATACTCAAAGTTGCCCCTCAAGGCGCCAGGGCCATGGTCGCCGGTAAGCACCTTGCCTGCATGGATCCCGGCCATCAGGAAGTGGAAGCCGTCGCGGTCGTCGGTCACGCCGTTGCCACCCTGCACCAGGGCGCCGACCTCGAAGGGAAGACTGGCCGGGTCCGGTTTGGTGAGAGATGCTTGCGCCCCAGCCCTCGACATGGAAAGCACGCTCGCCAGGCAAAAACCGAGGAGAGCTGGAGGGAGCACGCGCAGAGTTCGTTCGATCAAA
>CAXUCK010000012.1:18309-22927 GCA_964249375.1 uncultured Acidobacteriaceae bacterium
AGGCGACAGCGACCGCCAAAACGGCGAGGCACGCAAGAGTTGGTCTCAACGCACGCAAGGCTTGCTTGATCAACAGTGGACTCCAGGAGGTGCGGATTCGTGGCGCAGAAGAAAGCCGCCGATATCCGGCGGCCTCTTGCTGGGCGCGGGTGAAGGGAATCGGGTCAGCCGGCAACCTCGGCCATATCCATGTCGAAGTTCGAGTACACGTTCTGCGTATCGTCGAGGTCTTCCAGCGTTTCCAGCAGACGTATCATGGCGTTCGCCTGCGCCCCTTCGAGCTTCTGGTAGGTCGAAGCGACCATGGTCACCTCGGCCATCTCCGGCGTAATTCCGGCAGCTTTCACGGCGTCGCGCACCGCCTCGAAGTCTTTGGGGTTGCTGGTGATCTCCCAGCTGTCGCCTTCAGCGGTCAGGTCTTCCGCACCAGCTTCGAGCGCGATTTCGGTCAGCTTGTCTTCTTCCGCAGCGCTCTTCGGCACGACGATGACGCCCTTTTTCGCGAACAAATATCCGACTGACCCGGACTCGCCCAGGTTGCCATTGTTCTTCGAAAACGCGTGCCGGACTTCAGAAACGGCCCGATTCCGGTTGTCGGTCGTCACTTCAACCATGATCGCGACACCGCCTGGACCGTATCCCTCAAACGAAATCTCTTCGTAGCTGACGCCCTCGAGCTCGCCCGTACCACGCTGAATCGCGCGCTTGATGTTGTCGGCCGGCATGTTCTCCGCCTTGGCCGCGGCAATCGCCGTCCGAAGGCGCGGGTTCCCGTCCGGATCGCCACCGCCGGACTTCGCCGCGATGGTGATTTCCTTGATCAGACGAGTGAAGATCTTGCCGCGCTTGGCGTCCAGCGCGCCCTTCTTGTGCTTGATGGTGGCCCATTTTGAATGGCCGGACATGCTGTACCTCTGGACTGGGCGATACCGGCCTCAGGCCGGCGCGGAGCTGCCGCAACCATTGGATTTTAGCACGCACTCCCTACGGCAATCTTTCGCACGAGAGCAGGTCGCGCATGGTCTCGCGCCGACGAATCAGGCTCCCGCTTGCACCCTCCACCAGCACCTCTGCCGCGCGCGGTCGCGAGTTGTAGTTCGACGCCTGCGACATCCCGTACGCGCCAGCATCCAGTACCGCCAGCAGATCGCCCGCCTGCACCGCCGGCAGCGTGCGGTCCTGCGCAAAGAAGTCCCCACTCTCGCAGACCGGCCCCACCACATCGGCCTGAAATTTCCGAGCCCCGGCTGACTTGCGAACTGGCACGATCTCATGGTGCGCCTGGTAAAGCGCCGGCCGGATCAGGTCGTTCATCCCTGCATCGGTGATCACGAAATATTTGCCCCCCGTTCGCTTCACGTTCAGCACGCGCGTCAGCAGAGCACCCGCCGGTGCGACCAGGAACCGCCCCGGCTCCAGCAGCAGGTCAAAATCGAGATCGCGCAGCACCGGCTTGAGCGCCTCTGCATAGTCCCGCACCTGCGTCGCAGGATCCACAGCGGACGACTCTTTGCCCGAGGCAGCAGCCGAGCCCTCGACGGTCGCGTGGTAGTCGATCCCGAGCCCACCCCCCGCGTCCAGATACCGGATCGGCAGGCCGTCTCTCCGCAGTTCGCGCGCAAGCTCCGCGACCCGTTCAATCGCCGCGCCAAAGGGGGCAACGCTCTGAATCTGCGATCCGATGTGCACACTCACGCCGGCGGCCTGCAGCCACGCGTGCTTCGCAAACCGGCGATACAGATCGGCCGCCCGCCCAATCTCGACGCCGAATTTGTGCTCCCGCAGCCCCGTCGAGATGTACGGATGCGTCTCTGCAAACACATCCGGGTTCACCCGCAGGGCAAACCGGGCCGGCGCACGCAGCTCCTCCGCCCGTTCAGCCAGCAGGTGCAGCTCGGCTTCCGACTCCACATTGAACAGCAAAATGCGATCCCGCAGCGCGGCATCGATCTCCCACGGCTGCTTGCCCACTCCGGAAAAGACCACGCGCCGCAACGCCGGTCGAAAGGCCCGCCGCACCCGTTCCAGCTCTCCTCCCGAGACAATGTCGAAACCCGCTCCCGCCTGGCCCAGCAAGCGCAGAAGAGCCAGCGAAGAGTTTGCCTTCACGGCGTAGCAGACCGTCGCCTCGCAAAACGCGAAAGCCCGCTGAAACAGCGACAGCCGATGGAGCATCTCCGCTGCGGAATAGACGTAAAGCGGCGTGCCAAACTCCTCCGCCAACGCCTGGCAATCAGCGTCGTCGCAGAAGAGTTGCTGCCGCCGGTAGCGAAACGGGCGAGGCGATCGGGAAAATGAGCTGGGTCGGGGCAAGGTCTGCGAGGGAACGCTAATGGTACGTCTGATCCGGCGGAGCCGCGAATTGCCCTTCGGGAATCGCGACCCAGCAAACGAGGTACACCAGGACACCAATGCCCCAGAACAGGCTCACCACCGCGGTGATGACGCGAACCAGGGTCAGATTCCATCCGTAGTGCAGCGCAAACGCAGAGCACACACCGGCGATCACACGTGGCGAGCGCGGTCGCACCAGCCTGGCCGTCTTCGGCGTGAAGATTCCCGTTGCGAGCGGCGGTGGCGGCATGGTCCCCGCGGCGCCATACCCCTGCGAAGAGGAGACGTCCGCTTCTGAAACCGCTGTGCCGCAGGCCGGGCAGAAACGACTCCCGGCTTCGACCTGTTTTCCGCAATGCCTGCAATACATACTGTCCGCCTCCAGGAGACGTGGGTGTCTCACCGTAGCATACGCACGCCCCGCCCCAGAGTTCCCCTACCGTCCCGTGTAGGGCGACTTCAAATATCGTCGCGCTGCGTCCGCCTGCGACTGGTCGCCCCCGCCGGCGCTGGCCAGCTGGTACTGCCGTGTCGCATTGCCCCGGTCCTGCATGAGGTCAAACATTTCGCCGGCATTCAGCTGCGCCCGCCTCCGCAGCCAGTCACTGCATTTCGGCTGGTCGGCTGCTTCCAGGTAGTGCTGCGCCGCCGACCGGAAATCGTTCTGCCCCCGTTCCGTGTCGGCCAGGCCAAACCATGCCATCTGCAGGCGCGGGTCGATGAAAAATCCCGGCTTACGCGAGTCCGCCAGCACCTCGCGATAGAGCGCGATCGCCCCGGGGCCATCACCCTTGTCCTTCGCCAGGTTCCCCTCTTCCAACCGAAACAGGTAATCGCGCGGATACTCCTGCGCCAGCCCATGCTCCACCGCCAGCGCCTCCGGGTATCGTCCGTCGTGGCGCAAGAACAGCGACAGCGCCGTCTGCGACTCGACATGGTTCACGAATCCATGCGCCGCGCAGTCGCGCAGCAGATCCAGCCCCTTCTCCTTGTTGCCGCCAACGCCCGCAATCCCCACCATCACCCGAACCAGCCGCGGCAGGCTGGCTACGGCGAACTGCTGAATGCCGATGGCCATCTTCGCGTCTGCATAGTCCGGGTCGAGCTTCAGGACCTGCTCGGAATCATTGCGCGACGCCAGACCCTGCCGCGCCGCTGCCACGAACGAGTGGTCCACCAGCGTGATGAACGCCGCATGCATGCCGCGCGCGTACCCCCGCGCAAACCAGGCATTCTTGTTATTCGCATCGGCCTTGATCTGAGCATCCGCTTGCGAGATCGCCTTTTCGGTCAGCTGCTCAATGCGCTGCCGTGTCGCCTCCGGCACGTCCACATTTCGCTTGGAGGTCAGGAAGTTGTCGTGCGCGTAGTACGTCGTATCCAGAAGATCCTGGTGGTAAAGCTCGCGGAAAATCACCACCATCAGCACGTAATCCGTCGCGATCGGGTCAGCGGGATTCGCCTGAGCAATGGCCTCAAACCGCGAAAGCGCGCCGTCATAGTCCAGGTTGTAAAAGTGCTGGTGCGCTTCCCGGACGGCGGGAGTCAGGTTGATGGGGTCCGTGTGCGCGGCGGCGGCGCTCTGGTCCGCGGCAAGGGCGTCCGCCGCTCCCGCACAGCCAAAAAGCAGAACAGCAACAAAGCAAGCATGGACCAACCGCGGCGAGCGAACAGGCATACACATCCCGGATGTTAGACGAAGTTCATCCTACCTTTGCACGCAGCCCGCCACCTACGACTTTCGCCGCAGGTGGGTGGCGCGCGATCTCCCGAACAGATACCCTAAGCCTGCCATGACAAAGCAGGAGTTGCTGGAACTCGTCATCGGTCGGGCCCGCACCAATGGATTCGCCTTCCGCCGGTGGTACGCCGCCCACCTCGGGCGCGAGTGGAAGACCGCTGCGGAAGCGGCCACGGTCCTCGGCCACGAACGCCATTACTACGCCCTGCTTTTCTCGCACGAGTTCGCCCGCAACTTCTGGAAAGCCGGCACGGAGATGACCCTGCAGGTCGCCCGGCAGGAGTTCCCCCGCCGAGCCGTCGACGGCTCCGTCAAGACGGTCGTGCGCAAGGGCTACACCCGCCGGCTCACCCGCGAAGACGCCTGGCGCTACCACCTGCGTGAAATGGCCCTGGCTGAAGAGCCGCTCCGCTACATCCGGCGCTTTCTGCCGGTCGTCGAGGACCTGGACGGCGAACCCGAGCCGGCACCGGCGCCACCCGCCCACGACCCGCGCTTCATCATCGACGAAGAAGATCTGCTCGAAGACGACTAGGCGGACAC
>CAXUCK010000012.1:22937-25533 GCA_964249375.1 uncultured Acidobacteriaceae bacterium
GGCGGACACTGCTCCGCAGGCCTGTTCTCTAGTGCAGCTCCGCCAGCGCTTGCTTCACCGCTTTCGCATGGTCGCCGTCTGGCTCCAGGGCCAGGTACTGCTGAAACTCCGCAACCGCCTCATCATGTTTCTTCAGCTTTGCCGCCGCCTGCCCCAGCGAAAAATGCGCCTCCGGATCAGTCGGCTTCAGCTTCACCGCGTCCTTCGATCGCAGATAGGCCGCGTTCGGGCTTCCCGCGCTGAAGTAGTACTTCGCCACATCCAGGTCCTCAGTCTCACGATCGTCGTCGCTCTGCAGTTTGCTCACCTTCGGCAGCTTCCGCCGCCGCGTGCTCTCCCCTTCACTCCCTGCGTCTTTCAAGGGCGATCCGCTCGCGTCCGCAGGCGCGGCCGCCGCATCGCTCCCGGAAGAAGACGAAGAACTGCTGGCGGACGAGCTGCTCGAAGAAGAACTGCCCGACGAAGACGACCCGCTCTCCGGGTCCTCGCCCGGGTAAGGAAACTGCTTGGCCGCACTCGGCGCCCCCGCCCCGGCCGGCGCGGGAGCATTCGGAGCCGCCGGATTTGCCGTCCCCGCATTCCCCTGAGCCGGCGCATCCGGCACCGCCTCCGGCTTCTCTCCGGGGTACGGAAACTGCTGCGCCGGACTTGCCGGCGGCGGACAGGGCTTCCCGTCCGTTGACGACCCCGGACACTTCGCCGGAGCGGCGGCAGGCGCGTTCGCCGGCGTCTGCGCCAGCCCCGGAAGGGACAGGCAAACCACCCCAAACCCGACTGCCAACCGCATTGCGTTTCGACCTGCTCGCTTCGCGTGCATACCCCGGAATTTTACGCCCCGCACCCGCTTCGGCGCTCGCTCGCCTCCGGTATCCTCTCCTCTATGCGCCAAGGCCTCATCATCCGATCTTCGGCCATCCACGCCGCCGGCTGCTACACCATGCGCCCTATCCGCTCCGGCCAGCGCGTGCTCGAGTACGGCGGTCCGCGCTTCACAAAGGAAGCCGCCGACGAGCGCTATAAGGACCGCGTCGTCACCTACCTCTTCTCCTTCGGCGAAGCGGGCGAGGTCATCGACGGCTTCGGCACCGCCATGTTTCTCAACCACAGCTGCGACCCCAACTGCGAGACCGAAGAAGAAGACGGACACATCTTCATCAAGGCCATCCGCGACATCCGCGCCGGCGAAGAGCTCGTGTACGAGTACAACCTTCACGACTCCGACGACGAAGGAGGCGACTGTCACTGCGGCGCCGATGGATGCCGCGGCACCATGTTCAGCGAGGCCGAGGTCAAGCGTCGCGCGAAACGTGCCCGCGCTGAAAAGCGCTCCGCCGCGCGCCCGTAAGCCACCCGCCCCAACGCCTGCGGCCAGTACAATAGAGGCTGCGGCTGGTCGCTGGGCCGCGGTCGTTTGTCCTCTATGGCTTACCAGGTTCTTGCCCGCAAATACCGGCCGCAGCGCTTCGCCGATGTCGCCGGGCAGGCGCACGTCACCGTCACGCTGATGAATGCGCTCACCCAGGGACGCATCGCGCACGGCTACATCTTCAGCGGTCACCGCGGCATCGGCAAAACCACCGTCGCTCGCATCTTGGCCATGGCGCTCAATTGCCGCACCCCCATCGGCACCGATAGGCGCCCCACCGCCGAACCCTGCGAAGTCTGCGAGAGCTGCGCCGAGATCCGCGCCGGCAACGCCGTCGACGTCATCGAGATCGACGCCGCCACCAACCGCGGCATCGACGAGATCCGCGAACTGCGCGACGCCGCCCGCTACCGCCCCGCCCGCGACCGCTACAAGATCTACATTCTCGACGAGGCGCACCAGATCACCGATGCCGCCTTCAACGCCCTACTCAAAACCCTCGAAGAGCCGCCCGAGCACATCGTCTTCATGATGGCCACGACCCAGCCCGAAGACATCCCCCAAACCGTCCGCTCACGCTGCCAGCACTTCAGCTTCCACGCCGTCAAAATGGCCGACATCCTCGCGGAGTTGCGCGGCATCGCCAGCCGGGAGGGCGTCGAAGCCGACGAGAGTTCCCTCGGCCTGCTCGCCGAGGCCGGCGACGGCTCCATGCGCGACGCCCTTTCCATCATGGATCAGGCCATCGCCAGTGCGCCCGTCCACGACGGCCGTCCGCATCTCGACGCGGGGCAGATCCGCGAGCTGATGGGCACCGTCTCGAACGCCGTATTCGAGCGCATCTTCGACGCCGTCGACGGCGGCCGCAGCGCCGAGGTCATGGCCGTCGCCAACGAGATGCTCGACGCCGGCAACAGCGCCTCCCAGCTCGCCCGCCAGTGCGTCCGCTATCTGCGCAACTGCCTCATGGCGAACATCTCCGGGGTCACTTCCGAGGGCGTCACCGCCGGGGGCGCGGCCGCAGATCTTCTCCAGATTTCTCAAGACGAGCGCCGTCGCGTCGGCCGTACCGCTGCCCGCTTCTCCGAAGAAGAGCTCACCCGCTTCCTCCAGGTCATGCTCCGCACCTTCGACGAGCTCGGCTACCGCCAGGAGCCGCGCTTCCACCTCGAGCTCGGCCTGCTCAAGCTCGTCCACCTCCGCCGGCTTCTTCCCATGGAGGAAGTCCTG
>CAXUCK010000013.1:0-5536 GCA_964249375.1 uncultured Acidobacteriaceae bacterium
GTCTTGAGCGCCTCAAACTGGTCAAAGACGGACTGCGGCGCCGTTGCCTTTTCGTCGATCCAGCCCTGTTCGCCCTTGGCCGTCTGCACCTTCAGAAACCGCCGGCCCCGCTCCAGTACCTCCAGCGCTTCTCCGTTATCCACGGTGCCGGTGCGGTTCGAAACCGCGGCCACCCGATCTCGCAGAAACGTCTGCTTCGCGACCACGTAAACGTACTCGTGCGAAAGAGGCGTATGAATGCGCGAGCATCCGGAAGCAAGCAGGGTCGCCAGAACAGCGCAAGGGAGCCCGCGACGCAAACGAAACTGACGACCCCCGAATCTCACGCCGTCGCTCGAAGCCCCTTGCTGGACCTTGTCTCTCGCATCACCCTCCGTGCCCTTCCTCATGCTACGCGAGATCGTCCGTCGGCTGCCCCGCACCGCGCTTCCCGGGCCGACCGGCGGTACATCCATTTGTTCGGTCCTATCGTAAGCCGTATCATGGACCTCACGTATGCCGAGCCTCGGCGATAGTGCCCTCATCTTCTTCCTTGCCCTCCTGCTCTTCGGCCCGAAGAAGCTCCCCGAGCTCGCCCGGCAGCTGGGCAAGCTGATGGGTGAGTTCCGCCGCGCGTCCAACGAGTTCCGCATGCAGATGGAAGAAGAGCTGCGCATCTCCGAGCAGGAAGAAAAGCAAAAGAAGATCGCCGCCATCGAGGCCGCTGCACCGGTCGCGCCCGCAGCTGTTCCGGCGCTCGCCGCTGACTCTGGCATCGTCGCCGCGGACGCCGCTGCCGGCAGCATTGCTCCGCCCGCACCCGTCGCCGACCCGCTCGACGCGCACCCGCACATGATTCCGTCCGACGCTCCCCTCACGCCGGCGCCTGAGCCCGTACCCATTGCCACCTCCGGCGATCTCCACCTGATGCCGCCCTCGACCGGACTTCCGGTCGGCCGCGGCACCTCCGCCGCCGGGCCCGCACCCGTCAACGCCGATCTCACGCCGATGCTCGACAGCATCCCGCATGACCCGCAGCCGCCGGCGCGGCATACCGGCTCGCCCGCATCCGATGTACAAGCCGAAGCCCAGACCGAGGTGCAGCTCCATGGCTGACGTGATCGACAACGTCCGCGCCGCGGTTGCCGATCGCGCCGAACTCCCGGGCATGAGCTTGATGGAGCACCTGGCCGAGCTCCGCACGCGGCTCATTCATTCGGTCATTTATCTCGTCGTCGGCTTCGCCATCGCCTACGCATTTCACGAGCGGATCTACGGCTATGTGCAGGCGCCGCTGGATCAGCTCGGCATCCAGCTCAACTTCACACACCCCACAGACGGTCTGAACCTCTACCTGAAGACCGCGTTTGTCGGTGGCGCGATCCTTGCTTCGCCCTTCATCCTCTACCAGGTCTGGCTGTTCATCTCGCCCGGCATGTACGCGCACGAGAAGCGCTACGTCGTCCCTTTTATGTCGGCCACCATCGGCCTCTTCCTTGGCGGTGCCTGGTTCGGATACCGCTACGTCCTGCCGGGCGCAATCAAGATCCTGGTGCTGGGCTTCGGCCACCGCTTTCACCCGATCCTCACGATCGAGGACTACACCGGCTTCTTCCTCGCCGTCATCCTCGGCCTGGGCATCACCTTCGAGCTGCCTATCCTGATGGGATTCCTCGCGCTCTTCGGCATTGTCGACGCCAAATTCCTCTTTCGCCACGCGCGCTACGCCATCCTCATCATTTTCATCATCGCCGCCATCATCTGCCCAACGCCGGATCCCTTCGGCATGACGCTCTTCGCCTGTCCCATGCTCGCGCTTTACCTGATCGGCATCGGCGTCGCGTTCCTGGTGCATCCCGCCCGGCGCAAGCCCAAGAAAGTCCTTCCTGCATGACCCAATCCCGCCTTCTGCAGGTGCTTACCTGCCTCCTCGTGGCTATGATGCCGGCCTTCGCGCAGCACAGCGCCGCCCACATCAGCGGGCAAGCAGCCTACAACCTGACCGAACAATACCTGGATGCGGCTCCGAAACGCTGGATCGGCTCGCCCGGCCACGCCGCTGCGGAGCAGTTCATCAAGGCCCACTTCGCGCCGGAGGCCGCCAGGGGCAACTTCGAGGTCGACAGCTTCTCCGCGTCCACACCCGCCGGCCTGCTGCCGATGACCAACTTCATCGCAAAGTTTCCCGGCAAGCGGCCGGGCATCATCGTCATCGCTTCCCATTACGAAACGAACTACCCGCTGCGCGACATCAACTTTGTCGGAGCCAATGATGGCGGCTCAACGACCGCCCTGTTGATCGAGCTCGGCAGTTATCTGCGGGCGCATCCCCCCGAGGGCTACTCCGTCTGGCTGGTCTTCGACGACGGGGAAGAGGCCGTGCGCGCATGGTCAAACTCCGACTCGCTCTACGGCACGCGCCACCTTGCCGCGAAATGGGCGCAAAGTGGAACACTCGCGCAGATCAAGGCGTTCCTGGTCGCCGACATGATCGGCGACAAGGACCTCAACATCGACCGCGACACCAACTCCACCCCCTGGCTGCTCGACCTGCTGAAGACCGCAGGCAAAAATACCGGGCACGCCGCGTACGTCTTTCGCAACGAGACCACGGTCGAGGACGATCACCTACCCTTCAAGCAGCGTGGCGTTCCCGTGCTCGACATCATCGACCTGGACTACGGTCCGCCGACCCGCGAGCACCCCGAGGGCGGCTATCACCACACCGAGCAGGACACCCTGGATAAAATCAGCCCGCGCTCTCTGCAGATCGCCGGCGACCTTTTTCTTGAGATGATCCGCCTCATCAATCAACACGGCTAGCCTCACGCGCAAACGGCGCCAGCGCACCCCGGAGACCCATCATGGTCGCATCCAATCCGCGCCTGGATGCCGCTACCCCGATCTCGTTCTGGATCGGTTTCCACGTTCTGTTGCTGCTTCTGCTCGGTGCGGAGCTGCTCTACGCCCGTCGCCGCACCAACCGGCCACCCCTCGGGAACGCCGCCTCGGAACACCGCACCGCCGTCGTCTCCACGGTCCTCTGGGTCGTGGCCGCGCTGATGTTTGCGCTCTTCCTCCTGTCGACCTTTGGCGGGCACAGCGCGGTCGAGTACATCTCCGGCTACGCCATCGAAGAGGCCCTCTCGGTCGACAACCTCTTCGTGTTTCTCCTGCTTTTCCGCATCTTTCGCATCACGGAGGCCAACCAGCCGCGAGTGCTTTTCTGGGGCGTCGCCGGCGCCATCGTCATGCGCGGCATCTTTATCGCCGCCGGCCTCACTCTGCTTCAGCACTTCGCCTGGATCAGCGCGGTCTTCGGCGCGGTCCTGCTCATAGCCGCCATCCGCCTTCTGCTTCCCGAGAACAAATCCAAGGGGGACGAGACGCCACGGTGGCTTCGCTGGCTTTCCCGTCTCCATCCCGTCAGCCTGCGGCAGGACCGCTTCTTCACCGTCGAAAACGGGCAGCGCATGGCGACCGTGCTCACCCTCGCGCTGGTCGCCATCGAACTCACCGACGTGGTCTTCGCGGTCGATTCCATCCCAGCCGTGCTCTCTGTCACGCGCCACCCCTTCCTGGCGTACACCTCCAACATCATGGCCGTCATGGGTCTGCGCTCACTCTTTCTCCTTCTGGCGCACCTGCTCGAGCGCCTGCGTTATCTCCGCTTCGGCCTGGCCGGCGTGCTCGCCTTTGCCGCCCTCAAAATGCTCGGCGAGCACTGGTTCACCGTCGGCCCGCTTGTCTCGCTGGGCGTCATCGTCGCCATCCTCGGCACCACGATCGGGCTCTCGCTCGTACGCCGCGGCGCCCCGGCCCAAGCCCGCTAGCCTTCACCATCAGTCAGACTCGCGGAGGCGCCGCGGGCTTGCGAAACGCAAACACCACCGCCAGCAACGGCGGCGCCAGAAGCACACCCCAGAATGGGATCACAATGCCCAGAACGATCGGTCCCACCATCGCCGCCCACCACGGCACACGCGTCGTGCGGTGCAGCACGTACGGCCCGATAACAAGGCCCTCCAGCACAGCAATCAGGCCATAGAGCCCCAGCAGATATCCAAGGTCATACCAGTCATGTGTGCCGCTCACCGCAAGCGAGATCACCGGTCCAATCAGCGCAATCGCCCCACCAAACCCAGGCACGAACTGACACACAGCACCCAGCAGAGCCCACATCGGCGCCAGCGGAATATGCAGCAGTTCCAGCCCGGCAAACCACAGCACTCCCACAATCAGCGCATCGATCGTCGCCGCGCGCCACCATCCGAGCAGCGCCGAACCCGCCGTGTGCAGGGGCCCCGGCCGTCCATTTGTCCCTCTCGCTTGCATCTCCTCTGATGGCACGCCCAGACCTCCGCAACTCATTCGATGCGCGGCGGTCCGATGCTATCCTTGCCCCATGAAGTTTGGCGTTCTGGTCTTTCCCGGGTCCAACTGCGACCACGACACCTACAACGTGGTCGCGGATCTGCTGGGGGAGCCGGTCACCTATCTCTGGCATGCCTCTGAGGATCTCGCGGGCGCGGACGCCATCCTGGTTCCCGGCGGCTTCGCCTACGGCGACTACCTCCGCACCGGCGCCATCGCCCGCTTTGCCCCGGTCATGCAGTCGGTCAAACGCTTCGCCGCCGCGGGTGGCCCCGTGATGGGCATCTGCAACGGCTTTCAGATCCTGTGCGAAGCCGGCCTTCTGCCCGGAGCCCTGATGCGCAACGCCGGCCAGCGCTACATCTGCCGCCAGACCCACCTCCGTACCGAGACCGGCGATTCGCCCTTCACGCACGGCATCTCCCGCGGTGAGGTGTTGCAAATGCCCATCGGCCACATGGAGGGGAACTACTTCTGCGACGAAGCGACGCTCGCCGACCTGCGCCGCGAAGACCGCATCGCCTTCCGGTATGCGACCCCCTCAGGCGGTGTGACGTCCGAGGCAAACCCCAACGGCTCCCTCGACAACATTGCCGGCATCCTGAACGAAGGCCGCAACGTGCTCGGCATGATGCCGCACCCGGATCGATCAAGCGAGGCGCTGCTTGGCTCGGCCGACGGACTTCGACTGTTTCGCAGCCTGGCGCAAACCCTCGCGGCATCCGCTCACTAGGGACTTCTTTGGCGCTACCGCCGGTGCTAGCCTAAGGCTCTCATGATTGATATTCACCATCATCTCCTCCCCGGTCTGGATGATGGCTCGGTGACGGAAGACAACTCGGTCGAGATGGCCAGGATCGCCGTTGAAGACGGCATCACCCACGTCGTCTGCACGCCGCACGCGGATCATCACTACACCTACGATCCGGAGATCGTTTCCGCCAAGATCGCCGATCTGGAGCGCCGCCTGGCGAGCGAGGGCGTGCCTCTCAAGCTAGGGCGCGGCGCGGACTTCCACCTCACCTACGACAACATTCAAACCGCCATTGCCGAGCCGGCACGTTTCTCCATCAACGGCCTCGGCTACCTCATGGTCGAGATCGCGGACTACGGCCTACCCCAGGGCCTCACCGAGACTTTCTACCAGATGCAGTTGGCCGGTCTTGTCCCCGTACTGACGCAT
>CAXUCK010000013.1:5546-22385 GCA_964249375.1 uncultured Acidobacteriaceae bacterium
GGATCCCACCCGCATGCAGGATTGGCTGCGCGGCGGTCTGCTCGTGCAGATCACTGCCGGCTCCGTGCTTGGGCAGATGGGACGCCGGGCCAGGAGCATGGCTCACGATCTGCTCGAGAAGCGCTGGGTGCACTTCATCGCGACCGATGCGCACAACGTCACCACCCGCCCGCCGCGCATGAAGGCCGCACACGACGCGATTGCAAAGCAGTATGGGGAAGACTTTGCACACCTGCTATGCGTCTCGAATCCGCTGGCTGCCTTCCAGGGCCGGCCCCTATCGCCGCAGCCTGAGCCCACCGGCCTCTACGACGATCTCGAACCGAAGAGCTGGTGGCGACGTCTGCTCGGTTGATTCGCGTTACAGGCCCAGTCCGCCGTCCACCGTCAGGGTCTGCCCCGTGATAAAGTGCGGTCCGGTCGCAAAGAAAAGAACCGCCGCCGCCACATCGTCAGCCGTACCGTTGCGCCGCATGGGCGTCTTCTCGGCAAAGTGCTGGTACGCCTCGCCCACCTCACCCTGCACAATCATGCCCGGCGCCACGCAGTTCACGCTGATCTCCGGCGCCCACGCCTTGGCCATCGTCTGCGACAGCATGTGCAGCGCTGCCTTCGAAGTGCAGTAATGCGCATGCGTCGCCCAGGGATGCAGGCCCCCCAGCGAGCCAATGTTGATGATGCGCCCGCCCGCAGCACGCAGGTACGGGTAGGCCGCCTGCGACACCAGAAACGGTGCCCGCGTGTTGGTCGCGAACATCTCGTCCCACCCC
Organism: uncultured Acidobacteriaceae bacterium; assembly: GCA_964249375.1. GTDB lineage: Bacteria > Acidobacteriota > Terriglobia > Terriglobales > Acidobacteriaceae > Edaphobacter. The sequence goes on from CAXUCK010000013.1 coordinate 6,317, forward strand.
TCAACCGAAATCGCCTCCAGCCGCTCGGAAGCAAAATTGCCGGCATTGTTCACCAGGATGTCCATTCGGCCGAAGCGCTCATGCGCAGCAGCGACGGCCTGTCTGACGTCCTCCGGATCACGTAGATCGGCCCGGACGGCAAACGCGTCGACCCCACGCTCACCCAGGTCGCGCACCGTCTGCTCGGCCTCGGGCTGCGAGTGGAGGTACGTAATGGCAACCCCCGCGTCCTTCTCGGCCAGCGCCAAAGCGATGGAGCGGCCGATGCGCTTCGCCGCTCCAGTGACCAGGATTGCCTTGCCGGAAAGAGCCCCGGCTCCACTCGGCGTCGTCACCCTCACTCCGGCTTTACGGGAGACGGGGTGTTTGATTCGGAGGGAGGCACCGGTGCCGGCTTGGGCGGCGTTGCCGGTTGCTTGCTGGTGTCCGCCTTCGCTGGTTCCTGGACACCGGCCTTCCGCTCGGAAACCTTGCCCGTGTTGTCCTGGTACGCCGAAATCTGCTCACGCGGCCGCAACATCTCGACCGGAATCGTCCGGCTCGGCTCCTTCACCAGGTACTCTTCGGCAAACGTCGCAAAGCCGTCCGCAATCACCTGCACCCGCACCGTACTGCCGGTGGGAATGATGTCGATGGTCGCCTTTCCTTCCGGATCGGTCTTCACCTCGAGGTTCCCCTCCTCACGTCCGTCCAGCGTGGACCGGAAGATGACGGCGGCGTTCGAGACCGGCTTTCCATTCGACTTTTTCGTCACCATCACCTCGATGTGCGAGGTGTCCGGTGGCGGCTTGTACTTGCGGCCGCGCTGGGCAAAGCTCGCCGAAGCCCACACAGGAAGGCTCGCCAGAGCCAACATCAATCCGAGTCCGTTACGGGATGCCATGAGCGCTATCTTACTGCGCGGCGCCGATCCAGTGGGCCCGAAGCGCCAGCGGCATACCTGCGTGTCGTTCACTCACATTTAATGTACTGCCGTTGACAAGGAGACAGTCGCTGGCCTAGAGTTAGCAATCGGAAGGGTCGAGTGCTAACGCGCAGCTCACGTCGGGCACTCTGAACTCGCGGCAATGGCCGTCCTCGAACATTCTGCAGCGAAACTGGCCCCAGGAAGTCGCTGTGCAACAAGAACGCGGGCCCGCACGGCCCGCAACGTCAGAAGGAGATGTAGAAATGGCAACTTCGTTTACACCGCTGCACGATCGCATCCTGGTTCGCCGGGTCGAAGAGGGCGAGACGCTGCGTGGCGGCATTATCATCCCGGATTCGGCCAAGGAAAAGCCCCAGGAGGGTGAGGTCATTTCCGTTGGCAAGGGCAAGTCGAACGACGAGGGGAAAGTATTCCCGCTCGACGTCAAGGCTGGCGACAAAATCCTGTTCGGCAAGTACTCGGGCACCGAGATCAAGCTGGACGGCGACGAGTACCTGATCATGCGTGAGGAAGAAGTCCTCGGCATCGTCTCCAAGTAAAGCACTGCGTGCGGCAACGCTGCTCCGCAGGCAAAGTACAGCAACATCAAGCTCTGATCGGCATCGCCGATCGACACACAGAGGAGTAACACAATGGCAAAGCAGATTCTGCATGGAGAAGACTCGCGGCAGGCCATCCTGCGCGGCGTCAACATCCTGGCTGACGCAGTGAAGGTGACGCTTGGACCGAAGGGTCGCAACGTCGTCATCGAGAAGAAGTTCGGTTCGCCGACGATCACCAAGGACGGCGTGACCGTCGCCAAGGAGATCGAGCTCAAGGATGCGCTTGAAAATATGGGCGCGCAGATGGTCCGCGAAGTGGCCTCGAAGACATCCGACGTCGCCGGCGACGGCACCACCACCGCGACCGTTCTCGCCCAGGCGATCTACCGCGAGGGTGTCAAGACCGTCGCTGCTGGCGCAAACCCGATGGCGCTGAAGCGTGGCATCGACAAGGCTGTCGAGGCCATCATCGGCAAGCGCGACGAGCACGGCGTAGTCCAGGGCGGCGAGCTGTCGAAGCTCTCGAAGCCTGTCTCCGGCGACATGATCGCCCAGGTCGGCACCATTTCGGCCAACTCCGACGCGCAGATCGGCACCATCATCGCGGAAGCGATGAACAAGGTCGGCAAGGATGGCGTCATCACCGTCGAAGAGTCACGCACGATGGAAACGCAGCTGGACGTCGTTGAAGGCATGCAGTTCGACCGCGGTTATCTGTCGCCCTACTTCGTGACGGACGCAGAGCGTATGGAAGCCGCGCTTGAAAATCCATACATCCTGATCTACGAGAAGAAGATCTCGTCGATGAAAGACCTCCTCCCCTTGCTCGAGCAGATCGCGCGGACGGCGAAGCCGCTCGTGATCATCGCCGAGGACGTGGACGGCGAAGCACTCGCCACCCTCGTGGTCAACAAGCTGCGCGGAACGCTGAACGTCGCTGCGGTCAAGGCGCCTGGCTTTGGCGATCGCCGCAAGGCGATGCTGCAGGACATCGCGATCCTGACCGGCGGCAAGGCCATCACGGAAGACCTCGGCATCAAGCTCGAGGGCGTCAAGGTGGAAGACCTCGGTACCGCGAAGCGCGTCACGATCGACAAGGACAACACGACGATCGTGGACGGCGGCGGCAAGGACGGCGAGATCGAGGGCCGCGTGAAGGAAATTCGCGCGCAGGTCGACAAAACCACCTCGGACTATGACCGCGAGAAGCTGCAGGAGCGCCTGGCCAAGCTGGTCGGCGGTGTTGCAGTGATCAAGGTTGGAGCGGCGACCGAGACCGAGATGAAGGAAAAGAAGGCTCGTGTCGAAGACGCCATGCATGCAACCCGTGCGGCCGTTGAGGAAGGCATCGTCCCGGGCGGCGGTGTTGCCCTGGTTCGTTGCGCTCCGGTGCTCGACGCGCTGGTGAAGACGCTTGACGGTGACGAGAAGATCGGCGCCAACATCATCCGTCGCGCCATCGAAGAGCCGCTTCGCATGATCGTCTCAAACGCTGGCGAAGAAGGCGCAGTCGTCATCGGCAAGATCCACGAGTCGAAGGAGAACAATTACGGCTACAACGCCGGAACGGGCGCCTACGAGGACCTGGTCTCCGCCGGTGTCATCGATCCGACCAAGGTAACGCGGACGGCGCTGCAGAACGCAGCTTCGATTGCTGGCCTGATGCTGACGACCGAAGCCATGATCTCCGAGATTCCCGAGAAGAAGGAAGCGGGCGGCGGACATCAGCACGGCGGTGGCGGCGGCATGGACGGCATGTACTAGGATCTGCCATCCAGGCGTACGCCCTCAGCGCAGAAGCCAGAAAGGCCCCGAGCAATCGGGGCCTTTCCCTTTCCGTCGAGTTCACACTCAGGAGCAGGGGGCTGGTCTACGGGTGGCTATCTACCGCCCTCTTCTTCCTTCTTCATGACGGAGATGCCCCCATTCCGCTCAAGAATGGCGTAATCGATGTCTTCAATGGCGCGAATGCCCTTCGTGCGGGCGGCAGCCATCACATCCTCCGGAGCCAGGCGCATTCGCTGCATTACTTCGTCTTGCCATTGACCCTTTTTCAGCAGCACAAGGGGAGTTCCGTCGAGCAGGGCGCCGAACCGGGGCGATCTGGACTTCGCCCACGAAACCGCCCGGTGAAGGAAGCCGACGCAGATTACGGCGCAGGTGCAATTGGTCACGGAACGATCGTTGCCGACGGTTGACAGGATGATGACGCCGCCCATGAGGAACACGATGACGAATTCGAACAGGGTCATCTGCGCGCCGGGCCGCCGGGTAAGGACGCGAACCACGATCAGGAGAAGAAAGTAACCGATAACAGCGTGGACGAGGGTATACATCGCAAGCCTCCGGGCTACGGGACGACAACGATCGTGCCGCGGATTGGGTCCGATCCTGGGATGCCGATCGTGAAGGGGTGAGCGCCGACGAAAGAGGGCTCAAGGGCGATGGTGACCGTCGCGGGAGCTCCGGTGGCCGGGAACGTGTACGTGATCCCACCCTCGCCGAGAACATAGGAAGCAGGCTGCGGTGCAATGCGCTGCGCGCCCAGCGGACGGATCACGTCGTCCGAAAGAAACAGGTGCACCGCCCCATTCTGGATCGCGTTCGGACCAAATTTGATCGCCATGATGGATGGGGTGCTGGCACGCTCAATGCGCTCGTACTTCAAATCCAGAGCCCCGTCCCGTGTACTGGCGTGGGCTTTGGCCAGCCAGCCGCGACCGAAAAGGCCAAGCGCGTCACAAACCAGCACAAGCAGAAAAAAGCTCCAGATCATGCGCTCGAACTTCCACCAGCGGCGTTGGAACTCAAGGTCCTCGCCGACAGCAACGGTGTTGTCGACTTTCGGGACGGAATCTCCCACGGGTTTGGTGAAGGGAATCTCTTGTGGCGGCATAAGTGGGTCAGTCCGGTCGCGAGCGTGAGGTCGTTCGTTGCGGTGGGAGGAATCAGCCTTTTTTGGATGGAAGAATGCTGATCTCGCCGTTCCGTTCGAGGACGGCGGTGTCAATCTCATCGAGGGTCCGCACTCCCTGGTCCCGGCCCATCGCCATCACATCATCATCGGCAATGCGCATCCGGGACATGGTCTCGGCGCGCCACTGTTTGCCTTCAAGCAGCGTCAGTGGCGTCCCATCCAGAATGCGGGCCAGACGTGGGAATTTTTGTCGGGCAACAGTCAGGGCGAAGTGGGTGCACGCAATCGCGAGAATCTGACAGGCGGCGTTGGCAAACGAGACTTCCTTGCCCACAACCTGCGTGAGCGTGAGGCCGCCCAGATAAAAAATAAGGACGAACTCGAACGGGGTGATCTGTTTTCCGGGGCGGCGGCCAACGATGCGAACGATAACGATCAGAAAGAGGTAGCCGAAAACGGCTCTTACAATCGTTGCTATTGCCAAGAACTCTCAGCTCCGTTGTTTGAGGGCGAACGCGTCGGAATTGCGACGTCGAGAATAAGACGAACCGCTGCTCGGTGAAGTCGCATCGCCTGAACCTCGCATAGAAATCCTGAAGTTCCGGAGCGATGCGGGTGTCCCAGTTACATCGAGCTGGCAGGCGCGGCATTTTCCTGCACGCCGGGATGAATCGTCGAGGGTGCGTGGAGCTTGACGCCCTTCAGGTTGGCGCTGAGCTTGAGGCGTACAAGCGTGTCCTTTTTGTGCGCGACCGCGTCGAACGTGGCCACGTACGTCGAAGCAATTGCCTGGTCAAACTGCTTCAGGTAGGGCGCCAGGCTCACCGGGTTGAAGCTGCCTTGGTAGAGCGACATGCCTCCGGTCGCCTCGGCAACCTGGTTCAGATAGCTTTGTCCGCTGAAGCTGGCGAGGCGTCCGCGAATCGCCCGGTCGGAGAAGTAGATGGAATAAACCGGTACGCCGGCCCGCTGCGCATCGTCGGCGGCGTTGGTGACATACGGGCTGTCCTGGTTGAGCGGCGACACGCTGCCGTTATAGAGGTCAACCCCATTGGTAATCATAAGGACGAAGCGTGCCCGGCTCTGCGCTCTCGGCTGGGCGGCAGGCTGGTTAGGACTGATTGGCTCCGCGCCGGACGGCCAGTTTTTGACGAACTCGGAGAGCGAAAAGTAGGGGCTGCCGTTCGCTCCGGACATGCTGAGCGGCAGGCGAAGCTGGGCAGCGGCGGAAGCGAGGTTCGTGGTAAACCCTTGCTGGGCCACAACGCGGCCATTCTGCATGTAGCCGACCATGATCTCCGTGCCCGGCCGCAGTTGCAGGATCCACTGCTTGATGTCCTGCAGTTGAACGCCGAACGACGAGCGGAGGCCATCGTCGATCAGAAGGGCGATCTGCACACCGCTGGCAGGCACCGGCGTGAGCTGGGTGATGGGCGTGGCCTTGCCGTTCACCTGCGCGGTGACGTCGGCCGGTGTGGGGGTAAAGGCGGATTTCGACTCGACGCTCACCAGCACCTGCGTCGGCACAGGACCTTCTTCCTGGGCGTGCGCGGCGAGGGGAGCGCCGACCGTGAGTAAGGTGGCGAGGGTTGCGGTGAATACCTTGTGATTCATGATGTTGTTGCCTCTCATCCTTTAGATGTGGGACGAGGTGCGGTGGACTTGGGTGAGCACTGCTTTCGTTGCAGTCTGGCGCGCCTCGGCCGTGAGCAAGCTCTCACGGCCAAGGTCGGGACTTACAGCCGCCCGGGCTACTCGCGACCAATCCGGATCTTCAGGCCGGCTCGAACCGTCAACGGCAGGCCCGGATAGCCGATCGGCCCGATGTGCTGGTCGTTCAGCAGGTTGTCGAGCTCGCTGAAACCAAGGATGTGGCTGGTGGCGCTGTAGGTGCCGTAAAGGTCGAGCTTGGTGTAGGCAAAATCGAGGTTGTGGTTGGGCAGCAGGAGGGAATTGCCCTCGGCCGTATCACCGTAGGCCAGGAAGGTGGAGTCGTCGGAGCGGCTGGCCACTGCGCCCTTGAGAGCTCCGGTGAACTTCTGGCCTGTGTACTGCACGCCGAAGAAAGCAGTGTGGGGCGGTCGGCGGAACGGGTGAGCCCCCACCAGCGGGGAGGAGCTGCCAATGGCAATGCCGGGCAGGCTCGGGTTCGTGACCGGGAAGCCGCCCGCGGCAGCGGTGGCGTCGGAGGCGAAGGACTGCTCGACCAGGGTGGCGAGATACGTGTAGCCCGCGTGGACAAACAGGCGGGAGAGCGGCTGGTACTGCAGCTCAGTTTCAAGCCCCTGGGCACGAAACGCCTGCGAGTTCAACTCCGCGCCATAGAAGTAGGCACTGGCGGCCGTGGAGGGGGCGAAGCCGAAGTATTGCTGCAGGTCGAAAGAATCGACGTATTCCAGCTGGTGGGAGAACTGATTGTGGAAGTAGCCGGCCTTCAGGATGAGCCTATCGCCAACAATGTTCTGGTCGATGCCCGTGTCGAACGTGCGGGAGCGCTCCGGACCGAGCGGCTCGACATGGTACGCAGCTAGGGACGCCGTGTCGCCCAAGCCGAGCAAGGTCCGGTACAGCGAGGAAAACTCGGTGGCAAGCGAGGGCTCCTGCACCCCGGTGGCGGCGTTCACGCGCAAACGCGTTCCATGGAAGTACCGGCTGGCAGACGGGCGAACGGCGTCGTAGGCCAGGCCGAGACGCGGTGTTCCCGCGATGCCATACAGGTGATTCTTCTCGACCGCGCCGCCGAAGGAGTAGAACAGGCGCGAAAGCAGTGAGCCCTGCAGCTGCAGGTTGAACTGGAAGTTGGTGCGCCCGATCTGCTCAAACTCGGAGTAGGCCGGTAGGTTGAAGCTGCCGCGCTCGTTTTCGTAGCGGAAGCCGAACAGGAGCGCGAGGTTGTGCGCGGTGGTGAAGTCCGACTGCAAGTAGAGCTCGTCCCGGTTTGAATCCTGGTCGCGGTTGGCGCCCGGGTAGAGCTGCGCCTGACCGGTGGCGGTGTAGCCGTTGGCTCCGCGGATCGAGACAGTGTTGCCGAAGTAGCCGGAGAAGGTGGGTGACTCGTCAGGACCGGGGTAGAAGGGGTTGGGAAGGGTGAGATAACCTCCCGCCGGTGCGAAGTAGGCCGCCTGCTCGCGCTTCCGGGCAATGCCATAACGCACCAGGTTATGAAGTCCGCCAAGGGTGGTGTTTTCAAGCGTGGCGCCGGCGTACAGATCCTGATCGGACTGCTTGCCATCCTGCGAGAGCCCGTAGAAGTCGTGCGCGTTGGGCAGCCCAGTAGCGGAGTCGGCGTCCCGGATCGTCAAGCGAAAGAGGGTCGCACCGGTAATGGCATAGCCAAGATTCGCGGCGGCGGTGGAGGAATGGTACCGGTCGAGCTGGAGGGCGTTTGACGTATCGAACCGGGAGTAGGCCGCGAGGTAGTCGAGGTTTTTCCGAGTGCCGGAAACGATAGCCTCGTCGCGCCAGGTTTGCAGGTTGCCGGCATCCCCGGAGTAGTTGAGGACAGGGTGGGTGGTGGCGCCGCGCGGCGTGGAAAGCGCGACCACCGACGAGAGGGCGTCGGACCCGTACAGGGCGGAGTTCGGTCCGCGATACAGCTCGGCGGCGCTGCCGGGGCTGGGCGTTCGAGGCGGTGCGGCCAGGCCGGTCGAGGCGACAGTGCCGAAATCAAAAGAACCGCCGACGTCTTCGGCCGGGATCCCGTCGATCAGCACCTTGTTTGCATCGGAGTTGCCGCCGCGCACGAACAGGGACGTGACCGACCCGGTCTGGCCGGTCTGGACGACGAAGTTCCCCGGAACCTGCCGCAGGTCTTCAACGACGCCGATCCGCGTGAGGAGATCGTCGCGGGAGATCAGGGCGACAGGCGCGGTGAGCTGCGGCAGCGGCGTGAGGAGCCCGGTAGCGGTCACCGTCACGTCCTGGTGGATCTCGGCGAGCGAAAGCACCACATCCTGCAGGATGATGTCGGTCTTGCCACCATAAAAGTCCGTTCCGATGTTGAGGGCGAAGCCAGTGGCGGAGGTCAGCAGCACGAAGCGACCGGCATCGCCCGAGCGAATCTCAAAGGTGCCATCCGGGCCGGAGATGGCGAGCGAGCCGTTGCTGTTGCGGCCTTGGATCAGCTGCACCCGGGCACCCGGAACCGTAGCGCCGAATGGGTCGGTTACGGTGCCGCGAACGACCACGCCGTGGGCCGTGCCGGTCGACACCGCGAGGCTCGCGATCGCAACAAAACAGCAGGGGTTGATACGCGTGCGGAGACGGGCCGCGAAGCGGCGCAGGAATGATACGGGCGATGGACGCATTGGGTCGTGTCCTCCGTTCCCCCCTCGGGAACGTGGCTGGGTGCGCGGCGGAACCGGTCTCCTGACTGTCGCGATGGAGGCCCGCCTGCTACGAACCGGTTCCCTTCCCAGCCGCTGGCGCGGACCAGTGGGAGCAGTTCTGGCGAACCTTCACTTTCCAGGCCACGCTCGCCGCGGGGACGAGGGGCGGTCTGCGCGAATCACAGTTGCGGGGCAGTGGCGGAGTTTCACCGCGCTTCCCGAACATTCCGATGCGGTACGGCTGAGAGAGAACGGCCCGGGTGCGGGCCGCGACGTGGGGCGAGCTTTCAGGTTAGCAGACACGGCCCGGCGGTAACCGTTCCCGCCCCCGGATCATCAGACATCCCATCACGCAAGAACAGGAGCCGCCATGCCCACCCAACTGCCGATCGCGATCTATTATGAGCAGCCGAACTGGTTCAAGCCACTATTCGCCGAGCTGGATAGGCGGGGAACGCCGTACGTGAAGCTGAACGCGGTCGACCACATCTACGGGCCGGGAGATCGACCAGAAGAGAAATACGCCCTGGTGCTGAACAAGATGAGCCCGTCGGCGTGGAATCGAGGGCATGGGGACACGATCTTTTACACGATGGGCTTTTTGGAGCACCTGGAGGCGCATGGTGTTCGGGTGATCAACGGAGTGCGGGCGTTCAGCAGTGAGCTCTCCAAGGCAGGGCAGCTGGTCATGCTCGAGCAGATGGGGCTTCCCTACCCCAGGGCGCGGGTCATTCACCGTGCCGAACAGGCGGTGGCGGCGGCCGGTGGTCTGCGGTGGCCGGTGGTGGTCAAGCCGAATATCGGTGGCAGCGGCAGCGGCGTAAAGCGCTTCGATTCAGTCGAGGCACTCGAAAACTCGGTGCGCGAGCCGGACGGAATTGTGCTCGGCATGGACACCGTCGGTCTTGTCCAGGAATTCGTTCCAGCCCGGGGATCGCACATCATTCGGGCTGAGGTGCTGGACGGCAAATTCCTGTACGCAATCAAAATCCACATCACCGGCGAGACGTTCGATCTGTGCCCGGCAGACATCTGCAAAATGCCCACAGGCGCGGAGCTGACCCGCTCGGCTTGTCCCGTCGATGCGCCGAAAACCGGGCTGTCGGTCGAGGGATTCACGCCGGAGCCGGAGGTGATCAACGAGGTCGAGCGTCTGATGGCGGCGGCAGGCATCGAGCTGGGCGGCGTGGAGTACATGGTCGATGACCGCGATGGCCGGCGCGTCTACTACGACATCAACGCGCTCTCAAATTTCGTGGCGGATGGGCCGAAGGTCGTGGGGTTCGACCCGTTTGTCCGGTTGGCGGACTGGCTGGAGCGCGAGGCCGCCGCCGTCAACTCCGGAAACCGATCGACCGATGCCGAAGAAGCGGCGGCGCTGATGGGGGTTCGCTGATGCGGTACGGGTACTGGATGCCGGTCTTCGGCGGATGGCTGCGCAACGTCGAGGATGAACGCATGCAGGCAACCTGGGACTACACACGGGAACTTGCAGTCCGGTCTGAGGACTGGGGATATGACTTGGCGCTGATTGCGGAACTCAACCTGAACGACATCAAGGGCGTGGAGGCCCCGTCTCTCGATGCCTGGTCAACCGCCGCTGCGCTCGCGGCGGTCACGAAGTCAATGGAGCTGATGGTGGCGGTCCGTCCCACCTTTCACAACCCGGCACTGCTGGCCAAGCAGGCGGCGAACATCGACCAGATCGCAAGGGGGCGTCTGACGCTGAACGTGGTTTCAAGCTGGTGGAAGGACGAAGCGACCAAGTACGGCGTGCACTTTGACGAGCACGACGACCGCTACGCCCGGACCAGCGAATGGCTGGATGTGGTCGACGGTTGCTGGCGGGAACAGGGATTCAGCTACAAGGGCGCCTACTACACCGTGCAGGACAACGTGCTTTCGCCAAAGCCGGTGAGACAGCCGCGGCCGACGCTCTATGCGGGCGGCGAAAGCGAGCGGGCGAAAGCGCTGATCGCGACCAAGTGTGACGCCTACCTCATGCACGGGGACACGCCGGAGAAAGTAGGCGCCAAGATTGCCGACATGCGGGAGCGCCGGTCGCGGGCGGGACTGGAGTCGATGAGTTACGGCGTCGCAGGGTACGCCGTAGTCCGGGACTCCGAGGCGGACGCGCTCAAAGAAGTCGCGCGCATCACGGACGTGCAGCAGAGCGCGCGCGGCTACGCGAACTTTCAGCAATTTATTTCTGGGTCAAAGTTGGACACCCAACTGTCCATGGAGGACTACTCCGTCTCAAACCGCGGCTTACGCAGCGGGTTCGTCGGCACACCGGAGATGGTGAAAGACCGGGTAGCGGAATTCGCGGCCGCGGGCGTCGACGTGCTGCTGCTGCAATCGAGTCCGCAGATGGAAGAGATGGAGCGGTTTGGGCGGCAGGTGATTGGAGCGTAACGCGGGTGTTCGTATCACGTGCCGACCGTTTGCGCGTAAGATCGTGCGCAGGTACGGATAGCTATGCACGAACCTTTTGCAGTTCCGGCGCTTGTTTCTGTTTTGTGCATGGTGGGGTGTGGGTCGGGTGCGTCGCACAACTCCGCAGCGACCGAACCGGCCCCGGATATTACGGGCAATTGGCATTTGCAAAATGCTCCCCAGCCAACAGGCACAAGTCCCGCGGACACACCGGTGACGGTCGCCCTTGATGGGGCACTGCAGAGCACGGGCACTCAAGTGAGCGGAACGATGCGGTACACAGACGAGATCCGGCTTCTCGCATGTGGGGAGGATGAAGTTGTTGCCGTGACAGGGACCGTGAACAGCGCTTCGCACCTGTCTTTTCGCTCAGCGCCGCTTTCCTCGGGAGCAGTCGTCATAGTCGACCTGGACCCGCCTGTTAATGCCCTGAGCTTCTGGACAGGGTCTGTCTCGGTCTCAGGGAGTGCCTGCGGTGTTCTAGCTACGACAGCGCTCGGTATCCAGATACCGTCGGTCTCGGGAGCGTACGAGGGCAACCTGATGGTAAGTCCGGACACATCGAACGTCGCTGTAGGCACGACCTCTCTTACGCTCACCCAAAGCCCGAGTCCGAAGGCAGACGGAGAGTTCTCTACGACAGGCACGCTGCAGTACACGATAGGCAGCTGCACCGCCAACGTTGCGCTGACCGGACCAGTGAGCGGCCTTTCCATCCAGCTTACGCCAGTCACGAGTCCACTTGCGGGCGCTCCGCTTGGATCGGCATTTGGCGTGGTTGATGCACGAGGTGAAGGTCGGCTGATCCTCAGCCTTAACTTCATTTCGCCCCCGTGCGCGGCAAGCGACAGCCTGACCTACACCGCTGTACTCCCACGTCAGTAGCTGTATTTTCGGCTGAGTTCGTTTGCCTTGCAGGTCGTGATTACTGCAGCAGGCTTTCTTCGCTCGACCGAAGACGGAGGAGGCGGTCGACGGCGTACGGGGCGCGCTGGTTCGACGTGTGATAATGCCGCACCTGCAGTTCACCCAGCAGTCCAATGCCGAGCATCTGGATGCCGGCCAGAATCAGCACGGCAGCGATCAGGAAAATGGGCGCGTGCTCGTTCAGCATAGGCCCATGCGTGATGAGTTTCAGGATCATCAGCCAGAGGGCAAGCGCCCCGCCCGCGAGCATGCCGGTCGCGCCGATGATGCCGAAAAAGTGCAGCGGCCGCGTCATGTACTTCAGCAGGAACCGGATCGTCAGCAGGTCAAAGAAGACGCGGATGGTGCGCGAAAGCCCGTAGTGGCTTTTGCCCGCGACGCGCTTCGGGTTCGAGATCGGAATCTCGCAGATGGAGGCGCCGTACCACGAGGCCAGGGCCGGGATGAAGCGGTGCATTTCGCCATAGAGCGGAATGTTCTGGATGACCTCACGCCGGTAAGCCTTGAAGGTCGTTCCGAAGTCGTGAATGTCGACGCCCGAAAGCGCGGCCATGAGCTTGTTCGCGGCGCGCGACGGAATGCGGCGCAGGAACAGATTGTCGCCGCGCTCCGAACGCCATCCGGAAACGACGTCATAGCCTTCCTCAAGCTTGGCGAGAAACGCCGGAATCTCATCCGGATCGTGCTGAAGATCGCCGTCCATGGCAAGGATGAACTCGCCTTGTGCGTGATCGAAGCCGGCAGCGAGGGCGGACGTCTGGCCGAAATTGCGGCGCAGCTTGATCACCAGCACACGCGAATCAACCGCGGCAATCTCTTCCAGGAGACGGTAGGTTCGGTCGCGGGAGCCGTCGTCGACAAAGACGAGTTCGAACGAGTCCCCGACAACCTCCATCACGGATTTCAAGCGGTCGTAGAGAGCGGTAACGTTCGCTTCTTCATTGTGAAACGGAACGACAACGGAGTACTTCGGCACGTTCTGATGATACTCCTCTGCGGGGGTTGGGCCGCCTGGCAAATCACGGCAGCGACACCCTATCTGATCGCTCTCAGCCCGCCGTGGATGCTACTTTTTGTGTAGAAGCGTGTGCGGTTTCCTGTGCCGGAGTGGGTTGCATTCGGTCTATAGTGAGGTTGGCTCAACCATGGTGCTCAAGCGTGCATTCATCGGGGTGTTGGTTCTGGTGGCAGCCGTGTTTTTGTACATCGGCTACTCCAGCTACGACGCGGGGCGTGCTTCCGCGTCGGCGGCAACCACACCTGCAGGCAAGGGCAGATTGCTCGAAGGTCCAATCAGCACAACCCCGACCACGGTTGAGGGTGCCGAGATCACCGCAGGCGGAGCCACCGCGGCGCCCGGCAGTGTGCCGGCTCCGGCGACGACAGACACCATCCAGCCAAACCCGCCAAACGGAATGACCTTCGGCGGCAGCGGACACTACCAGCTGTACCGGCAGGGAAACCTGACCTGGCGCCTCAACACCGACACGGGCGAAAGCTGCATCGTCTTCGCAACCGAAGAAGAGTGGCGCAAGCCACAGGTGTTTCGTGCTGGCTGCAAGAGCAGAGGCGTCTAGTCGCTCTCTTCGGCTAACGCCGCGGAAGCGCTCCAGCGCAGTCTCGATTGGGTGTCCGATCTAGGGCAGCAGCGGCGCCAGTTCCTAGCCGCAAGCCGCGCAGCGGAGAGACAGTTCCTCAGATCCGGCAACACTCAAGGCAAAGCCTCGGAGCTACTGCCCGGCCTTCTCCAGATCATCAAGCAGCAGTTTCGCTTTCAATGCCAGCGTCTTCGCGCCTTCCGCATCTCCCGCCTTCAATGCATCCAGTCCCTGCCGTAAGAAGTTCCGGATTTGACTGACCTGCGCCTTCTGCGTCTGCTGCGTTTGTGCGGGCAAGGCATTCAACCGACGGTCGGTCGACATCAGCAGTTCCTGCGCGTCCTGGCGTGCCTGTGGCGTCTGGTCAGCGCCTCCCGGCGTCAGCGCTCCGATCACCGTATCCGCCCCGGCAGCCGAACCGGCCGCCGAAGGCGCCGGGGCCACGTTGCTCGCCACCTGCACGGGCAAAGTCGTTGCAGCAGGGTTCGGTGCCTGTCCAGGCCCCGTCACACCTGCCGCCGATGCCGGCCCCGCCGGGGTCTGCGTTGCAGCGGCCGCCATCTGCTTCGGCCTACGCCGGATCCGCTTTGGCTTGGTGGCTGCTTCAGCCACAGGCACCGCCGGCAGCTTCGCCTGGTTCGGCGCATCAAGCAGCGGCGGATTGGCGACCGCCGGCGGCGTCTCAAGCGGAACCGTGGTTTGCCTGGCCAGGATCACAGGCGCCTGCGACTGGACTTTCTTATGCAGAAGGCAGCCGCTGAGCGCGCACGACAAGACGCCGGTCAACGCCGTCGCCGTTCCGCCGCGGATCGCCCTGGCCCTCATCGTCAAATCCTTCCCCTCTGCGCTTGCAGCTCCGGCTCCGTGATCGCCACCGGCCGGCGCGCCTCCATGCCGCTCACGTTCGCCATCACCGGCAGCCGAATCGAAAAGGTCGTTCCGTGGTCAGGGGCCGCCGGGTCCGTCTCCGAGCGCACGTCCATCGCCCCGCCATGCATCTGCAGAATGCGATAGGTCATCGCAAGTCCGATCCCGCTACCTTTAGCCTTGGTCGTGAAGTACAACTCGAAGATACGCGGTAATACGTCCGGCGCAATCCCCTGTCCTTCGTCCACCACATCAATTACCGCAAACTGTTTTTCCCGCCGAACCTGAATCCGCATCACCCCGCCGTCCGGCATCGCCTGCATGCCGTTCAGCAGCAGGTTCAGCACGGCCTGCCGCATCAGCTCCGCATCCAGCCGCACCATCACCGGATCCTGCGGCATCTCCGCCCCGACAATCACCCCGTTCTCGCTCATCTCAAATCCAGTCAGCTCGATCACCGAAGCTACCACGCTGCGGAGGTCATGCTCCTGCAACTTAAGCTCCATAGGCCGGGTAAAATCAGCCAGCGCCTGCACCACCCGGTCCAGCCGCTGCATCTCGCCCGCAAGGATCGTGACGTGCCGCTGCGCCCCCTCGAGTGACTCTCCCTCCAGTCCCGCCAGCTTACTTTTCAGCAGCTCTAGGTGCACCACCATCGCGTTGATGGGATTCTTCACCTCGTGGCCGACACCTGCTGTCAGCCGCCCGATGGCCGCCAGCCGTCGCGACACCTCCAGCTCCTGGCTCAACTGCGCCGCCGATTCCGTGTCCCGCAACGTGACCAGCGTCCCCATGTCCCGTCCCTGCCCCCGGCCTTCGTTGATCGGGTCCAGCGACAGCCGTACCTGGCGGCCGTCCTCCATCGTCACCGGTTCGCCGCTCACCTGCTCCCGATTGCCAAAACCCTGCAGCACGGCCCGCCCCAGCGCCGTCTCCGGATCAAAGATCTCCTCCAGCTTGCGCCCCACCATCGCCGACTCCGGCTTGTTCAGGAAGTGCTCCACCGCATCCGAAACCATCACGGCGCGGCGGTCCGCCGTAAACATCAGCACGCCGTCGCGCAGCGTGTCCAGCATCTGGTTCAGATTTTCCTGCAGAAGCGTGTACCCCGCCTCGGTCGAGCGCATCTGCTGCCCCAACCGGTCGATCGATCGCGTCACCCGCACCACAGCGTCCGACCTCGCGCCCTGTGGCAACGCGGGCGCCTCTTCCACCCCGTCCTCCACCACGCCCATCTGCTCCAGCTTCCGGCTTATCTGCTCAATCGGGCTCAGTGCGACGTTGGCCAGCAAGGCAGCGGCGATCATCGACGCCACCCCGGCCAGCAACGCAAACAGCACCGCCGCCCGCAGCCATGGCTCATACGAGGCCTTCAAAAAAGTCGACCGAACCCCCACGTGCACCAGCAGAAACGGTCGGCCATTCCGCAAAAGTGGCTCAAAAAGATCAAGAACCTTGGGCGGTCCGAATACCTGCTGCGTCTGCGACCACACGCTTCCGTCGCGCACCCCTACCAGGGCCATGCG
>CAXUCK010000013.1:22395-23119 GCA_964249375.1 uncultured Acidobacteriaceae bacterium
GTCACACTCACGTCCTGAACCGTCGGCGAGTAGCGCACAATCGGGCTCATCACGCGCGAAAGCGCCGACTCATTCTGCAGCGCCCCGGTCACCGCCGCCGTCAGGGCCTCATTCGATCGGTCCGCCGGAGGATTCGCGCGCAGCCCCTGCTCCAGCGCCTGCAGCGTCACCATCACAATCTGGTGCGCCAGCACCTCGTTGCTTGAAACCGTTTGCTCAATCCGCTGCCGCAGCAACTCGCCCACAAAGATCGCCGACATCACCAGCACAACCGCGAACGTCAGTCCGGTCGCCGCCATCACCAGCTTCGTCTTCAGACGCATCGAAGGCCGCCTACTCCGTTCCATCCGCCGCAACATCTGCCGACGCGTACTCCTTCAACTTGTTCTGCAGTGTTTTCGAGCTGATCCCCAGAATCTCCGCCGCCTTCGTCTTATTGTTGTTCGTCGAGGTCAGGGTCTTCAGGATCAGCTGTCGCTCCGCCTGATCCACCGTCGTGCCCACCTCCACCCGAACCGAGTTCGCCTCCCTCCGCCAGCGCTCCATCTCGCTCGCTGGATCCATCACCGCGACACCCCCAACCGCAGCCTGCCGAACACCGCTCCGGTGGCCCGGCGCCGGGGCAAATCCCGCCTCTCCAAAATTCGCCGGCAGGTGCTCCACCCGCAGCCGCCCCGACCCAGCCAGAATCGTCGCCCGCTCAAACCTGTTGCGCAGCTCCCGC
>CAXUCK010000013.1:23129-24575 GCA_964249375.1 uncultured Acidobacteriaceae bacterium
AATTATAGGTCGCGAGCCGATCCATCAGTGCCGCATCCACCCCCGTCACCGTGCATCCGTGCCGCTCATTCATCTCCGTAATCATGCGCTCGGCGATGGCCGCGACATCCGATAAATGATCCCGCAGCGGAGGCATCTGAATGCTGAACACATTCAGCCGGTAGTACAAATCGCCGCGCAGTTCGCCTGCTGCGACCGCCTGCTCCGGGTCTTTGTTTGTCGCCGCAACCACGCGCACGTCGACCGGCGTCTCTACCTTCGATCCCAGGCGGCGAAGCTTCCGGTCCTCCAGCACGCGCAGCAGCTTCGCCTGCGTCGCCGCCGGCATCTCGCCAATCTCATCCAGCAGCAGCGTCCCTTCCTCTGCCAACTCAAAGCACCCGGCGCGCCGCTCCAGAGCTCCGGTAAACGCGCCCTTTTCGTGCCCAAAAATCTCGCTCTCAATCAGCGTCTCGGGAATCGCCGCGCAGTTCACCGCAACAAACGGCTTGTTGCGACGCGAGCTCAACTCATGGAGGGAGCGCGCCACCAGCTCCTTGCCCGTACCGCTCTCGCCCGTCACCAGCACACTCACGTTCGACGGAGCCACGCGCTCAATGAGCGAAAAAATCGCCTTCATCTGCGGCGAAGTCCCCACCAGCGGCCCCAACGCGCCCGACTCCTTCATCTGCCGCCGCGCCGGTTCAAGCTCCGCCTCTGCGTCGTGCTCCCGACTCGCATTGTGGAGAATGGTTCGCAGCCGGCCCGGATCGACCGGCTTCGGCAGGTAATCAAACGCGCCCATGCGCATCGCCTCAACCGCGCTCTCGATCGACCCCTGCGCCGTCAACATCACCACCGCAACCCGCTGCGGCAGTTCCGCGATCCGGTTCAGCAGCTCCATGCCATCCATCCGCGGCATCTTCAGGTCAGTCACCACAATCGACGGCGACCATTGCTGGACACGATCCAGCCCCTCCACCCCGTCGGCCGCGCCCTCGGCACGGTAGCCCCAGCTCTCCACCAGCTCGGTCAGCCCCGTCCGGGCATGAACCTCATCCTCGACGATCAACACCTTTTCCAACGTAACGCTCCATTCCGGTCGACGTTCCGAGGCCACAGAGCTGGTCCAGCTCGAAGGACCGAGACGCACTGCTTAGTGTACCGTCAGCTCCCAGTCACTCCATAGTTCTTCCGCGCCAAGGAACAATCTTTACCCATCCGAGGAAAACGCCTGCCTATCCACGACCTCCGTCCGTCTCGTGTTTACTTCCCGTGTGCTCCGTTCCTTGGAAAAGGCCCTTCCTTTCTCGACCGCAAACCTTCGCGTCTTGGCACCCAACTTGCATCAGGGGATCCCATTGAAGAGGACACGCGCTCCCATGATGACCTCCCGTTTCTCCGTTTCCCTTACCGCCCTGCTTCTGCTCAGCTTCGGCTCCGCCGCGAGAGCGGCCCTGCTGCCGG
>CAXUCK010000014.1:0-23903 GCA_964249375.1 uncultured Acidobacteriaceae bacterium
CTTCATCACCGAATACGGCGTTCAGGTTGTTGGCGGCTGCTGCGGCACCACACCCGCGCACATCCGCGCCGTCGCCGAAGCCGTCCGCGACGCTAAGCCCGCCGTGCGCAACCCGCGCATCCAGTCCGTCGCCGCCAGCGCCTTCACCGCCGTCCCGCTCGAGGTCGACGGCCAGCCCGCCATCGTCGCCGAGGAGATGAACACCACCACGCGACAGGCGCACTTCCGCGACATGGTGCGTGCCGGAGACTTCGACGGCATCTTCACCATGGCCAAGCGCCTCGTCGCCGAAGGTTCGCAGATGCTCGACCTCTGCTGCGCCGTCGTCGGCGAAGACGAAAAAGCCTACATGAACGCGGTGCTCGAGAAGATCGCCACCCGCGTTCCCGCGCCCATCCTTGTCGATTCCACCGAAGCCGACGTCATCGAAGAGGCCCTCAAGCGCATCCCCGGCAAGAGTATCATCAACTCCATCAACCTCGAAGACGGCGAGAAACGCACCCGCAAAGTTCTTCCCATGGCGAAGCGCTACGGTGCGGCGGTCGTCGCCCTCACCATCGACGAAGACGGCATGGCGCTCACGGCCGACAAAAAGGTCAGCATCGCGCACCGCATCCACAAGCTCGCGACCGAAGAGTTCGGGCTGCGCTCCGAAGACCTCATCTTCGACACCCTCACGCTGCCGATCTCGACCGGACAGGAAGACTACCGGACAGCAGGCATCGAGACCCTCGAAGCTGTCCGCCGCATCCGCCTCGAACTGCCGCGCTGCAAAACCATCCTTGGCGTGTCCAACATCTCCTTCGGCTTAAACGCCTACGCGCGCCGCGTGCTCAATTCCGTCTTCCTCAAGGAAGCCGTCGATCGCGGCCTCGACTCCGCCATCGTCAACTACGCCAAGATCTACCCGCTTTACAAAATCCCCGAGCAGGAAGTCGAGCTCGCCCGCAACCTGATCTTCCGCAACGTCGAAACCGAACAAGACCCGCTGCAGATCTATATGCAGTACTTCACCGGCCTCTCCAAAACCACCGGTCAGGACGAAGAAGCAGCCGTCGTTACCGACACCATGTCGGACGACGACAAGCTCAAGCACCTCATCATCAACGGCGAGCGCATGCTCGGCAAAGGCGACCGCAAGCAATCCCTCGAAGAGATCCTCGAGTCCGCCCTCACGCGCTACACACCTCTCGATCTCATCAACACCGTCCTTCTCGACGGCATGAAGACCGTCGGTATCCTCTTCGGCGACCGCAAGATGCAGCTGCCCAGCGTACTCGACTCTGCCGCCACCATGAAGGCCGCCGTCGCCTACCTCGAGCCCAAGATGGAAAAGTCCGAGGGCAACCAGAAGGGAACCATCGTCCTCGCCACCGTAAAGGGCGACGTGCACGACATCGGCAAGAACCTCGTCGATATCATCCTCTCCAACAACGGCTACAAGGTCGTTAATCTCGGTATCAAGCAGACCTCCACCGCCATCATCGAGGCCGCTCACCAGCACAAGGCAGACGCCATCGGCCTCTCCGGTCTGCTGGTCAAGTCCACCCTGGAAATGAAGTACGTCGTCCAGGACCTGCAGCAGATCGACTCCAAAATCCCGGTCATCTGCGGTGGCGCCGCGCTCACCCGCAAGTACGTGGAAGACGATTTGCGCCGCGAGTACAAGTCCGCCGTCTTTTACGCCGAAGATGCCTTCGCTGGTCTCCACGTCATGAGCGACCTCACCGACGCCGACGGCGCCGTCCGAACGAAGCGCCTCACCGACGGTGCAACCATCAAGACGTTCACCCGCGCCCAGGCCGCCGAGCCAAGCTCCGCGCCCGCGCCGATCAGTTCCGAGCGGTCCAAGATCGTTCACGACGTCCCAGAGATTCCGCGACCACCCTTCTTCGGCCGGCGCGTCGAGCGCAACTTCTCCCTCGACACGCTCTTCTCCTACATCAACGAAACCGCCCTCTTCAAGAATCAATGGCAGCTCAAGACCGCGTCCGCAACCGACTACATCCGCCTGGTCGAGGACAAATACCGCCCGATCCTGCGCGAGCTCTCTGCCGAGGTCAAACGCGAAGGCTGGTTCGAGCCCAAAGTCGTCTACGGCTGGTACCCCGCCGCCAGCGACGGCAACGACGTGGTCGTCTACGATCCTGCGGACGCGGAGCACTCGCCCGCCGACGCGAGAGAGCTGCTGCGCATCTCCTTTCCGCGCCAGCGTGAAGGCCGCCTGCTCTCCATCGCCGACTTCTTCTCGCCGCGCGCACTCGGCCGCATGGACGTCATCGGCTTTTCCGTCGTCACCATCGGCAGCGTCGCCAGCCAGGTCACGCAACGCCTGTTCGAGGCTGGCGACTTCACCCGCTATCTCTACCTGCACGGTTTGTCGGTTGAAACTGCCGAGGCTCTGGCTGAGTACATGCATAAGTGCATGCGCGAAGAGCTTGGCATTGCCGGTGAAGATGCCGACGCCGTGCGCGATCTGATCCATCAAAAATACCGCGGGTCCCGCTATTCCTTCGGGTATCCTGCGTGCCCCAACCTTGAGGACCAAGCGAAGATTTTCCAGCTTCTGAAGCCTGAGGAGTCGATCGGTGTCCGGTTGACTGAGGGGTATCATCTTGAGCCGGAGCAGAGTACGGACGCCGTTGTTGTGCATCACCCGCAGGCCAAGTACTTCGTGGTGTAGCACGTCTTCGCTTAAGGCTGAGCGGTTGCGCACGTAAACTAGTGCGGACCCGATGGATCACTCGACTGCATCGAAAAAGGCCATTCTGCACATCTGCAAGCGCGAGATGCTGCGGCCGCTGCGCGACCAGATCCTGCGGCTGTCGGGGTTCCATGTCGACTCTGCCCTGAGTGGAGTGGACGGGCTCTCGATGTTCTGGTCGCGGCAATATGACCTGGTTCTGGTGGATGTGGAGGGGGAAGCCGGCGTGCCCGAGGCGGAGCATGTCTGCTCGGAGATCAAGTCGGCGCAGCCGGAGCAGATGATCGCGTTTGTGTGCAACTGGCGTGTGGCTCATCTTACGGACTGCCCGGATGAAATCCTGCGCACAGAGTTCGATCCCACAGCATTTGTCGCCGGCGTCCGCCGCGCGGTCTTGCGCCAATAGACGCGCGCCGCATCGAAGCATGACGAGGGGAAGGGCGTCATGACGACAAAAACGACCAACGAAGATCAGTACACCAAGCCGGAACTCCGCGAGCAGGTGAAAGCCGAAGTGATGGCAGGCGACAAGGGCGGCAAACCCGGTCAGTGGAGTGCTCGCAAGGCGCAGTTGGTGGCGCATGAGTACGAGGCGCGCGGCGGCGGATACAAGCACGAGCGCACCGAAGCGCAGGAGCACCTGCATGAGTGGACCGCGGAGCACTGGCAGACGTCAGACGGCAAGCCTGCCGAGCGCCCGGGCGGCACGACACGATACCTGCCTGCTGAAGCGTGGGAGAAGCTGTCGCCTGCTGAGCGAAAGGCCACCAATGCGAAGAAGGTGAAGGGATCCCGCGGGGGCAAGCAGTTCGTGGCGAACACGGGGGCTGCGGCAAAGGCGCGGCACGATTCCGAAGCCACGCCGGAGCAAGCCGATCAGGCAGCAGGTACCCGAGTTGTGCCGCGCGGCCGTGCCAAGACGGCGACGAAGAAGGGAAGTAAAACTCGGGACGCCACGTCGGCACCAGGCGAGCATGCGACGAAGCCCGCAGCAAAGAAATCAGCAGCCGCGAACCAGAAGAAGAACACATGACCCGCCGGTCGCTTGCAGTCTGTCGCTGCGGGTGATACAAACAGTTCATTCCAGTCTGCCTCGGCAGATTTGAATTTCATGCAGAGTGGTTGAGGGACGAGCCCTGTGACGCCACGACAACCGGACAGAACAAACGCGTACCGGTGTCAACTCTCTCCTGGCGACAGGGAACATGAGATTCGGAGCGCATCGCCAAACAGCCGGCCTGCATTTCCGCATTTCCCTCCCGCAGCCGACAGACCCTGAGAGAGACGTCATACAAGCCCGCCTCCTCCGCCAACGGAGAGAGCAGCCCATGGGTTATGCGTGTCGAACGTACGAGCTGAAATGTAACGAGTGTGGCCGCGGCTATGGAAATCAGCCGCTGTCGGCGTGCGAGCATTGTCTGGCTCCACTGGAAGTCCAGTACGATTTGCAAGCGGTGCGCGGCGAGTTTACCCGCGAGCGGATCATGGCCGGTCCGCAAAATATCTGGCGGTATGCAGCGTTGTTGCCCATCCCTGAAGGCTTTGAGCCCGATCTTCCGGTCGGATACACGCCTCTGCTTCGTGCGCGCCGTTTGGGGAAGCGCGTGGGTGCGAACCATCTTTTCGTCAAGAATGATGCTGTTTGTTTCCCAACGCTTTCCTTCAAGGACCGTGTCGTGTCGGTTGCGCTGGCCAACGCGCAGGCCTTCGGCTTTGAGACAGTCGGATGCTCCTCAACGGGCAACCTGGCGAACTCAGTTGCGGCGCAGGCCGCGCGGCTGGGACTGAAGGCAACGATTCTTGTGCCTGCTGATCTTGAGCCGGCGAAGATCCTGAACACGCAGGTGTATGGTGCGCGGCTGATCCGGGTCGACGGCAACTACGACCACGTAAACCGCCTCTGCACCTTGATTGCAGAGGAATACCGGTGGGGGTTTGTGAACGTAAATCTGCGCCCCTACTACGCGGAAGGATCGAAGACGGTTGGCTACGAAATTGCCGAGCAGCTCGGCTGGCGGTTGCCGGACAATGTCGTCTGTCCGATGGCTGGTGGATCGCTGATTCGGAAAATCCGGAAGGCGTTCCAGGAACTGATCGCGCTTGGCTTGGTCGACGAAAAGCCGGTGCGCTTCTTCGGCGCGCAAGCTACGGGCTGCTCGCCGATTGCGCGTGCGGTGCGCGAAGGCCTGGACTGGATCGAGCCGCAGCGCCCTAACACCATCGCGCGATCCCTGGCGATCGGCAATCCCGCAGATGGTCCGGCGGCGGCGAAGATGATCCGTGCGAGCGGCGGCTGGGCCGAAGATGTGTCGGATGTTGAGATTGTCTCCGGCATGCAGGAACTGGCGGAGACCGAGGGCGTTTTTACCGAGACGGCTGGAGGCGTGACCACGGCGGTGACGGCGAAGCTCTATGCGGATGGGCGCATTGGGCGAGACGAAGTGACCGTGAGCTGCATTACCGGGAACGGGCTGAAGACGACGGACGCGATCGCTGGCCAGTTTCAACAGGAGCGCGCCATCCGGCCGCGACTTCCAGATTTTGTGGCTCATCTGGAGGAGCTCGACCGTGTCGGTGTGGGCGTAGAGCTCGCCATGGCCGGAGGTGGATATGTCGATTAAGGTGATGCTGCCGACGGCCTTCACGCGGCACACAGGGGGGCAGAAACAACTGAGCTCCTCGGCAAATGATCTGTCAGGCCTGCTCGCGGAGATTGATGACAGCTTTCCCGCGCTGGCAACGCAGATTCGCGGCGAGGACGGGAAGCTGCGCCGGTTCATCAATATCTATGTCAACGATGAAGACATACGGTTCCTTGGCGGCGACGCATATGCCTTCCAGGATGGTGACGAAGTGATGCTGATTCCGTCGATTGCGGGAGGATGCGGGTCGGCGATGCGCGTGGTGAAGTGCAGAGTGGAAGCAACGGGAGCATTGCTGAAGCGCACCTAACGAGGTGCTCCGGTCTGCGCGACGGCGACACATCTTCGGTAAGAAAGCAGGCGCTTCATGTTCATCATTCTCGCGGTCGTTCTTCTGGTCGCCTATGTTGTGGGTCTCGTCACCTTTAAGGCTGCAGGACTCGCGATTCATCTGCTGCTCATCTTCGCGGTTATCTCGTTTATCCTGCACTTTGTTATGGGGCGGCGGTCTGCGTAGGGCATTCTGAAGGTGTAAAAAGGCCAGCCTTGAACAGGCTGGCCTTTTGTTTCTAAGCCATCGCGGCGAGACTTATTGGTGCGACACGGATTGATGCGGGAGGTCGGCTGCAGCCGGCGCAATAACGCCGATAAGTGCGTCTGGCGTTTCCTCCGCGAGTTCCGGCAGCTTGCTTTCGAGCGCAAGGCCGAGCACCTCGTCCATCTCCCTCACGAAATGCAGCTTCATCGAGGACCTAATCAGCTCGGGCAGGTCCGCGAGATCCTTGCGGTTATCTTCGGGCAGGATTGCCTCGAAGATGCCGGCACGGTGCGCTGCCAGCAGCTTCTCTTTCAGTCCGCCAATCGGCAGCACCTTCCCGCGCAGCGTGATCTCGCCGGTCATGGCGATATCGCGCCGCACTTTAATCTTTGTTAGCGCGCTGGCCAGTCCGGTTGCCATCGTGATGCCCGCGGAAGGACCATCCTTCGGGATGGCGCCTTCCGGTACATGGACGTGGATGTCGACATTGCGATAAAAGTCTTTCGCGAGGCCGAGGTGGCGCGCGCGAGATCGGATATAGGAGAGGGCCGCCTGCGCGGACTCCTGCATGACATCGCCGAGCTGGCCGGTGGTGGTGAGCTTGCCCTTGCCATCGAGCACCTGGATCTCGGTCTGCAAGATGCTGCCGCCGACCTCGGTCCAAGCAAGGCCAGTGACAAGGCCAACCTCGCTCTCTTCGTGTGCCATGGTGTCCTTGAATCGAGGAACGCCAAGGAAGTCTGACAAGTTTTCGGCCGTGATGGCTTCCCTGTGCTCGGCTCCGTTCGAAACGACGCGCCGGGCCACCTTGCGGCAGACGTTGCCGATCTCCCGTTCCAGATTGCGCACACCAGCTTCACGCGTGTACAGCCGGATTACGCCGCGGAGTGCATCATCTGTGAAGGTGATCTGCTCTTCGGTGAGCCCCGTACCTTCGCGCTGCTTTTTCACCAGGTACTGCTTGGCAATCTCAAGCTTCTCGATTTCGGTGTAGCCGTGCAGACGCAGGACTTCCATACGGTCCTGAAGCGGGCCGGGAATGGTGTGCAGAACGTTGGCGGTCGCGACAAACAGCACCTGCGACAAGTCGTACTCGACGTCGAGGTAATGATCCTGGAACGTGGTGTTCTGTTCAGGATCAAGCACTTCGAGTAGAGCGCTTGCGGGGTCGCCGCGAAAGTCTGACGCCATCTTGTCGATTTCATCGAGCATGAAGACGGGATTCTTGGTTCCTGCCTTCTTCATCGACTGGATGACCTGCCCGGGGAGTGCGCCGATGTAGGTGCGGCGGTGACCGCGGATCTCCGCCTCGTCGCGGACGCCGCCGAGCGACATCCGAACGAACTTGCGGCCAGTCGCCTTTGCGATCGACATGCCGAGCGAGGTTTTACCCACACCTGGAGGTCCGACAAAGCAGAGGATTGATCCCTTCGGATTCTTGACCAGCTGACGGACAGCGAGAAACTCGAGAATGCGCTCCTTGATTTTTTCGAGACCGTAGTGATCTTCGTTGAGTACCTGCTCGGCATTTTCGAGCGAACGTATTTCTTTTGAGCGCTTCCGCCATGGCACGGCGAGGAGCCAGTCGAGGTAGTTGCGCGACACGGTCGACTCGGCCGACATTGGCGGCATTGCTTCGAGCTTCTTCAACTCCTGCATCGACTTTTCGAGGACGTCTTTCGGCATTCCGGCGGCTTCGATCTTTTTCTTCAGCTCGTCGAACTCCGACTTTTCGCCGCGGCCGAGCTCCTTCTGAATCGCCTTGATCTTCTCGTTGAGGTAGTACTCTTTCTGTGCTTTTTCCATCTGCCGCTTCACACGCGACTGAATGGTCCGGTCCATGTTCAGCTTTTCGATGGCGACGTCAAGGGCATCGGCAACGCTCGACAGACGCACTTCGGGATCGAAGATTTCGAGCAGCTGCTGCTTCTCTTCGATTGATAGCTGCAGGTTGGCCGCGATGGTATCGGCCAGCTTCGCTGGATCGTCCGCACGCACGCTGGCGGCAACTGTCTCGTAGTTCAATGACTGCTGCAGCTTCACGTACTGCTCGAACAAGGCGTGGACGCGTTGTACCAGCTGCTCCATTGCCGGCGTCAGCTCAAGGCGGTTGTTGCTGGTGCGGATGGTGGCGACAAAGAAGCCGTCATCGTCGTGGACCTCGCTGGCGCGTGCACGCTCAACGCCCTCGACCAACACCTTGATGTTGCCGTCGGGCATCTTGACGCTTTGGACGATGTTGCCGATGGTGCCAGTTTGATAGATGTCGTCGGCGCTCGGCTCATCGACCGAAGCATCGTGCTGAGTTGCGAGAAAAATTTTGCGGTCGCCGGTGAGTGCTTCTTCAAGAGCACGTACGCTCGATTCGCGGCCCACCACAAACGGCGTCATCATGTAGGGAAAGATGACCATGTCGCGAATGGGCATCATCGGCAGTTTTCGAACGTCGCCGCTCAGGACTTCTTTAGAAGGATTCATCATGCTCCTTTTTAGACGCTGGTACGCAACGAACGATGCAGGCTGCCGGCGATAGCTTGCGCTGATTGTACTTCGCCGGAGCACACTGCCGACGGGGGAAGTGGATGGGACAGGACGAGCGGCGGACGGGGAACGACCCCCCGAGAACGCGACTGCGGACCCGCAGGTCCGCAGTCATGCCGGATGCAGTCGGTGAGGCTAGCCTGCCTTCTCCAAGAGAAGTGGAAGTGGTAGAGCGCGCTTCAGCACCATGTCGGCGGTGATGACAAACTCCTTGACCTTCTTGTTGCCGGGCACATAGTACATGAGGTCCAGCATGAGCTCTTCGAGGATCATGCGCAGGCCACGCGCGCCGACCTTGCGCTGCAGAGCTTCGCGGGCAATTTCGCGCGCCGCGTCTTCGGTGAAGCTGACCTTGACGCCCTCGTACTCGAACAGTTTTGCGTACTGCTTGAGGATGGCGTTGCGTGGTTTTGTGAGGATCTCGACCAGCGCGGCTTCATCGAGTTCATCAAGGATGCCGAGAACGGGGAGCCGACCGACAAACTCCGGAATGAGCCCGTACTTCAGCAAGTCCTGTGGCTCAGCCTGCCGGAGAAGTTCAGCATCGCGCTGTGCACGAATGGGACGAACATCGCCGTCGGGCGACTCCACCTCACCGATCGCCTTGAAGCCTAACGCCTTCTTACCGATGCGGCGCCCGATCACCTTTTCCAGACCGACAAACGCTCCGCCGCAGATGAACAGGATGTTGGTGGTGTCGACTGCGGTGAACTCCTGATGGGGGTGCTTGCGTCCACCCTGAGGCGGAACATTGGCCACCGTGCCTTCGAGAATCTTGAGCAGGGCCTGCTGCACTCCCTCGCCGGAGACATCGCGTGTAATGGAAGGATTTTCGTCCTTGCGACCGATTTTGTCGATCTCGTCGATGTAGATGATGCCACTCTGCGCGCGCGCCACATCGCCGTCGGCCGCCTGCAGCAGCTTGAGGATGATATTCTCAACATCTTCGCCGACATACCCGGCTTCGGTCAGCGTGGTCGCGTCCACTATGGCGAACGGTACGTCCAGCATCTTGGCAAGGGTATGGGCAAGCAGCGTTTTTCCCGAGCCCGTCGGACCGACCAAAAGGATGTTTGACTTCGCGAGCTCGACATCGTTGCCGCGGGTCTTGTTCATCTGGATGCGCTTGTAATGGTTGTAGACGGCGACGGCCAGCTTTTTCTTGGTTTGATCCTGGCCGATCACGTACTCATCGAGAAAGGCCTTGACCTCCTGCGGCTTCGGGAGGTGCGCCGGGGCGGAACCAGGCTGCGCCTCGGAACGGTCATCTTCCAGGATGGAATTGCACACCGCGACACACTCGTCGCAGATGTAGGCCCGCGGGTAATCCGAAGGTGACGAAATCAGTTTCGCCACCGCGTCCTGAGACTTGTGACAGAAAGAGCATCGAAGCGAGTCTTCCGAGCCTCGTGATGTTTTCATAAATGCACTGACTCCTGGCTACCAGAGGGACGCTTCCGTCAGTTTACACCCGGTTGGGACGTGGAACGCGTCGGTGATCTTGCCCGGTATCCCCCAAAGGTGGGAGCCCGAAGCGGGCGGCTTCGGGCTCATGAAGAGAGGATTGCGGGTGGCTAGACGCGCGGCCGGTCGATGATGTCGTCGATGATGCCGTACTCTTTCGCTTGCGGGGCGGTCATGATGAAGTCGCGCTCCACATCGCGCTCGATCTGGTCAAGCGGCTGGCCGGTGGACTGGCTCATCAGCTTGTTCGTGATTTCCCGGATACGAAGGATCTCCCGGGCATGGATGTCAATGTCGGTCGCCTGTCCGGAGAGCCCGCCCATCGAGGGCTGATGAATCAGAACGCGGGCGTTGGGCAGGGCAAACCGCTTGCCCTTTTTCCCGGCCATCAAAAGGAAGGCACCCATGGACGCCGCCTGTCCGATGCAAAACGTCACGACGTCATTCTTGATGTATTGCATCGTGTCGTAGATGGCCAGGCCGGCCGTAATGGAACCGCCCGGGGAGTTGATGTAGAGCTGAATGTCCTTTTCCGGATCCTCGCCGCTCAAGAACAGCATTTGCGCGATGATGACGTTGGCAATGTTGTCGTCGATCGGTGTTCCCAAAAAGATGATGTTGTCGCGCAGCAGACGGCTGTAGATGTCGTAGGCGCGTTCGCCCCGGCTCGTCTGCTCGATGACCATCGGTACTAGACCCATTGTTCTCCTCGTTCCTTGGTTCTGGCCGGCCGGAATCAGCGGGCGAGTTTTTCGTAGACGGCGGTGCCGGTGCGCTCGCGCCGCATCTGGTCGCGCATGCGGTCGAGGGCTCCGTCCTTGGTCAGGCGCTCGCGCAGATGCTCCATCGGCTCGCGTGCCTGGATGGAAGCGATCAACAGCTCGCGGTCGAGATCCTCGTCGCTGACCTGTACATTTTCCATCTCCGCCAGGCGGTCCAGAATCATAGACGCCCTGACTTCATTGGTCGCCTGGTCGCGCTGCGCTGCACGCAGCCGTACAAAGTCGAGCTGGCGCATTTCGTCGGCCGACATGCCCTGCTGGGCCAGCGCGCGCAAACCACGATCGAGCCGCGCCTCGATCTGCTGCTGCACGAATGACTCGGGGACCGGGAAGGGAAACCGCTCGATCATGCCCTCGAGCATTTTGTCCTTGGCTGCGTTCTCGAGCGCTTCCTTCTTCCGGGTGGTGGCCCGCTCCCGCAGCTGTGTCTCAAAATCGTCCCAGGTCTCATAGTTACCCAGCTGCTTGGCAAACTCCGCATCGCGCTCCGGAAACGTTTTGCTCTTGATGTTCTTGACGGTTACGTCATAGCCGACTGTTTTGCCAGCGAGACGGGCCTCGCCAAAGTCGGCCGGGTAATCGACCTCGAAGCGCAGCTCCTGCCCCGGCTTGGACCCACGCAGCGCTTCGTTGAACGCGGGAAGGGTGTTCTTGCCACCTACCTCCACCAGGACGTCCTCTCCGGTAATCGGTTCGCTCGGCGTGGCATTCTCAATGCCTTCCTCAGTGACGGTCTGTGCGGTGTCCTTGATCTCGCCGCGAAACTGGATCTCGGCCCAGTCCCCATCGGTGAGCTCGCGATCTTCGTCAACTGTGGCGACCGTGGCATGACTCTCAAGCGCGCGCGCCACTTCCCCCTGGAACTCGTCTTCGGTCAGCGTCACATCCGGCCTGGCTACGTGCGTATCTTCGTAGCCGGCAAGGTTGATCTCCGGCATCACTTCAAACGCGGCTTTGAAGCGAAGCTGCTGCCCGTCGAACAGTTGAAGATCACGCACCTGCGGCTCGGAGACCGGTCGCAGTTTCTGTTCGTCCAGCGCCTGCCGGAAGCGTTGCCCAACCAGGCGCTCCAGAACCTCCTGCCGTACTTCGCGGGCGAATTTCGAACGGACCAGGCTTTCCGGCACCTTGCCCGCACGGAAACCGGGGATGCGCGCCAGCTTCTGATAGCGCTTGATGACGGTCTTGAAGCTGCGCTCGACTTCTTCGGCCGGGGCTTCTACTTCGATCTCGCGGGTCAAGTCGGGATTCAGCGACGGGCCATGCTGATGGTCGTGCGCCTCGACGGGTGTTGCGTCTTCGGCGGCGTCCTGCGCCGGAGCGGTCTCGATCAACTCAGTCGTTTCTGTCTGGCTCAAGGTGTTGCCTTCCACAAGATGGCTGGGATTTGCCGCGGGGTCTGGCGTCAGACTGGCGCCCCCGAGAATGCCTCTTGTCTTCACTGTACGGGGGTTCGGAAGCCGGGGTCAAACGGCCGAGACGCGCTTTTCTACAGGGAGGGTGCTTCGTTGTTCGAGAGAGGAAACAGCTCCAGGCGAATCCGCCACTGGGTTGTCTTTCCCGGTTCGAGCACCACCATGCCCGTATCCTCGTCGGCGCTCCACTCCCGGCCGAATGGATCATCGAAGTTGAAGCGCGGATCGATCATGATGGTGTTGCTTTGTGGGCGGCTCTCCACGCGAAGTGCCCGAATGGTCGGAGTCATCGCCGTGAGCCGCAGACCATAGTTGCTCTTAGGGTCGCGCAACTCCACCATCGGCCCAAGATCAAGCAGAGCCGGCCGCAGGTGTACAAAGGTGTCTCCGAGGTTGAGCGAGTGCAACGGCGTACCTTCGCGGGCGTTGAAATCGAGCGGCGTTCCACTCACGGGCAGCAAGTGCCCCGTCGGCAGATCCGATCCGCCGCGCCGCTCGATGCGGACGCTGGACGGAATGTGCAAACGTACTTGCGACCGATCGCCGCTTACGATGGCGAAGTGGGGGCGCCAGCCTATCCCGACCGGCTCCGGCTCAGTACCGCTGTTGTGCGCGACGACGTGGATCTCCACCGCTCGTCCGCTCAGAAGCACCGTAACGGTGACATCCGTCTTCGAAGGCCAGCGCCCGCCGAAGTTCCCGGTCGCGTACGTGGCCTGCGACTCTCCACCGTCGGGCATCACGTTTGAGGTCATTGCAGAGGCCTGTTGTCCCAGCAGCAGTCCACCGTCCGAGAACATCGCCGACGGTCCAGATCCGGGATCCGCGGGCAGGTTCAGCGCGTGCCCGCGCCAGGTAGCCTGGACCACATCTCCGTCCGCGGAGTGTGTGCCGGGCAGTGCGCCCGCCCAAGGCAACTCAAGCGCGCCCCCGATCTGCAGGCTTCCCCGACCCGCCGTGTCGTCCCCCTTGCCGGTCAGCTGCTGAGTCGCCTGCTCGAGGGTGGGTGAAGCGAGCAACTGCACCTCGCCTTTATCCGGTAGGTACGCCGTGATCTGAAGGGTATTCATACCGCGACCCGGCAGAAGCGTTGCTGAAAGGAACTCGGGAACCGTACTCCCGGCCATCTGCGACCGCTGCAGCACGATGGGATCCTGTCCGCCCGGCTGTGGTGCCGGTGGCGGCTCGACAGGTTTTTGCGGCTTCAGCTCCGACTTCAGTTTGGAGAGGTGACCTCGACCTCGCTCGCGAACGGCCACAGCTCCCCCCGTGACCAGGAGCACGACCAAAAGCACAGACGCCCCGGTGTGATGCAAAGAAATCCACCGTCGCAGCCGGCGAGGCAACGTGGTGAGATGTCGTCCAAGCAGCCGAGCATACATTCGACTGATGCGGGGATCGTCCAACGTTGCCCATCCCTTGCCCGCGGCCCGGGTAACAACTCTCGCCCAACAAGCAACGTTCGCTCCTTATGGCCCTACCTACTATAGAAGGTCCATGCTGTCCGCCGCGGACCGCTCGTAACCACTTCAATCGAATCCAAGTGCAGCCTTCCCGTTTCGGTACAGACGCCCACCGAACCCGGTCAGGAACTACGCGGCCGAGCAATTGGCAACAACGGATCGGAAGCCGCCGCCGCGCTTTTCCAGCCATATGTTTCGTAATGCCAATGTGCCTGGCCCCCGGCCAACTCCAACACGGTAAACCCTTCAGGCGTTCCCCAGCGTGACCCCCGCCACCAATTGCCGCACACGGCTCCCGAGGTGACGTAGGGCGTGTCCCGCCACCAAACGGTTTCATTGATGTGGGTGTGCCCCTGCAATACGGCGACCACCCGATGTCCCTCAAAACATGCAATGGTTTCGCTCGAGTTGCCCACAAGAAATCCGTGCAGATTCGTCAACACCTGTTGTTGCAGGGCCTTGGCCGCCTCAGCGTTCTTCGGCGAGTACTGCGGCGCTGCCGAGACCAACGGGACGTGCGTCGCCACCACGATCGGTGTACCTGCCGGCGTCGCCGCAAGATCAGCACGAAGCCATTGGAGCTGCGGCGCGTCGATCATCGCATCGAACTCCCGTTCCGGCGTAATCTGGATCGAGTCCAGAAGGATGAAGTGATACCCCGCACGATCGAACGACCGGTAGGTTTTCGTTTGGAAGCGCTGCTCGAACGCCTTTTTTCCGTAGAGGGGGTCCGTCGGGGCGACCCCGGAATCCGTCGCCCGCCCGAATATATCGTGGTTCCCGATGACGTGTTTAACAGGGATCCCGTCCAGGGCGTGCTCGGTTTTCTGGTATTGATCGAGAAGCATCAGCGACCGTTCCCGGGGCACGCTGGTCATATCCATCACGTGATCGCCGCCCTGGATGCAGAGGTCTGGTTTGAGCAGACGAACCTTCTGCAGGGCGAGAGCAGTGCCCTCGCCGGCCTGAAGCTCCGGCTGGATATGTGTATCCGTGAAAAACACCACGCGCAACGAACCCGCCCGCCCCACCGGCTGAGAAACGGCCGGAAAAGCGTGAGCGAGGGTTGCAACCGCAGAAAGGGAAACGAAGCGACGGCGGTTGATGTGGGGCATCGTTCTCATGGTATGTGGACCCGGGAGTCCCGAGTTACGCCGTGACCGCCTTCGCCTCCATGATCTTGTCCGGCGTAATTGGGAATTCGCGGATCCGCTTGCCGGTGGCATTGAAAATTGCATTTGCCACCGCTGCCGAAGCGCCGGTAATCCCGATTTCTCCAATACCGCGCGCACCAAGCGGGCTGAACTTGGTGTCCGGGAGATTGAGGCAAGTGACGTCCAGAACACCGATATCCGCGTTGACTGGCACATGGTATTCGGCAAGGCTCTCATTCACGGTCCGGCCGGTTTCCGGGTCGATATGGGACGCTTCGTGCAGCGCTGTCGAGACTGCCCAGACGATGCCGCCCTCGAGTTGATTGAGGCCCGTCTTCCGGTTCATCAGCGTGCCGATGTCGTAGGTCGCTACAACCCGGCGAACCTCCACCATATGTGTGTAGTCGTCTACCGCGACCTCGGCGAAGACGGCCCCCCAGGACTGTGCGGTGAAGGCCTCGTGGCTCTGCTCGGGCTCGGCTGAACCCTGCCCTTCAACGGGCTTGCCCCCATTGCGCGTGAGGATTGCGGCATAGGTCTCGCCCTTGGCCGGATCCTTCTTGGAAAACAGGCGGCCGTTTTTAGAGTCCAGATCCGCGCTGACCAGGCCGTGGAGCGGTGACTGAGCATCCGCGACTGCGATCTCCGACAGCTTCAACATAGCCTGCAGCGCCGCGGCCGGAATAGCCGGACACACCGAAGCTGCTGTTTGCGAACCGCCGGATACGGGCGCTTTCGGCAGCGTGGAATCGCCGAGTTTCACGTCGATGAGTGTCGGGTCAAGGCCCAGGGCATCGGCTGCCGTCTGCGCCATGATCGTATAGGTGCCGGTCCCCAGGTCCTGTGTTGCCGCGCCGACGAAGCCACGGCCATTCGGCAGGATACGTACCACAGCCTGGGACGCGCTCCGGTTGGCGCCGTAGATCGCCGTAGCCATGCCATAGCCGATGCGCTTTGACCCCTCCCGTACCTGACCAGGGGTGGCGTTCCGCTTGGACCAGCCAAACCGGTCTGCGGCTTGGCTGTAGGCTTCGCGCAGGTGCTTGGCGGTCCACGGCTTATCTTTTTCTACGTCCTTTTCGGCGTAATTTGCCAGCCGCAATTGCAGCGGGTCCATCTTCAGGTCGTACGCCAGCTCATCCATCGCTGACTCAAACGCGGCGGTCCCTGTCGCCTCGCCCGGCGCACGTTGGAATGTTGTGACGCCCAGGTTCGTTTCCACCAGCCGGTGACTTGTCTGATTCGATTTCGAATCGTAAAGGTAGCGCGTCTGGAAAGCAGAAGGCTCGAGGAAGTCTTCCATCACCGACGTGTGCTCGATTACGTCGTGCTGCACCGCCAGCAGCTTGCCATCGGAACTTGCGCCCAGCTTGATGTTTTGCACGGTTGTCGGCCGAGTTCCCACCGGCCCAAACATCTGGTTGCGTTCCACGGCCAACTTTACCGGACGCCCCACCACCTTTGCCGCCATCGCGCACAGCACAGCATGCGACCAGGTCGAACCTTTGGACCCGAATCCGCCTCCGGTATACGGGCACATGGTGTGAATATTGTCCATGGGAATGCCCAGGTACCGCGCGATACTCATGCGGTCGCCGTCGATGTACTGGGTCGCGTTGTATACCGTCAGCTTGTCGCCTTCCCACATGGCAATCGTCGCGTGCGGCTCCATGGGGTTATGGTTCTGCACCGGCGTCGTGTAGGTGACGTCGACTTTTCTTGCTGAAGCTGCAAGGCCGGAAGCTACATCGCCCCGCTTGGTGTCAGCCGGCTCGCGGCCCTGCTGTTTCGGCGGGCGGCCTTCGTTCAAACGGCCCTTGAAATTGAGCTTCGCCGGCGTCCGGTCATAGCTGACCTTTAGGAGACTCGCCGCGTACCGGGCCTGAACGAGCGTTTCCGCCACGACAACAGCGATGGGCTGACCGTTGTACCAGATGTCCTTCTCCTGAAGGACGGTGATATGCCGGCGAGATGGTGGCTGCGGTTTCGGTTGCGGCAGTTCGGGCGCGTTGAAGGGGGTCAGAATCGAAAGCACACCAGGCGCCGACTTTGCGGCGGTCTGATCGATCGCCTTTAGGCTACCACTTGCGATCGCACTCTGGACCATGACGGCGTATGCGGGGTTTGGCACCTCGAACTCATACGCGTACTTTGCCTTGCCCGTGACCTTCAGCATTCCCTCGTACCGGTGGTCGAGCTGCGGTTGCCGAATGTCGTCTCTTTCTTCCTGAAGCAGCATCAACTCTTCACTCCTTGCGCGGCCAGCGTGAGACCACGTACGACATTTTGCCGCGCGAGTTCAATCTTGAACTGGTTGTATTCGTATCCCTTTGCTCCGCGCAGCGCCAGATCTGCCGCTTTCGCAAAGGTCTCCGCGGTCGCCGGCTGCCCAACGAGCGCCTGCTCGGCTTCGGGCGAGTGCCACGGTTTGTGGGCGACCCCGCCCAGAGCGAGACCGGCGGACCGGATCGTCTGCCCATCGAGCTCCAACCCGGCTGCGACTGAGATAAGGGCAAACGCGTACGATTGCCGGTCGCGGACCTTCAAGTACCAAGAGTTTCGCGAGAACTTCGGCGCCGGGAGGTCGACTGCGGTAATCAATTCGTCAGACCGCAAAACAGTATCGACCTGCGGGGTACTCCCGGGCAGTCGATGAAAGTCACGCGCCGGGATCGACCTTTTACCCATTGGGCCTTCGACCTGAACGGTTGCGTTGAGGGCGGACATCGCCACATTCATATCGGAAGGGTTTGTTGCAATGCAGCTTTCCGGGTTGTTGGTTCCCTTGTCGGTCTGGCCCAGGATGGCGTGAATGCGATTGATTCCCTGAATGGCGCCACATCCGGAGCCTGGCATGCGCTTATTGCACTGCGGAAATGCCGTATCTGTGAAGTAGTAGCACCGGGTTCGCTGGAGCAGATTCCCGCCAGTTGTCGCCATGTTCCGGAGCTGCGCGCTTGCGCCACTCAGAAGCGCCTGTGAGAGCAGAGGGTAGCCCTCGATCACGCGCTGATGATGCGCCAGATCACTGTTCCGCACCAGAGCTCCGATGCGTAAGCCACCATCGGGTAGTGGCGACACATCGGTCAGGCTCAGGTGATTGACGTCGACCAATGCTGTCGGGTGTTCGACGTCGTATTTCATCAGATCGACGAGATTTGTGCCGCCGGCGAGAAACTTGGCTCCCTTGATCGCGGCAATCGCGCGGACAGCGGCGTCCTCGGTCGTGACACGCTGATACGAAAATGGGTTCATGCCTGGGGGGCTCCTTGGTGAGCCGCGCGCACAGCGGCGACGATATTAGGGTAGGCGCCGCAACGGCAGATGTTGCCGCTCATGCGCTCGCGAATTTCGGCATCGGTGAGTTCAGGACGTTGCTTTTTGCCACTCTCGAATGAGACGACAGAGATCTCACCGCGCTTTTGTTCCTCAAGCAAAGCCACTGCCGAGCAGATCTGTCCGGGCGTGCAGTACCCGCACTGATAGCCATCGTGCACAAGGAATGCTTCCTGCACAGGATGAAGTTGGTCTCCCGTAGCCAGACCTTCAATTGTGGTAATGTCTGCGCCTTCCGCAGCGTAGGCCAGCGTCAGGCAGGAGTTCACGCGACGACCGTTGACCAGCACGGTGCATGCCCCACATTGCCCGTGGTCGCAGCCCTTCTTCGATCCTGTCAGGCCCATGTGTTCCCGCAGGGCGTCCAGCAACGAGGTCCGGGTGTCGAGGTTCAGACTCTTGGTATCGCCATTCACCTTCAGCGTGATGCTGCCGGTCTGCTCTCCGACCGCCTGGCCTTCCGCGAGCGCAAGGCCAGGCATGCCGGTAGCGACGCCAGCGGACAGCACGCTGGCCGCCTTGACAAAAGTGCGGCGGGAAACTTCGATGCCTGTGCTCATTGCGGAGTCTTCAAGCGGCAGGTCGTCGCAGGGGGAAGTGCTCATGCATACCTCGGATGGGGGGAAGTGGAGAAGGGAAGCCGGCGACCATCACCGGCAGCACAGACTCTTCGATAGACGGAGTTGGCGGAGGGAAAGATGCACCATTTCCGCAGAGCATGGAGGTCCCACCGCTGAAGTACGTTGATGCGGCCAACAGTCTGTGCACGGTGTCGAGCACGCGCCCGCTCCGCAGACCCGAGGGAAGATTGCCGGGGACCGTGAACCGAAGTAAGATTGATTGTTGGCTAGATGCGACGAGACAACGCATCACTGATTGTGAGGAGATACATACATCATGGCAAAGCGCCGCGGCAATCCAAACTGGGGCAAGCCCGAGCCGATCGGCCCGGTCGTGCCGACCGTTACGTCCTTTGAGTTAGTCGTGAAGGAGTACAAGCTCACCCCCGACCAGTATGTCCGGTCAACTCGCCTGCGTGAGTGGGCCCGTCGGAACAAGAATTCAAAGTACATCCCGGAAGCTCTGCTTGAGGCCTGGGGCTTCGAGATCGAGTCGACACTCTAAGACGGAACACCGATTTCGCGGTTGACGCTGGCTAGCAGGCGAAACCTGCGTTTGCGCCTCCCGCCCGGATAGCCGGCACTGCTGGTGCTGCGCGGAGCTGAACCGACCGAATCTGAAGGAGCCCCGCATGTTTGCCGACGTTCCCGAGGCGATCGCTGAGATCCAGGCCGGCCGGATGGTGGTCGTCATTGACGACGAAGATCGGGAGAATGAGGGAGATCTGACCCTCGCCGCCGAGCACGTCACGCCCGAAATGATCAACTTCATGGCACGGTTCGGCCGTGGCCTGGTTTGCCTCACTCTCACAGAAGAGCGGGCCGACTATCTTCAGCTCGCGCCCGCTTCCCAGAAGAACACGTCTCGGTTCGGCACCGCGTTCACGGAGTCGATCGAGGCCCGCGAAGGCGTCACGACCGGCATCTCGGCCGCGGACCGCGCACACACCATCCGTGTCGCGATCGACCCGAACTCCATCCCCGAAGATCTAGCCCGTCCCGGCCACGTTTTCCCGCTGCGTGCTCGCAAAGGAGGCGTGTTGGTTCGCGCCGGCCATACGGAAGCTACTGTCGACCTCGCGCGCATGGCCGGTCTCATTCCCGCCGGTGTCATCTGCGAGATCATGAACGACGATGGCACCATGTCGCGCCTACCAGACCTCCAGCGATTTTGCCAGGAGCACGGCCTCAAGGTGCTGACTGTGGCCGAGTTGATCCGCTACCGTCTGCAGCACGAACGCTATGTCCATCGCGTTGGCGAGTCCATCCTGCCTACCGCGCACGGCAACTTTCGCATGATCGCCTACGGCAGCGAGACCTACCCCGCCGAAAGTCACGTCGCGCTTGTGCTTGGCGAGGTTGCCGGCCCGGATGCTGTCCCCGTCCGCGTCCACAGCCACTGCCTCTCCGGCGATGTCTTCGGCGCGACGCTCTGCGACTGCCGCGAGGTCATCGAGGGCTCGCTCCGGGCCATCGCTGAAGCCGGCCGCGGCGTGCTGGTCTATCTGCACAACGGCACCCCTGGGTTCACCATCGAGAACACCAGTCTGCCGCCATCTCTGCGCCTGCACCACGGGGCGCGCGCCCACTCCGACGACCGGAGCCAGCGTACCCTGCGCGAAGTTGGCCTGGGAGGCCAGATCCTCTCAGACCTCGGCGTTCACAAAATTCAATTGCTGACCAACACTCCCACGCATGTCCCCGCGTTGCAGGGATTCGGTATCGAGATCGTCGAGCAGAGGTCCATTCTCACCCGACACCGCACCAACCTCAGTCGAGCCTGAGTGCCTGCCTAGTTGGGCCGGGCCACGAGGGGTGCACTGGCCAACTTCTTAAACCAACCGCGACGAAGGGCAGCATCGGCACGGGGCCGAGGTCCAGCGTTGCCGCCTCACCAGCAACCGATCGCGGCAGGGAAGGCGGCTCCCTGCCAGTGCGGAGTCGCCGGTCCGGGCATTTTGCCCGACCGCCGCTTTCCGCTTTGATCGCTCCTGCCGCGATACCATAAGCCTGGACGCGTCCCCACCACACAACGACGCTCGCGAAAGGCAAACCTCAGCTTTGAAGGCTCTCGTAAAACGCCACAACACGCGTGGTCTCTCCCTTGAAGATGTCCCCGAGCCCGTTCCCGGCATCAACGACGTCAAGATCCGCGTCCTCATCACCGGCATCTGCGGCACAGACCTCCATATCTACGACTGGGACAGCTGGGCACAGCGCACTATCCCGCTCGGTCTCACCATTGGCCACGAGTTTGTCGGCGAAGTTGTTGAAGTTGGCGCCAATGTTGCCGACTTTCTCCCCGGGGACCTGGTCTCCGGAGAAGGCCATGTTGTCTGCGGCCGCTGCCGCAATTGCCTTGCCGGCCGCCGTCACCTTTGCGCCCATACTCTGGGCACTGGCGTTCAGCGCCCCGGCTGCTTTGCCGAGTTCATCGTCCTTCCCATGGCGAACGTGTGGCGTCACTCGCCGCGCATCCCGCGCGAGATTGCTGCGATTTTCGACCCTTTGGGGAATGCCGTCCACACTGCGCTCGCATTTCCTGTTCTTGGGGAAGATGTCCTCGTTACCGGCGCCGGTCCCATCGGCATCATGGCCGCGGCGGTGGCGCGCCATGCCGGCGCCCGATCGGTGGTGATCTCGGATCCACACCCCTTTCGCCGGGCGCTCGCCGAGAAAGTTGGCGTCACCCTTGCCATCGATCCCCGGTCCATTTCACTTGCGGATGTCCAGCCCGAGCTCCACATGACCGAAGGCTTCGACGTCGGTCTTGAAATGTCCGGCAACCCCCACGCTTTCCGCGACATGCTCAGCAACATGAGCCACGGGGGAAAAATCGCCATGCTCGGCATTCCCCCTGAGCCGATCGCCATCGACTGGAACCACGTGATCTTCAACCAGCTCACCTTGCGCGGCATCTACGGCCGCGAAATGTACGAGACCTGGTACAAGATGACCGTCATGCTGGAGAGCGGCCTCGACATCTCCCGGGTCATCACCCATCGTCTCCCCTGGCAGGACTTTGAGCAGGGTTTTGACGTCATGCGGTCGGGTGACTCCGGCAAAGTTCTTCTTCACTGGGCCGACTAGTGGGCTGCGCGCCGGCCAGCATCCCACTTGTCAGCTGGCGCGTAACCACTATGATCGAGGGAGCGTCGGATGAGGTGGAATCATCCACGCGATCAGCACGAAGCAGCAAGCCGACGGAGTGTACCAAGGCCCATGGAAACAGCAAATGGCGACATGACCGCCGGCAAAGTGCAGGCAAAGCCGGACAGCCTCTTCGAGCGTGTTGCCTGGTTTTATGCTCTCTGTCGCGAGTACCTGTTCCGGGATCACACCGAAGAAATCGCTGGCGCGCTTTTCCCGACCGACGGCCCTCACCCTGGTACCCGCCTGCTGGAACTCGGTTGCGGCCCGGGCTTCTACGCTTGCCGGCTCTCTGAAGAGTTCCCCGACCTCCGCACCACGGGCGTCGACCTTTCTGAAACCCTCATTCGCCGTGCCGAATCCCGCGCTGCTGCCCGCCATCTTTCGAACTGTTCGTTTCAGCACGCGGATGCGCATTCGCTCCCGTACCCGTCGCAGTCGATTGACAGTATTGTGGTCTCCCGCCTGTTTCTCATCGTTCCCGACAAAGAGGGCATCGTCCGCGAGATTTTCCGCGTGCTCAAGCCCAGCGGCCGCGTCTTTGTTGCCGAGCCCACCTCCGGATTCCGCACCCGTCTCCCGCTTGCCCTTATGTGGCTTCTCGCCCGCCTCACCACGTCGCCTGCCGGCAAATACCGTGAGCCCCAGCAGGCCGACGTTCTGAGTCACCCTGACTTCAGCCGCCTCATGCGCTCCCAACCCTGGGCGGCCATCGACCTCCACTACGATGGCTGGTACCAATACGCTATCTGTCAACGCGGGGACGCTTCCTAACCTCGCGTCGATTGCACGTCTTCTCTGCCCATCGCGGCCGCTCGGATACTCTGAAACCGGAATGACTTACCCTATCCTCGACCCGTCTCATCGATACCCTGAGTTCGCTGGCCTGTGCGCGCTGGCCGTCATGAGCAAGGCTCCGCGCGCGGGAAAAGTAAAGACCCGCCTCTCGCCGCCGCTGACCCTCACTCAAACGGCCGCTCTCAATATTTGCTTTCTTGAGGACACGACCGCTAATCTCGCCAGCGTCGCCGGCGGTCAGGGCCTGGTCTGCTACACGCCGGCCGGGGACGAAGCCGCGTTTGACCAC
Source organism: uncultured Acidobacteriaceae bacterium (assembly GCA_964249375.1). Classification (GTDB taxonomy): domain Bacteria; phylum Acidobacteriota; class Terriglobia; order Terriglobales; family Acidobacteriaceae; genus Edaphobacter. The sequence continues at coordinate 22,897 of CAXUCK010000014.1, forward strand.
CATCTCCCTTCCACTTTCCGCCTCATCCTCCAACGCGGCGACGGCTTCGGGGAACGGCTGCTCGCCGCCGCAACAGACATCCTCGCCTGCGGTTTCGCCGCGGTCTGCCTGATCGACTCCGACTCGCCCACTGTCCCGCAAGCGGCATTTGACCGCGCTGTGAGTGAGCTTTCCCGGCCCGGCGACCGCGTCGTCCTCGGTCCGTCGCACGATGGCGGCTACTATCTGATCGGCCTCAAGCACGCCCATCCCGAACCCTTCGACCGCATCTCCTGGTCTACCGGCGCTGTCGCGGAGGAGACTCGCCAACGCTGTCGCGAAGCCAACCTTGAGCTCGTTGAGTTGCCTTTGTGGTACGACGTCGATGACGGCGCCACCCTCGACCTGCTCACGGCGGAGCTGCTTGAAAGCACCCCGCCTCCATTTACGCTTCGCGCCGGGCACCCGGCTCCCCAGACGCGTCAGTTTCTTCTGGATCTCCGGCGCGCAGGGGACCTTCCCCGCGCTTTCACTCAAACTCTCCGCGCATGAGCTCCACCACAACCGCCGACCTGCTTATCTCGCGTAAACCGCTTCACTGGACCCACGCTCGCCCGTGGCAAACCAACCTCGCTCTCGCCCTCCTCGGCACGCTCCTTTTCCTCCTCTCCCGCCACCTTCCCTCCGAGTACGAAATCTTCACCATCGGCTTCTCCGGCACCTCCGGCTGGTCTGTCTGGTGCTACGTCCTCGCCTGCCTCGTCGTGCTCTTCGGCCCCACCGACCGCCTCACCTTTCCCCTCATCCTCGTCGTCGCCGTCACCTGCCGCCTCACCCTCCTCTACTCCGACCCCGTCCTCTCCTCCGACATCTACCGCTACGTTTGGGATGGCATCGTTCAGCACGCCGGCATCAACCCCTACCGCTACGTCCCCGCGGACCCCGCCCTCACCTTCCTCCGCGGAGCCTCCGAGGGCAATATCTTCCCCATGATTAACCGGGCCGACTACGCCCGCACCATCTACCCC
>CAXUCK010000015.1:0-11856 GCA_964249375.1 uncultured Acidobacteriaceae bacterium
CCCCAAGACAGAGCCACCACCCTCGCCCAAAGAGGTTCCGATCCCGGTCAAGCCCCAACCCAAACCGCCCAAAGTCGCCGAGCGCCCTGCACCGGAACCACCGAAACACCCGCAGCCCTCTCCGCCCCAGTCCACCAAAGCCACCACCGGCGAAACTGCCGGCATCCGCATCCCGCAAGCCACGCTACAGCTCAAAAACGGCACTGCCAGCATCACCGTTGCCGACCGCACCTTTGGCGCACGCTTCGCCTACTACATCACCATCGTCAACCGCACTGTCGCCCAAAACTGGTACACCCAGGAAGCCGACCCACGCGCCTCCGAAGGCCGCCGCGCCGTGGTCGTCTTCGACATCGACGCCGAAGGCACTCCCTCAAACGCCCGCATCGAGGCCCGCAGCGGATCACCCTCGCTCGATCAGTCCGCTCTTCGCGCCGTTCAGCGCGTTGAGGGCTTCGGCCCACTGCCCGGCGGTAGCCAGCACATCACAGTCGAGTACACCTTCGATTACCGGCAGCAATAAGCTCACAAGCGACGCTGCGTCTCGATTCCGTCTACGATAGAAAACGATGGCTCGGCACTGCTTCAGATCCCTGTTTCTCCTCCCCTCGCGCACGCACCGCACCTGGTTCACGCTGGCCTCACTCCTGTCCTTTCTGCTCGCCCCAGCGTCCCTCCGTGCGCAGGACTGGTTCAAGACCGAAACGTCCTCAGGCGCCGATCGCATCCGCGTCGCGGCCGCAGACTTTCAACCCGCAACCGCCGACGTCACACCGCTCAAACAGGTCTTCGACACCACCCTGTTCTCCGACCTCAACGCGGCCGGCATCTTTGACGTCGTCTCCAAGAGCATGCTGCCGCAGCAGACACCCGGAGCACCCGCCGACCTTAAGCTGACCGACTGGGCGGCAGCGCCCACCTCCGCCGCGATGGTCGCCTTCGGCCGCATCGCCGTCAACAACAGCCGCGTCGTCATTGACGGATACCTCTTCGACGTCAAGAATCCGCAGTATCCGCAGGTCCTCGCCAAGCAGTACAACGAGCAGGCCACCGAGGACGAAGCCCGCCAGATCGCCCATCGCTTCGCCGACGAGATCATCTTCCGTCTTGGCGGCGGCATTCCTGGCATCGCCGAAACCAAGATCTTCTACGTCAAGGCCGGCGGCGGCAACAAGGAGATCTGGCAGATGGACTACGACGGATCAAACGCCCACGCCGTCACGCACCTCGGCACCATCTCGCTCTCGCCCCGCGTCTCGCCCGATAACAGTCGAGTCGCCTTTTCGTCCCTCGGCCGCGACGGCTTCCAGATCCGCATGTACTCGCTCCTTCTCGGACGCCCGGTTGCCTTCCCCATCACCGGCGGCACCAATCTCTCGCCGGCCTGGTCGCCCGACGGCCGCGAAGTCGCCTACTCTTCCTCGCGCTCGGGCGACCCCGAAATCTGGATCTCCGATGCGTCCGGCGGTGGAGCGCGCCGCATCACCAGCTTCCGCGGCCCCGACGTCTCGCCCGTCTTCAACCCCAAAACCGGATCGCAGATCGCCTGGATCAGCGGCCGCACCGGCCTCCCGCAACTTTACGTCATGGACGTCGACGGCTCCGGCGTGCAGCGCATGACCGACGGCGGCTACGCCACCTCACCTTCCTGGTCGCCCAACGGCCAGTTCCTCGCCTTCGCCTGGAACCGCAAATACGGCCCTGGAGCTCCAGGCGGACAGGACATCTACGTCATGGAAATCGCGACAAAACGCTGGATCCAACTCACTCACGACATCGGCCGCTGCGACTTCCCGTCCTGGTCTCCCGATGGTCGACACATCGTATTCGCCACCAGCAGCAGCGGTCGCGCCGAGCAGAGCAAGATCATGACTATGCTGGCTGATGGAACCCAACAACATGCCCTGACCGGCGGCGACATGCCGAACTGGAGCTGGCGATAATTCGGCGGACCACGCCGCGCATACAGCTCTGCAGGACAACCGGATCGAGCTTCGCGTACAAGAGTTTGATAAAGGCAGGAGAGAGAATTGATGACATCGACACCAACCCGGGCGCTTGGAGTGCTTGCCGCCACAACGATCAGCATGGCCCTGGTGTTCAGCACCGGTTGCCACAAGAAGCAGAGCAATGTGAACCCGAGCAGCCTCGGTCCGTCCGACACGTCCGGCTTAGCCGCACCCACCGCGACCCTCACGGCGGATCCGCAGGCGATCGATCTCGGGCAGTCCGTCGTTCTGAACTGGCGCACCCAGAACGCCACCAACGTCACCATCGACGGCGTTGGTGCCGTGCCCGCCAACGGCACGCAGACTGTCTCGCCGTCGAACTCCACCAACTTTCATCTTGTCGCCAAAGGTGACGGCGGCACAACGGAGGCGAACGTCCGGGTCACGGTGCGTGTACCCGTCGCCCCAACCGCGCCCTCTGCAAACGCCAACGGCAGCGGCGACATGGGCTCCGAGACCGCCTTCCACCAGAACGTCCAGGACCTCTTCTTCGACTACGACAGCTACGATCTCCGGCCGGATGCGCAGACGGGCATCACGCAGGCTGCGTCGTACCTCGCCGCACATCCGGCCATCCGCATCGTCATCGGAGGCTACGCCGATGAACGTGGCTCGGCCGAGTACAACCTCGCGCTTGGCGAAAATCGCGCCAACGCGGCGAAAACAGCTCTGAGCTCTGCCGGAGTCTCCGGATCGCGCATTCGCGTCGTCTCCTACGGCAAGGAAAAACAGTTCTGCACCGAGGCCGACGAAAGCTGCTACCAGCAGAACCGCCGCGCGCAGTTCCTGCTTGACCACTAGACCACGGCTCACCAGTAAGGGGAGCGGAAGCGAGGCAGAGCGCCTCTGCTCCCTTGCCGTTGAGACTCTGCCGAGAAGGTACGCTCATGACTCGCTTTCGTTCGCGTCTCGCCTCCGCCCTCGTTCTGGTCAGCTTCGCTGCGTCGCCCGCCTTCGCCGCCAGCAAAGACATGATCCAGCTGCAGACGCAGATTCAGCAGCTGCAGGACGCCGTCGCCCGTTTGCAGCAATCGAACGACGAGCGCATGGGCGCCCTCAAGGACCTGGTGCAGCAGAGCGCGGACTCCGTCAACAAGCTCTCCGCCAACATGGACAACCTCCAGCATCAACTGCAGGCGCAAACCGAGGGCCAGGGCGGCAAGGTGGACCAGGTCTCAGGCCAGGTGCAGGCGTTGAACGATTCGCTTGACGAGTTGAAGGCGCGCATGGGCCGGATGGAAAAGCTGCTGCAAACCATCCAGAGCCAGCAGCAGACCATCAATGCCAGCGCCCCAGCCACCGCCGCGGCGCCTGCTGCCTCTCCCTCCGCGGACATGCCGCCCAGCGCGGGAGCCCCTGCCATCACCCCGGTACCGGCGCCAGACACGATCGTTACACCGCCGACTTCGCGACGCGGCAAGCCCTCCGCTGCCCTGCCCGCTACGCCCGATACCGCTGCCGCCAGCACGGCTGCCGCCCCTGCCGACGAGATGTACAAAACAGCGCTGGGCGACTACATGTCGGCCAAGTACGCCCTCGCCTCCTCCGAGTTCAGCGACGTCGTCCGCACCCACCCTGACAGTCCGCTCGCTGGCAACGCGGTGTACTACCAGGGCGAGATCGACTACCGCGCCGGCCGCTATGGCGCGGCTGAAAAGAACTACGACAAGGTGCTCGAGCAGTACCCGGATAATAACAAGGTGCCCGCGGCGCACCTCCACAAGGCTCACGCCCTGCTGCAACTCAAGCAGACCGACGCTGGCATACGCGAGCTGCGCGCCCTGATCCAGCGTTTCCCGAACTCACCCGAGGCAGTCCAGGCTCGCAGCAAGCTGAATAGTCTGGGCGTAACGGTCCGCCCGCGCGGTTAGCCCTTCCCGCCGCACTGACCCGCCTCGATCACCCGCGGAGCGGCTTCAGGATTGCCTCGATCTCCAGCCGTTCTTCGCCGGTCAGTGGCAGCCCTGGCAAGCGCGGCTGGCCACCAAAGTAGCTATTCACGTCGCAGCCGTACTTGATGCCCGCGATCCCCAGTCCCTCGTCGATGCGCTGCGCCGCCCGCGTCAGCCGCGCCTGCTTTTCCTCAGCCAGCGTGGGGTCGCCGTCCTTCCACGCTGCGACCACCTCGTAGCAGCTCTGCGGCGCGCTGGCGGCCAGCGGCGGCATCACCGCGGTTGCACCCGCCGCAAGCGATCGCTGCATATCGACCGCGCGAGCTGCCATGACCTGGAAGCCGACCGTCTTGGTGCGGGTCTTGAGTGCGGGCTGCGGTGGCGCCGTGGCCAGCGCAGCCCCGCCACTCCCAAGGCTTTCAGCCGTGATGTACGCGCCTTGAGACGAGCTGTTCGCCTGCGGCGCCTGCATCCGCTGCGTCACCGCGGCAAAAACTGGCGTGACCGTCACCTGGCGTCGAACGGAAGCAGTCTTCGCCAGAATGGTTCCGATCCGCTCGGGATCTCCTTCGAGCTCGAGGCAACCCAGGATCTGCGGATGATGCGCCAGCTCCTCAATCACCGCCAGCGAGAGCGCGTGGCCAACCCGGCTGCCGATCACCACAGGCAACGTGCATCGGTCGGCCACCGTACGAAAGTAGGTCAGCAGTTCGGTCGTCCATCGCGGATGCTGTTTTGCCGTCAGCAACTCCAGGCTCGCGTCGACGATCACCGCGTCAAGTCTTGCTTCAGCAGCCGCTTCGGCAAGCCGCAGCGTCCCCAGCACCGACGGTCGCCCCACCCCGGCCAACAACACCTTCCCCGGCGCGCATTCCTGGGCTGCGATGCGCAGCACCTCGACGGCCTCGCTTTCGGAAAGCATCGCCTGCTCGCCAGGGACCCCGAGCACACACAGCCCGGCTGCTGGCGTCAGCGAATACCGGCGAACGTTGTGCTCCAGCTTGCGCGCATTCAGCGCGCCATCGGGGTAAAACGGTGTGGTCAGCGGGACAAACAGGCCATCGAGCAGCATGCTCCTATTCTAAGAGCCCCGCGTCGGCAGTTCTTCTGGGGAGACCAGCGACCGTGCGCCTGCCGCAAAAGATGTAGCGCCCGCTCCGGCGAGATGCGGTAGCCTCTGTCCAGAGCGAACCCATGTACCAGCGCGACATTTCGAAGGACAAGTCAGTCGGCGACCTGGGTCGGGAAGCCTTCTGGTTCACCACGCACACCGTCCTCGCCCTCACCGCATTGGCGGCAGTCGTCGGCGTTATGTCTTTCATGCACCCCGACCCGGACTCCTCTTCGCCCAAAATGTTGGCGACCCTGCTCGCCTTCTTTGTGCCGATGCTGGGGGGCCTGGTCGTCTCAAGCATCCAGAAAGACGACGTCTCCCGCAAAATTTGGATTTCAGGCCTGCTCTTGTTTTCCGTCGTGTGCGTGTGGGTGCTCGACCTGCCGACCGGCCCCGGCCTTTGCGAAAAGTGCGGCCTGGTCGAGCGGCTCTACCGCACCTTCTTCTTCATCGACGGCAACAGCGGCCTCATGGGCGGCGATGGCATCCTGATTGGCGCATGGATGCCGCTGTCGATGATCGGGTACGCCGTCGGATCGAAACTCGCCCCAAGCCGGTCCTGACCGGCTCGCTTCTAACGCCCCATCGCCGCGCTTCGGGCCTGGTGCAGCGACTGCAGCGCCTCCACCCGAATCTTGCCTTGCTGCAGCGCCGCGATCCCCTCGGCCGCTGCTCGCGCCGCCGCCAGCGTCGTGATCGTCGGAATCCGCGCCAGCACCGCCGCCCGGCGAATCGCCTTCTCATCAAAGAACGTGTCCTGCCCGCGCGGTGTATTGACGATCAACTGAATGCGGTCGCCCTTGATCAGATCCACCACGTTGGGCCGGCCCTCTTTCACCTTGTAAACGCGCTCTGGCGAGAGCTTCGCCGCCTCCAGCACCTGCGCCGTGCCGTGTGTCGCCACGACCTGGAAACCCATGCTGACGAACTGCCGCGCCAGCGCGACGATGCCTTCCTTATCGTGGTCGTTCACGCTCAGGAACACCGTGCCCTGCACGGGCAGGTTCTGGCCGGCGGCGATTTGCGCTTTCGCAAACGCCTCGCCGAAATTGTCCGCCACGCCCATCACTTCGCCGGTCGATCGCATCTCCGGCCCCAGCACCGTATCCACGCCAGGAAACTTTGCCCACGGAAACACCGGCGACTTGACAAAGAAATGCGGCCCCGTCTCAAGATCGTTTCCGCTCGCAACGACGTCGGGCAGCAGATCGCGCAGCTTCCGTCCCACCATGATGCGCGAAGCTATCTTTGCCAGCGGAATGCCGGTCGCCTTGGAAACATACGGAACCGTGCGCGAAGCGCGTGGGTTGACTTCGATCACAAAAACCTTCCCGCGCTGAATGGCGAACTGAATGTTCACCAGCCCACGCACCTCGAGCGCCACCGCCAGTCGCCGCGTGTACTGCCGTATTGTGTCAAGCACGTCCGCGCTTAGATCGACCGAGGGCAGCACGCAGGAGGAATCGCCCGAATGAATCCCCGCCTCCTCGATGTGCTGCATAATGCCGGCAATCACCACGTCGTCGCCATCGCACAGCGCGTCCACATCCACCTCGGTCGCGTCCTCCAGGAAATGATCGATCAGCACCGGCCGCTCCCCCGAGTACTCGATCGCGGTTGACATGTACTGCACCACCGCCTCGCGGTCATACGCGATCACCATCGCGCGCCCACCCAGCACGTAGCTCGGCCGCACCAGCACCGGATATCCGACGCGCTCCGCACCCGCGGTCGCCTCTGCAACGCTGGTCGCCATCGCTCCCTCGGGCTGCGGAATGTCGAGCTCCTCAATCAGTTTGCCGAAACGCTTGCGATCCTCCGCCAGGTCGATTGAGTCGGGCGAGGTGCCAATGATCGGCACACCGGCCTGCTTGAGCGGCAGCGACAGGTTCAGCGGCGTCTGCCCGCCAAACTGCACGATCATGCCAATCTCTCCGCGCCCCTTCGCCTCGTGCTCGTACACGGCCAGCACGTCCTCCAGCGTCAGCGGCTCAAAGTAAAGCCGGTCACTCGTGTCGTAGTCCGTCGAGACCGTCTCCGGGTTGCAGTTCACCATCACCGTCTCGTAGCCATCCTCGCGCAGCGCAAAGGCAGCATGGCAGCAGCAGTAGTCGAACTCGATTCCCTGCCCGATCCGGTTCGGTCCACTGCCCAGAATGATGATCTTCTTGCGGTCCGTCGCTGGCGCCTCGTTCTCCTCGTCGTAGCAGCTGTACATGTAGTTCGTGTAGCTCTCGAACTCCGCCGCACAGGTGTCGACCAGCTTGTACACCGGCTGCACGCCGAGTTTTTTGCGCAGTGCACGCACCTCCGTCGCACCCGCAGCGCCGTCCTTGTGCCAGCTCGCCGCCAGTCGCTCGTCGGAGATGCCCATTCGCTTCGCCGTCAGCAGCTCATCATGCGTGACGCTCTCGATCGGCGTTGCACCCATCTTCTTGATCTCGTCCGTGATCTGCTTCAGCTGGTACAGGAACCACGGGTCCATCCCCGTAAGCCGCGCCACCTCGCGCACCGTCATGTCCTGCTCGAAGGCGTAGCGCACATACGCCAACCGCTCCGGATGCGGCGTCACCAGGCGCTGCGTCAACCTCCGCGGCTCGATCGAGTCGGCTGTCGCCTTTCGTCCCGTCTCCAGCGATCGCACCGCCTTCATCAGCGCTTCCTTGAAGGTGCGCCCAATCGCCATCACCTCACCGACCGACTTCATCTGCGGCCCCAGGCCCTCGTCGGCTCCCGGAAACTTCTCAAACTGCCACTTCGGAATTTTCACGACCACGTAGTCAATCGTGGGCTCAAAGCACGCCGGCGTCGCCTGCGTAATATCGTTCTGCAGCTCGTCCAACGTGTACCCAACAGCAAGTCGCGCCGCGATCTTGGCAATCGGGAATCCGGTCGCTTTTGACGCGAGAGCACTCGATCGCGAAACGCGTGGATTCATCTCGATCACCGTCATGCGGCCGTTCTGCGGGTTCACCGCAAACTGCACATTCGACCCACCGGTCTCGACGCCAATCTCCCGAATCACCCGGATCGCCGCGTCGCGCATGCGCTGGTACTCGCGGTCGGTCAGCGTCTGCGCCGGGGCGACCGTGATCGAGTCGCCCGTGTGCACACCCATCGGGTCGAAGTTCTCGATCGAGCAGACGATGATCACGTTGTCGTTCAGGTCGCGCACAACCTCGAGCTCGTACTCCTTCCATCCGAGCACGCTCTCTTCGATCAGGCACTCATGCACCGGCGACAGATCAATGCCGCGCGCCAGGATTTCCATCAGCTCTTCCCGGTTGTACGCGATGCCGCCGCCCGATCCGCCCAGCGTAAAGCTCGGCCGAATCACTGCCGGGAAGCCGATCTTCTGGGCGAACTCCATGCCGTCGCGCAGGTTGTTCACCAGCGAAGACCGCGGCATGTCCAGGCCGATCTTGGTCATCGCGTCCTTGAACAGCAGCCGGTCTTCCGCCTTCTTGATCGCCTCGAGCTTCGCCCCGATCAGCTCCACACCATAGCGCTCGAGCACGCCCGCATCCGCCAGGTCCACCGCCAGGTTCAGCGCCGTCTGCCCACCCACCGTCGGCAGCACGGCAAAGGTCCCCGCACGCCCGCGCATCATCTCGGATTCAACCCGCAGAATCTCTTCTACATACACCGGCGTCAGCGGCTCGATATACGTGCGGTCGGCCACTTCGGGATCGGTCATGATGGAGGCCGGGTTCGAATTCACCAGCACCACCTCATACCCTTCCGCCTTCAGCGCCTTGCAGGCCTGCGTTCCGGAGTAGTCAAACTCGGCCGATTGCCCGATCACAATCGGACCCGAGCCGATCACAAGTATCTTCGCGATGTCGTTCCTGCGTGGCATCGTTGGTCTCTTTCCTGGGCTTGAACTTTGGTGCGAGGCACAGCGAACGGCGCGGCCAGCGCCGCGCCTCGGAAATTATTTCTTCCACTCTTCCATCATCGTCCGGAAGTCGCGGAACAGGTAGTGCGAGTCATGCGGCCCGGGGCTCGCCTCGGGATGGTACTGCACGCTGAACATCGGATCACTCCTATGCTTCAGCCCGGCCAGCGTATTGTCGTTCAGGTTGACGTGCGTGACCTCGACATCTTGGGGCAGCGATTCCGGATCGACGTTGAAATTATGATTCTGCGCGGTGATCTCCACCTTGCCCGTTTCCAGGTTCTTGATCGGATGGTTGCCGCCGTGATGCCCAAACTTCAGCTTGTACGTCTTCCCTCCAAGCGCCAACCCAAACAGCTGATGCCCCAGGCAGATGCCAAACATGGGCGCCTTGCCCTGCAGCTTCTGGATATTCTCGACCGCATACCCCAGCGGCTCCGGGTCTCCCGGCCCATTCGAGAAGAAAACGCCATCCGGCTGCATCGCCAGGACCTCTTCGGCCGACGTCTTCGCCGGCACCACCGTCACGCGGCAGTTCTCGCGCGCCAGCATCCGCAGAATATTTTCCTTGATGCCGAAGTCATAGGCCACCACGTGCATCGGCTCAGCGGTCCCCTGCTCGCCCAGCAGAGCGTCGTCCGTCTGGTTGCGCGGCTCGCTCGCGCTCCACTCGTAGCTGGCCGGGGTACTGACCGCGCTTGCCAGGTCCGCGCCCGACATGCTTCGAATCGACCGCGCTTTCCGAACCAGATCCTCAGCAACCAGGGTCTCGCCCGAAGCAATCACCCCGCGCATGACGCCGTTCGCCCGCAGATGCCGCACCACCGCCCGCGTATCGACTTCGGCGATCACCGGAACGCCCGAGCGCTCCAGGTACTCATCCGCGACCTGCGTCGATCGCCAGTTCGAGCTCACCGGCGAAAACTCGCGCGTCACCAGCCCCTCGATGTAGGGTCGTTTCGACTCCGCATCCGACGGGCTCGTGCCGTAGTTGCCGATGTGTGGATTCGTGAGCACAACGATCTGCCCCGCATAGGACGGATCGGTGAAGATTTCCTGGTAGCCGGTCAGCGAGGTATTGAATACCACCTCGCCCAAGCCTTCGGTCGTAGCGCCGAAGCTCTTGCCGTGAAAGGTGCGCCCGTCTTCGAGCGCAAGCATTGCCTGCATTGCCTCTCCTTTTCGGAGTGGATTCAATCGATTCTACAGGAAAGATCCAGCCGGCTCCGCAGGCCTCGCCGCGACGGGCCTTCGCCCCAAAACACAAGACCCGGCATCGCGCCGGGTCTCGGGAAACACCACCGAAGTCTAGTGGTGGTGATGATGGTGGTGGTGATGACGATGATGGTGTTGCGCCTGAGCGGGGATAACCGATCCGGCAAAAAGCAACACAGCGACAGCGGAAAGCACGAACGTACGCAGCTTCATTGGGGAGATCCTCTCTCACCGGGAATGTCAGTCACGGGACCGGTGCTGTCCTACAGCATACCGTTCCCCTCCCCAACTGCACAAGAATGTGTGCACCGAAGTTTCCCGCAAAGATTCGCCCGTGAACAGAACCTATGGCACCTCCGCGAACACATCGTCGCCCTCCACCCGGACTGGGAAGACGTCCACACGAGCGCGTTCCGGCGGCTCGGCAATCCCGGTCTGGAGATCAAACGCCCAGGAGTGCCACGGACAAACCACCGCATTGCCTTCGATCCAGCCCTCACTCAGCGGCCCTTGCCGATGCGGACACACGTTATCGACCGCAGCCAGCACGTCCCCGACCCGCGCCAGGCAGATCGTCACGCCCTCAGCCGCGGCCTCCATCACTTTGCCCTCCGCCGGAGCCTCCGCCAGACTGCATAGCCGAACCCATTGTCCCAAGTGCCCGCTCCTATCCTCTCGGTCCGTCAACCGACTCGACTACCCTAGCAGCAGGGCCGTCCGCCGTAGGATGCGCGCCCGCCATGGGAGGTCTCCGGCTTGCAGTCACCTAAACAGGCGCCACGGCGCCCTCAATATACCGACGCTCCGGAAACAATCGACCCCAAATGGTTGCTGAAAGCCTTCAGTCTGGTGGTCGCCGTCGCTCTGTTGTTCGGCTACGCCACCCTCTGCCTCCTTTTCTCCCAAGGACAGTGGCAGCTGGTGCTGCACCCTGGCCCGGCGCGCAGTGGGTCACCTCCAGCAAACGCCCAGCAGATCCGCTTCGCGCCGGATGCGACGGCCATCCCTCAGCTCACGGGATGGTGGATCCCCGCCGCAGCCGACGCGCCATACCGTCAATTCACCTTGCTCTATCTGCGCGGCGCGGACGGATCGCTCTCCGACGACACCGCAACACTTGACAGCCTGCACGCAGCTGGCCTGAACGTGCTTGCCTTCAACTACCGCGGTTACCCGGTCACCGCTGGCCGGCACCCCACGGCAGAACAAATGACCGAAGACACCGAAGCGGCTTGGCAATATCTCAACACGGACATACACCTTCGTCCGCAAACTATTGTTCCTTACGGCGTTGGCGTAGGAGCCTCCCTGGCTGTTCACCTCTCCTTACAGCATCAGCAAATCCCGGCCCTCATCCTCGACCAGCCCCGGGGAGACCTTCTCGACCTGGCCCGCCGTGCTCCACAGGGATACCTGCTGCCCGTGACGCTGCTCTTCCACGAGCGCTTCCCTCTCACCATTCCGCTCTCCACACTCGTCACGCCCAAGCTGATCCTCAGCCGCGGTCCCGCGGAAGCTTCCACACTCGGGCAGGCTGCCGCCGACCCCAAGTTCACGGTCGCCCTCCCACCTGGCTCCTCCCCAGCCGCGTTCCAAACGACCCTCAGCCGCTTCCTCGATCAGTACCTGCCGGCCGCCGCTCTCTCCGAAATCAGGCCGTCCGGTGAGTCGGTCGAACGTTTGCCCCGGGAGCCGCTAAAATAAGTCGGCGGCTCGCACCGGGTCCGT
>CAXUCK010000015.1:11866-22189 GCA_964249375.1 uncultured Acidobacteriaceae bacterium
CCGTCGCGCAGCTTTCCCGAGAGGACTCAGGATCGATCGATGGCCACGGAAACGCTCACCCAAGAGGTTCCCTCCGTCTCGGACACGGAGGCGTCGCTCCGAGAACACCCGCTCTCCCCCAGCGAGCTGCTGCGCTTTTATCGTCTAATGGTGCTCTCGCGGCGCACCGACGATCGCGAGATCGTCCTCAAGCGCCAGCAGAAAATCTTCTTTCAGATCTCCTGCGCCGGTCACGAAGCCCTCCTCGTCGCCGCCGGCATGGCGCTGCGCCCGGGCTACGACTGGTTTTTCCCCTACTACCGCGACCGCGCCCTTTCGCTCACCCTCGGAACAACGGTCGAGGACCAGCTCCTGCAAGCTGTCGGTGCCGCGGATGACCCCGCCAGCGGTGGCCGGCAGATGCCCTCGCACTGGACCAGCCGCGCCCTCAACATCGTCACCCCCAGTTCCTCCACCGCCACCCAGTGCCTGCACGCCATCGGCTGCGCGGAAGCCGGCCGCTACTTCGCCAGCCACCCCGAAGCCGCCGCCCGCCACGACGGCGACTACCGCCAGTTCAAAGACGTGCAGTTTCACGGCGACGAGGTCACCTACGTTTCCCTTGGCGAGGGAGCCACCAGTCAAGGTGAGTTCTGGGAGTCGCTCAACACCGCCTCCAATGGCCGACTGCCTGTCCTCTACGTCATCGAAGACAACCAGTACGCCATCTCCACACCGGTCGAAGAGAACACCCCGGGCGGCAACATCTCCCGTCTCATCAGCAACTTCCCCAATTTTCACTTCGCGGAGGTCGATGGCACCGACGCCCTCGCCAGCTACGCCGCCCTTACCGAAGCCGTGGCCTACTGCCGCTCCGGCCGCGGTCCGGCCCTCGTTCACGGCCACGTCGTCCGGCCCTATTCCCACTCGCTCTCCGACGATGAGCGTGCCTACCGTTCCGAAGCAGAAATCGCAGCCGACCTCCAGCGCGACCCCATTACCCGGCTGCGGTCATACCTCCTCAGCCAAGGCCTCCTCGACGAAACAGCTCTCAAGCAGCTCGAGCAGGAGGTGGAGGCCGAAGTTCAGCACGCAGCCGATCGCGCTCTCGCCGCCGCTCCCCCGCCGGTCAGCTCCATTCTCCGGCACGTCTACTCTGAAGACCTCAAGCCAACAGACGCCCACTTCGATCGGCAACCCGACCGCTCCAGCGCAGATGCCGCCGAGCGCACCATGGCCGACCTCATCAACGCCTGCCTCCGTGACGAAATGCGTCGCGATCGGCGCATCGTCGTTTTCGGCGAAGACGTCGCCGACGCCAGCCGCGACGAGCTCCTCCGTGCCGGTAAGCTCAAGGGCAAAGGCGGTGTCTTCAAGCTCACCTCCGGCCTCCAGACCGAGTTCGGCAACGACCGCGTCTGGAATTCCCCCCTGGCCGAGGCCAACATCGTCGGCCGTGCCGTCGGCATGGCTGTCCGCGGTCTCAAGCCCGTCGTCGAGATTCAATTCTTTGATTACATCTGGCCCGCCATGCACCAGATACGCAATGAGTTAGCCCTCATCCGCTGGAGGTCGGACGGCCAGTTTTCCTGCCCTCTGGTCTTGCGCGTCCCCATCGGCGGCTACCTCACCGGAGGCTCCATCTACCACTCGCAGTCCGGCGAGTCCATCTTCACCCACATCCCCGGTCTCCGCGTCGTCATGCCCTCGAACGCCCTCGATGCCTGCGGCCTCCTCCGCACCGCCATCCGCTGCGACGACCCCGTCCTCTTCCTCGAGCACAAACGTCTCTACCGCGAGACCTTCGGTCGCGCCCCGTACCCCGGTCCCGACTACACCATCCCCTTCGGCAAGGCCCGCATCGTCCGCCCCGGCAATGACCTCTCCGTCCTCACCTACGGAGCCGTCGTCCCCCGTGCGCTGCAGGCCGCGCAGCGCCTCCATCGCGAAAAGGGGGTCGACGCCGAAGTGATCGATCTCCGCTCCCTCAACCCCTACGACTGGGAGGCAATCGCCGAGTCCGTCCGCAAAACCAGCCGCGTCCTCGTCGCCCACGAAGACATGCTCTCCTGGGGCTACGGCGCTGAGCTTGCCGCTCGCATCGGCGACGAACTCTTCCACGATCTCGACGCGCCCGTCCGCCGGGTCGCCGCGATGGACACCTTTGTCGCCTACCAGCCACTGCTCGAGGACGCCATCCTTCCTCAGCCCGAGCACCTCTTTCAGGCGATGTCCGACCTGGCAGCCTTTTAGACGCGCGACACGGAAGCTCAGGCGCAACTCCTCACATCGAGCTCCGCAACCAGGGAGCAGGATCGGGGTCTAGCTTCGTAGGCACACGCAACGAGCCACCCCGGCTCGCGCCAGATCACCACCCGAGGCCGACATGGGATCCGCCACTCCGCAAATCGCAACCGACTGGGGCTGTGATGTACCGCGTCCGTCCCGTACGCAGTTGTCCACCTCCCGGCGATGCTTTCTCAAAAACGGCGCCTTAGCCCTGATCGGCACCTCGGCCATACCGGCGTTCCTTCAGCGCAGCGTCCTTGCGGAGGCCACCACCGCCGCTGCCAACCACAAAAAGCTCGTCGTCCTCTTCCAGCGTGGCGCCGCCGACGGCCTCAACATTGTCGTGCCCTATGCCGAGCCCAACTACTACGCGATGCGCCCCTCCATCTCCATCAGGCAAGGGGACCTGCTCGACCTCGACGGCTTCTTTGGCCTCCACCCCGCCATGTCGTCGCTGATGCCCTTCTATCGCAACGGCAGCCTGGCTGTCATCCACGCCGCCGGTTCGCCGGACAGCACCCGGTCGCACTTCGACGCGCAGGACTTCATGGAAAGCGGCACTCCCGGCGTCCGCTCAACCCCCGACGGCTGGCTCAACCGGGCTCTGCAGGCCGAGCCCCTTGCGCATTCCACGTCGCCCTTCCGAGCCGTGGCCCTTGGTGGTCAACTCCCGCGCACACTCCAGGGCGTCGTACCCGCCGTCGCCATCAATAAGCTGCAGGAGTTCGGCGTCACCGCCCCCGGAACCCACGGCGCAGCTTCCCCCATCGCCGGCACGTTCCAGTCGATGTACGACAACAGCTCCAACAGCGTCCTGCATGGCACCGGCCAGGAAGCGTTTGAAGCTGTCCGTATGCTCAAATCGGCCGATCCCGCACGCTACCAGCCCGCCCCGGGCGTCTCCTACCCACGCACCGGCTTCGGCGACAGCCTCAAGCAGATTGCCCAGCTGCTCAAGGCCAATCTAGGCGTCGAGGCTGCCTTCGCCGACATTGGCGGCTGGGACACCCACCAGAACCAGGGTGCGGCAGAAGGACAGCTCGCAAACCGCCTGCGTGAGTTCTCCGACACCATCGCCGCCTTCTGGCGCGACATGGGCGACGACGCAGCGAACATCACCCTCGTCACCATGTCAGAGTTCGGCCGAACAGCGCGCCAGAACGGAACGGGAGGCACCGACCACGGTCACGCCAACGTCATGTTCGTCCTTGGCGGATCCGTACAGGGCGGCAAGGTTCACGGGCGCTGGCCAGGTCTGGCACCCGAGCAGCTCAACGAAGGCCGCGATCTCGTCGTCACCACTGACTACCGACAGGTGCTGGGCGAAGCCACCATGTCGGCCCTCGGCTGCAGGCACCTGCAATCCGTATTCCCAAATGCTCCAAACCAGGCCATCAATCTCTTCATCTCTTTCGAACGTAACCTTAATCGCGGGTGTCACAGTTACCCGCGAGATGTGACGTACCTGGACGGAACACCCCCGCTCGCTTACAACGAAAGTCGTACAACCGAGGACAACTTTTCTGCTGCGGGTGCGTCATAATCTTTGTAGTTCCACGCCGGACTTTCAGTTCCCTCGGTTCCGGTTTCCAACTTCCGCAACACAACTCCCCACCTATACGTAAGGCCCCCAGAACACCGGGGGCCTTCACTCCTTACGTCACACTTCGGCGCACCCAGGCGCTAACCCTTCATCCGCTCCTTCACGCTGTGAGCCAGCTTCTCAATCTCATCCGCCTTCTTCACCACGTCGACCGACAGCGTGTTCTTGTCCGTCTTATCGACGTCCTGCTTCAGCTCCGTCGCCAGACTCAGCAGCTTCTCTGTATCAGCCACCAACCGCTTCTGCCGTTCCGTGTTCCGGCCCTGCGCCGCCTGCTGCTGCATGCGTTCGACGTTTGGGTCGCGCTCCTTCTCATCGCGCGCCCCATGCAACGAAGCGTCTGGAAACGGCGAAGATGTAGGCGGGATCGCCTGCACACCACGGCCCGACGGCGCGCCCATTGCCAAGGCCAGCAACAAAACTGCTGCCACTCGTATGTATCCGTTTCGCATGATCGACTCCGCTTCGAACCTGTCGCGAGTAGCTCCGACCCCCGCTCTGCCCTAAGCTTAACCGAGGGTCACGTACTTTGCCACGGCCTCCGAGCGTCCGTGCGTGCCAGAAAGAGCCCCTATGCCCCAGCCCGTCGCACCCGACGACCGCCTCAAGCGCATTCTCGAACGCGACTGGCACGCCGACGTCGTCGAGTTCCTTCGCACCGACGTTCCTCGCCTTCTCGCCGTGTTTCTGCTTGCCTTTGTGCTGCAGCGGTTGGTCACCTTTTTTGTCGGTCGCATGCTCCGGCTGGCGGACCGGCAGATCGGCAATGCGCAGCGGGCTTCCCAGCTTCGCACCATGGCCGGCATCATCCGGGCAACCTCCTACGGGATCCTCGGCTTCATCGTCCTTCTGCACGTCTTGTCCATCTTCAACATCAACCTGACTCCCCTGCTCGCGTCCGCCGGTGTGGTCGGCGTTGGCATCGGCCTGGGTGCCCAGTCCATCTTCAAAGACATGCTCAATGGCATATTCATCCTGGTTGAGGATCAGTACAACATCGGCGACATCGTCAAAATCGCCGGCCTTCAGGGAACAGTCGAGGACCTCAGCCTGCGCCTCACACGTCTTCGCGATGGCGACGGCACCCTGCACATGATTCCCAACAGCCAGGTGTCCACTGTTTCCAATCTTTCGCGCGACTACGCCATCGCCATGCTCAGCGTCAGCGTCGACGCCTCGGCCAATCCCGATCAGGTCATGGAGGTCCTTCGCGAAGTCGCCGGTGCGGTCCGCAACGATCCTGCCTTTGCCGAGATCATTCTTTCCGACCCGACCGTTCTGGGCGTCGACAAGATCAGCGGTCGCGAAATCCTTTACCCCATCAATTTCCGGGTTCGCCCGAATCAGCGCGACGTTGTCCTTCGCGAGCTCCGCCGTCGCATCGTGCTCACCTTCGAGCAGCACGGCGTGCCTCTCGGCAGCGACTCCAGCTTGCTGATCATGGCCAGGGACGTGCCCGGCCATCCAGGCCTTCCTGCCCCTCCCCGCCCCGGTTCAGCTGAAGCGGAGCAGCCGGCTTAGCGCACAGTACCGCGTCAGAGCCATGAGTTCCTCCGCCGACCGAACCGGAGGCTTGCAGCTTTCGCCGCTGCACACCACAGCAACGCTTTCGCCCGCACGTTTCGGCAGATCCGGCAAATGCGGCAGCGTCCTCGCCAGAGCGGGCGGCAGCTGGTCCATCTGGTCCACCCGAAACCGAACCACGCTCTTGTTGACGGCGTACCGTGCAAGCGCAACCGACTCCATCCGGCGCGCTTCCGCGCCGTCGCCGATGACACACACGTGCACCGCTCTCTGCAGCAACCGCTGCAGCGCCAGCCCATAGCTGGAAGCGTACAGCCCAAAGTGCTCCACAACGCCCGCGAACGACTCCAGCGTCTCCTGTGCCAGATGCAGATACTCTTCGCGACCGTTCAGCGATTCCAGCCGCAACAGCAGCGCTGCTGCCGCTGGATTGCCGGCGGGCGTTGGCGAGTCCTGCAGCGGTTTCCGCTGCGTTCTCAGCGCACCCAGGGCAATCTCGCCCTGCTCGCGTATCGGGCAGTCGAAAAACCCCGCACCCGCCCGGTCGTAAAACCGGTCAATCGTCATCCGCGCAATCTGATCAGCCACGTCGTAGTACCGCAGTTCTCCCGTGGCCTCCCATCCATCCAGCGCCGCATGCGCCAGAAACACGTAGTCGTCCAGCAGACCCGCCACCGGGGTTGCGTGCGCACCACCGCCCTCCCCGTACGCCACTACATGACGAACTCCCAGTTTCGGGTCGAACGCCTCGCCGAGAACGCGGTCGAGCGAGCGTTGCGCAAACGCCCGCACCTCCGGCACCTCCAGCACCCGCCCCGCCTCGAAGTACGCCGAAAGGCACATGCCGTTCCATGCCGTGTACAGGGTCTTATCGATGTAGGGCGTCGGCCGCTTCAGCCGGGCCGCATACATCTTGCGTTTGGCCTCCGCCAACACGTCACCCGCAACCGCCGGATCCACCCGCGCCAGACCCGCCGCACGCTTCAGCTCGCCAGTGATGTGGAGCACGTTCTTCGCCGGATTGTGGTGCACATTGCCGACCTCGGCAATGTGGAAGAAGTTCGTCACCAGCGCAAACTCCGCTCCGCCAAGTACCTCGGCCGCCTCGTCTCTTGTCCAGGTGAAGTAGTCGCCATCATCGTCCAGAGAGAAGTCAGCGTCCTGCGACGCATAAAACCCGCCGTTCTCCCGATCGCTCAGCCATGTGTCCATCCATCCAATCACTTCCCGCGCAACCCTGGCAAAGTCCGCATCGGTGGTCGACTGGAAAGCATGAACGTAGTTCCGCAGCAGCCCGCTGTTGTCGTACGACATCTTTTCGAAATGCGGCACAACCCATCGCTCATCGACCGAGTAGCGGTGAAACCCGCCCGCAAGATGGTCGTACATCCCCCCCTGAGCCATCGCACGTAAGGTTGCGACTGCTGCGTGCTCCGCACTGCCGGTGAGTTCTGGCCGGTCCGCCACCGAAACTCGTCCGGACGCATCCAGCAAGAGATCAATCGCGCTGGAATGCGGAAATTTGGGCTGCGATCCAAAGCCCCCGAATCGCTTATCGAATTGCTTCAGCGTCGACTCGAGAATCTTCGCCACCAGCTCCGGCCCAGGATCGCCTACATGGCCGGCAAAGCTGTCGTTGTGTTCTATCGCCGCCATCACGCTGTTCGCGGATTCAGCCACCTCTTCCCGCCGGTTGCGGAACGCCGTTGCCATCGTCATCAGAACCCGCCGCAGGCTTGGCCTGCCGTGACGATCATCCGGCGGAAAATACGTGCCCCCAAAAAACGGCCGGCCCTCCGGCGTAAGAAATACCGTCAGCGGCCACCCGCCCTGTCCGCTGATCGCCGCCACTGCCGACTGGTATCGCGCATCCACATCCGGTCGTTCATCCCGGTCCACCTTCACCGGGATGAACTGCTCATTGATCAGCTCAGCCGTGACTACATCTTCGTAAGACTCCCGGTCCATGACGTGGCACCAGTGGCACCACACCGCTCCCACATCCAGCAAAATGGGCTTATCTTCCCTCTGTGCCGCGGCAAAGGCGTCCCCGCCCCACTCTCTCCACCGGACCGGCTGATGTCGCGCCGACCGCAAATACCCGGAAGCCGCTCGTCCCAGGTCGTTTTCCGGACTCTCCATAAGACCTCAGTCTACCGGAGCCCCGCCCTAGGTAAGCGGCGGAGGCGTCGCAGTCAAAGGCCGCGGGGGAGCGGGAGGTTGCGGCGCCGTCAGTCCAGGAACCATCGGCTGCTTTGTCACCACGCCACTCGCTGCCTCTTCGAGACTGATGCCGTATCGATCCAACGTGTTCGACAGAATCTGTTCGAGCGCGACGCGATCTCGCGCATACGCCGCAGTCGCCGAGATCAGGTTATCTTCCGACGTCGCCAGGTTGCGCTCCTGCTGCAGCACATTAGCCGTCGTCGAGGCGCCCAGGTGGTACTTCTTCTGCTCCGCGTCCAGGCTCTGCGCCGCAAAGTCCCGCGCCACCTGTGCCGACTGCACCTGCGCCCGATCGTTCGTCAATGCGTACTGCCCGTTGATCACCTGGATCCGCGTCTGCGTATACAACTGCTGCAGCCGCATCTGCGTCTGCCGATACTCCATCTGCGATCGCGCCTGGTCGGCCTGGGCCGCGCGATTGCGCAGTGGAATCGTAATGTTCACGCCAACGCCCTTATCGGGAGAGCTGTTGTTCACCAGGTTCTGCAGCACCGAGCCGTACCCCACCGACGGAACGACACTGGAGCCGCTGCAGGCCACCGTTGCGCCGGTCGCATCCGTGCACACCAGGGCTGAATTCTGCGCTCCACCAAGCCCGCTGCCCCCGTAAAACCCGTAAGCGTCGATTACCGGCAGCAGGCCATTCTTGAACGCCTTGATCGTGATCTCATTGTTCTTCAGCTGCAACACAGACTGCTCCACCTGGGGATTGTTGACGTAAGCCTCCTTCACCAGGTCCTCCACCGATGTATCTTCTTCCGGCGTCCGTTCCAGCCCCACACGATCGGTCGGCACCACCGGCGCGGTCGCCAGCTGCGGATCGTTCAGGTCACGCACGATCGCCTGCTTCATCACCAGCTGCTGGTACTCGAGATTCGACTTTGACGCCACCAGCGCCTGCTTATCGCTCGCCACGGTCGCGTCTGAGTTCACCACATCGAGCGGCGCCAGCGTGCCGATCTGCAGTTGCTTCCGGTTGTCCTCCGCCAGTTGCGTCGATTGCGCCAGGGCTCGTTCCTTCGCCTGCTCGTCCTCATACGCACTCACCAGTGCCCAGTAGATATTCTCCACCTGGGTCACCGTGTAAATCACCTGCTGCCGGAAAGCCGAATCCGTGATGCGTCGATCGTTCTTCGCCTGCAAAATGAAACGCGTGTTCAGGCCAACACCGAATCCCTGCAGCAGGTGCTGCGTAAACTGCGCTCGAAACGACGAATCCAGCAGTGGGCTGTACGTGGTCCGCTCACTGTTCGTCGTCTGCCGGAAGTTGTCAAATGTCACCGACAGCTGCGACCCGGTCGCGAACCCCTGCAGGTACCCGAAGTTGTAGGTGCTGGTGTTCGTCGAAAGCGTGTTCGTTCCCGTGATAAAGGTGGTGGACTGTTGCGAATTCGAAGACTCATACTGAAGCGTCCCGGTCAGGATCGGATCGTAGTTGTACGGCAACGGTCCACCCCCGTTCGTGCTCAGCACCAGGCCCGACACACCCGTCCCGCTCCCACCCGAGCCGCTCGTTGTGCCGCCAGGTCCGCCGCCCCCGGTGATGGTGGTCGACGTTCCTCCCAGGGTGCCCGTCACCAGCCCCGTCGAAACACCGCGCAGCGTCG
This sequence comes from uncultured Acidobacteriaceae bacterium, assembly GCA_964249375.1. Taxonomy (GTDB): domain Bacteria; phylum Acidobacteriota; class Terriglobia; order Terriglobales; family Acidobacteriaceae; genus Edaphobacter. Next base: position 21,095 of record CAXUCK010000015.1, read on the forward strand.
TTCCAGACTTAGCCCGCAAAATGTCGGTGTCCGCAATGTCCAGATTGATGCGCGCAATGGCAATGTCGTAGTTGTTCTCCAGCGCCAGAGCCACCGCATCACTCAGGCCAAGAAAAATCTTGCCGTCGCGGAAAAGCGTGTTCAGCCGCTGCGTGTTCGTCAGTCGCGGCAGCGGAACATCGGTCGCGGTATACGGAGCCAGCGGGTTGAAATACTGGAAGTGCTTCTTCGGGACGAGATAGTTGACGTTCGTATCCCGCAGGTACAGCGGCTCGGTCAGCTTCGGCGCCGGCTCTTCTGGAAAGCCCTCCGCGGTCCGCGTCGCCGCCGGTGTGGTCCGTGCCGTGGTCGTCGGTTCGGTCGGGCTTGTCTGGGTCGATGTGCTTTGCCCTGCAGGAGCTCCTGCGGGCTGCTGCGCGACACCCTGCGTCAGAAAGCTGAGCAACATCATCGCTACCCCGGACGCCGCCTGCATATTCTTCAATCTCACGTTTCGATCTCCAACCTGCTCTAACGTTTATCGGCAGATTCGGGAAAAGCTTCAGCCCAAATCGCAACCTTTCCTCAAATCCCTCGGCCATCGCACATCAACACGCGCATCCCGCGCTCTGCCCGCGGCGGGCCCGTGGCCTTCTTTCACCAGTACACCCACCCATACGGAGCGGCGGAACCCTAAGTTCCAGCCCCACCCAGAAACAGCTCTCCAGGCCCAAACCTCTCGCGCACCTTGCGCAACGGCGGCCCGCTCCCGCGGTGGGCAGGAAGCAGCGTGGAGGCACGTCGAAGTATAACAACGCTCGCGCGCTACCCCCTCCCATGGTAGCGTCCAAGGCAACACATGCAGCATTGGAAAGCCACAATCGCCTACGACGGAACGCGCTTCCATGGCTGGCAGGTGCAGCCCGGGCTGTGCACCGTTCAAGGCGCCCTGGGGTCGGCCATCGCGTCCATCTGCGGAGAGCACGTTCTGGCTCAGGGCTCCGGCCGTACCGATGCCGGCGTGCATGCCCTGGCGCAGGTCGCCTCCTTCTCCCTCCAGACCCCGATCCCCACCGCCAACCTGCACCGCGCCCTCAACCACCACCTTCCTCCCTC
>CAXUCK010000016.1:0-21375 GCA_964249375.1 uncultured Acidobacteriaceae bacterium
GTCGCCGACGGCCCCGCGCTCTTCCGCACCCGCAGCAAGCGGCAACGCCGGCGCGCAGGGCTGTCTCTCGCCTTCGCCGCGTGGTAGAGTACGTCTGCTTCGTACAAGCGGTGCTATGTATCGCTTCCTCCTCTCACTCTCGAACGCACACTTCCCAAGTTTGCGGTCCCCGGCCCTCTTCGCAGAACGCAAGGAGTCAACCTTCCAATGAAACGTTTGCTGGCTCCTCTCCTCGCGGCCGCGGCGGTCGCGTCTGCGCAGCCCCCCCCCCCCCCCCACCCCCTCTATCGCGATCCGTCGCAACCCGCGGCGGCGCGCGCGCACGACCTCGTCTCGCGCATGACGCTCGACGAGAAAGCTTCGCAGCTCGAAGACTGGGCGCCGGCCGTTCCGCGGCTCGGCATCCCCGACTACCAGACGTGGAACGAGGCGCTTCACGGGGTCGCGCGCGCTGGCTATGCGACGGTGTTTCCGCAGGCAATCGGCCTTGCCGCCACATGGGATACCGGCGTGCTGCACCAGGTGGGCGACATCATCTCCACCGAGGGCCGCGCGAAATTCAACCAGGCGCAAAGCGAGGGCAATCACCGCATCTTCTACGGGCTCACCTTCTGGTCGCCCAACATCAACATCTTCCGCGACCCACGCTGGGGACGCGGGCAGGAGACATACGGCGAAGATCCCTTCTTGACCGGCCGCATGGGTGTGGCCTTTGTGGAAGGCGTGCAGGGCAACGACCCCGACCACCCCAAGGCCGTGGCCACCAGCAAACATTTCGCCGTGCACTCCGGTCCCGAGTCGCAGCGGCATGTGTTCAACGTCGACGTCGCACCGCGCGACCTTGAAGAAACCTACCTTCCCGCATTCCGTTCCACCGTCGTTGACGGCCACGTCAAGTCAGTCATGTGCGCCTACAACGCCATCGACGGCAAGGCCGCTTGCGACAACCGCATGCTCCTGCAGGAACACCTTCGCGACGCCTGGAAGTTCAAGGGCTTCGTCGTTTCCGACTGCGGCGCTATCGTCGACGTGGCCGAAGGTCATCACGACGCGCCCGACATCCTCCACGCCGCAGCGGTCTCACTGCAGTCCGGCACCGACCTGTCCTGCTCCACCGGGTCGCCGGGGTTCGATACGCTGGCCAAGGCTGTCCGCGACGGTGTGGTCTCCGAGGCCCTCGTCACCGCTGCCGCCGAGCGGCTGTTTACCGCGCGCGCCGAGCTCGGTTTGCTTGACCCTCCAGGCACCAACGCCTACAGCAAGGTTCCTGTGAGCGAAATCGCCTCCGCCCCGCACCGCGAGGTCGCCCTGAAGGCCGCGGAAGAGTCCATCGTGCTGCTCAAAAACAACGGCATTCTTCCCCTCACGAAGTCCCCGGGGAGCATCGCCGTCGTTGGTCCGACGGCCGCCCTGCTCCCCTCGCTCGAGGGCAACTATAACGGAACGCCACTGCACCCGGTGTATCCCGTTGATGGGCTGGCGAGGCAGTTTCCCGGCGCGGCCATCCACTACGCGCAGGGGTCGACGCTGGCGGCCGGGGTCCCTGTCCCCGTGGCGCGCACGGCGTTTGGCCCGGGGCTGAAAACGGAGTTCTTCGGCAACCCGGACTGGAGCGGGCTGCCCGTGGCCGTGCGGACCGAGTCGGATATTCAGGCGGACTGGCGCGACGCCCTGCCGGTCCCGGAACTCCAAACGCACGACTATTCCGTGCGCTGGACCGGCACGATCGAGGCGCCCGGGCCCGGTACGTACACGTTTGTCGTGATCCAGGGCAATGAGAACTTTCCCTATTCGCCCAAAGAAAGCTTCCGCTTTGTGCTGGATGGGAAGGAGATTGCGGGCGGCAACATGAACGAGGACAAAGCACCTAAGCCGGCTCCCGGAGCTTCGCTTTCGGCCCCGCCGGTCGGTCCGTCTGAAAAGGCGGTTCGCTTCCAGGTGAACTTTATGGACAGGAAGGCGCACGCGATCGAGTTCTCGTACAGCCACTCGGGCGACCTTGCCGGAGGTGGCGTGACGTTGGAGTGGGAGGCCCCCGCGCAGCCGCAGCTTGACGAGGCAGTGGCCGCCGCGAAGCAGTCCGACCTGGTCGTGGCCTTTGTGGGTCTGTCGCCGCAACTCGAGGGCGAAGAGATGCCGATCAAGGTCGAAGGCTTCCTGGGAGGCGATCGCACGTCCATCGACCTTCCGGCGGCGCAGCAGCACCTGCTTGAAGCCCTCGGCGCAACCGGAAAACCGGTGGTCGTCGTCTCCCTCAGCGGCAGCGCGCTCGCGCTCACGTGGCCGCAGCAGCACGCCGCTGCCGCGCTCGAGGCGTGGTACCCCGGCGTCGAGGGCGGCACAGCGGTTGCGCGAACGCTTGCCGGTGAAAACAATCCCTCAGGCCGCCTGCCGCTCACCTTTTACGCCAGCACCACCGACCTGCCGCCCTTTACCGACTACTCGATGCGCAACCGCACCTACCGCTACTACACCGGCAAGCCGCTCTGGGGCTTCGGCTACGGGCTCAGCTATTCCAGCTTCCGCTACGGCCCGGTGAGCCTTTCGAGCAGCAGCCTGCCTGCCGGCCAGCCGCTTACCGCCACTCTCAGCGTCACCAACACCAGCTCGCGGCCGGGCGATGAAGTCGTCGAGGCGTACCTGAAAACGCCGCAGACCGACGGTCCCAGGCACGCTCTGGTCGGCTTCGAGCGCGTCCATCTCGAGCCCAACGAAAAACGTGACGTCACCATCACCCTCTCGCCTCGCGCGCTCTCGAGCGTCGACGGCCAGGGCGAGCGGTCGATCCTCGCCGGCACGTACCAGCTCAGTCTGGCTTCCGCGCAACCCGAAGAGGCCGCGGCCAAAACCGAGACCACCTTCACGGTCACCAGCACGGCGGCGGTTCCGAAGTAGGCCTTGTCTGGTCACGCGCAAGCGCATCAGACTCGCTTCAGTGCCGCAGCATCCCAAACGCGTTGGTGTAGAGAAATTGCACACCGATCACCAGCAGCCAGAGCCACAACGCAAACCGCAGCGGGCGCTTGGGAATCCAGCGCGCCGTCAGCGTACCCAGTGCGACGCCGCCGAGTCCGCCCATAATCAGGTGCTGCAGCAGGCTGGAGTTGGTGCCATGCAGAAACCCATGCGCGCCGCTGCCGATCAGCGACAGCAGGAAGCCGAACAGGATGTCCGTGCCAACCACCTGCGCGGGCGTGAGGTCGGTAAGGCTCAGCAGAGCAGCCGTCCCCAGCGCGCCCGCGCCGGCCGACGAAAAGCCCACCTCCGCGCCGACCGGAAACATCAATATCGGGAGTAGCCGCGCACGGTCCAGCTTTGGTCCGGCGTTCTCCGTGGGCCGGAACGAAAAGGCAAGCTGCCACAAAGCGGTCAGGATCAGGATCGCGCCCAGCAGGCTGTTCAGCAGCAGCTGCGGCCCATGCACATCCAGGTGGCGCAGCAGCAGCGCCCCCAGCAGAACGCCGGGCAGACCGCCCAGAAGCATCAGCCCCAGCACCCGCCACGATACCTGCTTGCGCGCAACCTGCGAAGGCACCAGCACCAGCTTCACCGCCGCGGAAAACAGCAGGCCCGTCGACACGGCAACCGGCGCCGGAACCCCTAAAAACAGGATCAGCAGAGGTGTCGTGATCGTGCCCGCACCCACGCCCGTGAGCGAGATAAAAGCCGCGATGATGAGGCCGATGAAGTATTCCAAAGAAAACCGTCCTGACAACAAACGCGTGCTGCGTGCGGTCCGCTAAGTTTGAGGTGGCGCCTCGATGTGAATGCCGCACTCCACCTTTTTGCCGGCCCATCGGCCGGATCGCGGGTCATTCGGATCGGTCGGCAGCGTCGTACATGGCTCGCAGCCGATGCTGGAATACCCCTGCGCATAGAGCGGAAGCAGCGGAATCCCGAACCGCTCGCAGAGCTGCCACACGTCCCGGGTCGTCCAGTCTGCAAACGGGCTCAGTTTGCGGACCACCACGCCACTCGGCAGCGCAAAGTCCGCGACCTCTTCAAGCGCCGTCCGGCTGCGCGCCTGCTCGCGGCGCAGACCGGTGAGCCACACCTGGTAGCGCGCGACCGCGGTAAACAACGGCCCAACCTTGCGCAGTGCGCAACATTGATCGGGCGCGTGCTGGTGCAGCATGCCGAACTCCGCTTCCTGCTGTGCAATCGTGTTTGCCGGCAACAGGTTGTGAAGGTTCAATTGCCAGTCCGCCGCCATCTGGTCGCGATATTGGTACGTCTCGGCAAAGTGGTAGCCCGTGTCCAAAAACAGCACCGGCACCTCGGGCCTCAACTCACGCGTAAGAAACAGCAGCAGCATGTCTTCGGCCTGGAACGAGCAGGTCAGGCACACGTCGTTGTCCCCCGGTGCGGCGGCCAGCTCGCGGGCAAGCAGCTCGCGTACATGCGCCAGCTTGCCTTCGAGGCTAGCCGCCGCATCGGCGGCAGTCTGCAGCGGCGCCGCGATTTGCGTGAGGCCGAGAAGTTCGGTGCTCATTGGGCACGGTCCCCCTTCCAAAGGTCCTTCTGTTCCAGCGCCCGGAGCACGTCTTCGGGCTGCGCCACAGCGACGCGGTCGCCGTTCAGCGTCACCGCCGGCGCGCCTGCAACAGCGTGCGTCAGCACCAGCGCTCCAGCTCCAGTCAAGGCCGCGAGTGTGCCGGCATCCGGGTTCGCCAGGCGCAGCACGAACGCGCCCTGCGCAAACAGCATGCGCTCGACGGCGTCCGCAAACTCAACCGGCGCGGCAAGCGCAAGGTGCGCCCCGCGATGTCCCCAGCGCGTCTCCCGCTCCGCCGCGGTCACCGGTCCGGCTCCGGCACCGGTCGCCAGTCCGGCCCCGGACGCGCTGCGGATCATGCCTGCGGCAACGGTCGCGTTGCTCACCGGGTCAATCAGCACGAAACTTCCGGTCGTCCGGTTCGCCGTGTAAAGGTCCACCGCCAGCGGCTGCACCGCTTCAAGTGACACCTCACCGATCGCATTCAGCGCCAGCGTCGCGGCAGGCTCGTGCTCAAGCGTCGCCACATCCAGCCGATACGCCACGGCGGTCACCTGCGCCTGCACCGTTCGGCTGGCGTGCTTCAGCAGATAGCGCCTGCCGATCTCGAGCGGCTGCTCGTGCATCCACACCAGCGACGCTCGCAGCGTTGTCGTGAGCATCGCTGGGTTGGTGGGCGCGACCAGCAGATCGCCTCGACTGACATCGAGCTCATCTTCGAGCGTCAGCGTGATCGACTGCGGCGCACGCGCCTCGGCCAGATCGCCGCCAAACGTGACAATGGACTGAACGCGACTGCGCCGGCGCGAGGGCAGCACCATCACCTCGTCACCCGGACGCACCACACCGGCTGCAACCTGCCCGGAGAACCCACGGAAATCAAGATGCGGCCGAAGTACGCGCTGGACGGCCAAACGGAACGGCGCCTCATCCGTTGCTTCGATAGCCGGCACAGATTCCAGCACCTCCAGCAGCGAGGGTCCCCCATACCAGGGCATAGCCTCGCTACGATGCGCGACATTGTCGCCAGCCAGCGCGCTGACGGGAACAAACTGGATCTCCGCCGTCGTCACGGCAAACTGCTTTCGCACCGCGGCGAAGAACTCCCGGAACTCCCCCTCGATCGCGCGAAACACGCCATCGTCGTAGCCCACCAGATCCATCTTGTTAACCGCAACAACGAAGTGCCGCACGCCCAGCAGGGCTGCCAGGCACGCATGACGTCGCGACTGCACCAGCACACCTTTCCTTGCATCGACAAGCACAATCGCCAGCGAAGCGGTTGACGCTCCTGTAGCCATGTTGCGCGTGTACTGCTCGTGCCCCGGCGTATCCGCGATGATGAACTTGCGCCGCGCCGTCGAAAAATAGCGGTACGCCACGTCGATCGTGATGCCCTGCTCACGCTCCGCGCGCAGGCCATCGGTCAGCAGCGCGAGATCCAGCACGCCCGGCGCGGTCGTGCCCTTGCCGGCGATCGAGCGCACCTGGTCGTCGTAAACGCTCTGGGTGTCGTACAGCAGACGCCCGATCAGCGTGGATTTGCCGTCATCTACCGATCCGGCTGTCGAAAAGCGCAGCAGGTCTTTCGTACGCTCCTCGGCCAGATAGTCGCTGAACAGGAACGTCCCGGCATCTGCCGCCGCCGCCAGCTCGGGGGAAACTGCAATCGGCGTCGGTTCAGGCGTATGCCCGAACAACGGATTGAACTCCGGTATGCGTTCATCCCACACTTCCGGCTCGCGCGTCGGCGCGCCGTTGGCGGCGGTCGCTTCTGGGGCTAGGGGGTGCTCGCCCGTCGCGCCCTTTCCGATATGTAACTGAACCAGGTCGTCGGTGGGCATGGCTAGAAGTAGCCCTCCCGCTTCTTGATCTCCATCGAGCCTTCCTGGTCGTGATCAATCGCACGGTTCGCCCGTTCCGACGATCGGAAGCCCAGCAGTTCCTCGATGATCTTGGGCAGCGTGTCAGCGTCTGATCGGATGGCGCCGGTGCACGGGCTGCACCCAAGCGAGCGCAGGCGCGACCGCACCATCGTTGGCTTCTCGCCGGGCCGCGCCACAAAATCCTGTTCCACCGGAAGCAGCGCCTCACCGCGCAGATACATCGGCCGCTCGCGCGCAAAGTACAGATCGACGATCGGGATCTTTTCCTCGAGGATGTACTGCCACACATCCATCTCCGTCCAGTTCGAAAGCGGAAACACGCGGATGGATTCGCCGGGGTGAATGCGGGCGTTGTACAGGTTCCACAGCTCTGGCCGCTGATTCTTCGGGTCCCACTGTCCAGCCTTGTCGCGGAACGAGTAAATGCGCTCCTTCGCGCGCGACTTTTCCTCGTCCCTTCGCGCCCCGCCAAACGCCGCGTCGAAACCGTAGTGAGTCAGGCCGTCCAGCAGCGCCTGCGTTTTCAGCAGACCGCAGCAGCGCTTCGTGTCGAGCGCGATCGGGTTCGTGCCACGCGCGATAGCGCCTTCATTGCGCCAAACCAGCAACTCCGCGCCCACTTCGGCCGCCATGCGATCGCGAAAATCGATCATCTCGCGAAATTTGAAGCCGGTGTCGATATGCAGCAGCGGAAACGGGATCGCCGCGGGATAGAACGCCTTCTGCGCCAGCCGCAACATTACCGACGAGTCCTTGCCGATCGAGTAGAGCATCACCGGACGCTCAAACTCCGACGCAACCTCCCGCAGGATGTGGATGCTTTCTGCTTCAAGAAGCTCAAGATGCGTCAGAGTCGTCGTAGGCATAGGGGATTTCCTGAAGGGGAAGACGGCGGATCACCCGGGTGCGGGCGACTTTGGAATATTTCGGGACGTCAGGGAGAGGCAGCCTAGCGCATCGGACAACACACCGGCTCAACGTTGCGGGGACAACAACGGAACTGGGAGCACACGGGCATCATCGACCTCAAGAGTAGCAAAGGATTCCTTTAGCCACAAAAGATGAATCGTCCATGGGATGAACGAAGATCGCCCCCGGATGCAGATCCGAATGCGAAATCCTCATGCGGAATCCCACGGAATCTCTGCGGGACTCCGCACGCAGGCAATCTGTCGCACGCTCGCAGACGGCGTCTGCAAACACCTCCCTGTTCGCCTGACGGGTTTCGTCCAGCCAGACACGTCACCCCAACGGAGGGTCTTGAGACCGGGTACGTGTGAATGATTTACCACAGCCAGCCTATCGCCGGGAGTTGTATGTTGATGGAGCAAAGCGGGAAATCGGAGGGCAGACGTGACGTTGGAGGCTCACCTGGAGCGCACCATCCACGAGGCGGTGGAGTTTACCGGGATCGGTCTTCATAGCGGCGCACCGGTGTCGATGCGGCTGATTCCGGCTCCGGCCGGCTCCGGCATCGTCTTCAGACGCACGGACCTGGACGGATTTGAAATTCCGGCGAACGGCCGCAACGTGGCTCGCGTAAGCTACGCCACCAGTCTCATGCGGGGCAGCGTCCTGATCTCGACGACCGAGCACCTTCTGTCCGCCCTGATCGGGTGCGGCGTCGATAACGTCATCATCGAAGTGGACAACCTCGAGCTGCCGATCCTGGACGGCAGCGCTTTGCCGTATGTGCTCGCGTTCGAGCGGGTCGGCTTGAAGCAGCAACGCCGCAAGCGCGAATATCTGCGTGTGCTGAAGCCGGTCGAGGTGCGCGATGGCACCAAATTTATCGGGTTGTACCCGGGTGACGGATACGCGATTGAATACCGCATCGATTTTCCGCAGCCGATCGGTCATGCCGCGCTCAGCATCGATCTGCAACGGGGCGACTACCCGGCGCTGATTGCTCCGGCCAGGACCTTTGGCTTTCGCGAAGATGAAGCGATGCTGCGCAATATGGGGCTCATCCGCGGCGTCTCCGATGAGTGCGCCATCATCGTGAGCGCGCAGGGAATCCAGAACGGACCACTTCGCTTCGAGGACGAGTTTGTCCGGCACAAGGTGCTGGACCTCATTGGCGACCTGGCCCTGGCGGGGCGCCGCATTCAGGGCCGCGTGGTGGCGGAGCGTGCCGGGCATGCGATGCACACAGCGCTCGTCCAGCGATTGCTGCGCGACCGGTCCGCGTGGGAAATGGCGCACGGGGTGGACCGGAGTGAAGCAGCTTAGACCTCTGCACGGCGGCGGTGGATCGTGAGGGCGGCGGTCGCGTTGGGGTCCAACCTCGAGTCCGACTTCGGCGACCGGGAGGTCAACCTCGAAACAGCACTGGCACGCATGGGCGCGCTGGGGCGGGTGCTGGCGGTCTCCCCCTTCTACGACACAGCCCCGGTGGGAAACATCGCGCAACCGCATTTCCTTAACGGCGCGGCGCTGCTCGAAACCGAGCTCGGGCCCGAAGACCTGATGCGCGAGCTGCTGGCGGTTGAACTGGGCATGGGACGAGACCGGTCCGCCTCAGCCGCAGAAAAGGGGCCGCGCGTAATCGACCTCGATCTTCTGCTGTATGAGGACGAGGTGTGGGTGACGCCGGGGCTCACGTTGCCGCATCCGGAGATGCACCTACGCGAGTTTGTGCTCCTTCCCCTGGCGGTCATTGCGCCGGAGTGGCGGCATCCCGTGCTGGGGCGGACGGTACGGGAGATGCTGGCCGAGGTGCGTTAGGGCTGCGAGCGCCTACGGAAAGCTGCGCGGGCGGCTTCGATGCTTTCGCGGTTTTGCTCGGCCCACTGCCAGACTCCGCAAAAGGCGTACCCCAGGCTGTAGCCAAGCGATGTGAGCTCGTAGTCGACATGGGGCGGGATGACGGGGTGGACGGTGCGGGTGAGCAGGCCGTCAAACTCCATCTGCCGAAGCGTTTTGGTGAGCATCTTCTGGCTGATGCCGCCGATGTGGTTCCCGATTTCATGGAAACGGAGACGGCCGTGTTCGGCGAGGGTTTCGATCGCGAGCATGGTCCACTTGTCGGCGACGCGGCCGATGATCTCACGCACCAGCGCATCGAGCTCGGGGTCGTGGAGCTCGGGTATCGGCGGGGCGCATGTAGCGGGCGCGTGCCCGGCCCGATGGTCCTCGGTCGGCTCAATGACCGGATCAGTAAACGGCTCGGCAACTTGTCCGGTTCTGGGTGCGGCTTGAGGCATGGATCGCTCTCCTGGCGGTAAGTATGGCGGGAAAAGGTGCCTACTTCCTGGATGATGGCGCGGAGGCTAGGATGCAGGGAAAGGAGATCGACCATGCAGATGGAAGGGAACACCATCCTGATTACGGGTGGCGGGTCGGGGATTGGACGCGGTTTGGCCGAGGCGTTTCAAGAGCTCGGAAACCAGGTCGTCATTGCGGGCCGGCGGAGGGAAGTGCTGGACGAGACAACGGCGGCGAACCCGGGGATGCGGTCGGCGGTGCTGGATATTGAGAGCGCGGAGGACATCAAGCGGTTTGCCGCGGAGATCGGGCGTGAGTTTCCGGCGCTGAACGCGGTGATCCACAATGCCGGCATCATGCGGCCGGAGGAGATCGACAAGGGCGAAACGACGGATGCGGAGGCGACGGTGGTAACGAATCTGCTGGGCCCGATCCGGTTGACGGCGTCGCTGCTGCCCGGGCTGTTGCAGCAGCCGCGGGCCGTGGTGATGACGGTCAGTTCGGGGCTGGCGTTTGTGCCGTTGGCGATGACGCCGACGTACTGCGCGACCAAAGCGGCGATCCACTCGTGGACACAGTCGCTGCGGTACCAGATGAAAGGCAGCAACGTGCAGGTGATCGAGTTGGCCCCGCCGTATGTGCAGACGGAATTGCTGGGACCGCAGATGGCGAGTGATCCGCGCGCGATGCCGTTAAAGGACTTTATCGCGGAAGTGATGCAAATTCTCGAGACGACACCCGACGTAGCTGAAGTTCTGGTTGAGCGCGTGAAACGCCAAAGGTTTGTCGAGAAGGGGGACGGCTACGACGAGTTCTTCCAGAGCTATAACGACGCGATGTCAAAGGGGCGCTGAGCGAGTGCGAACAGCGTTCGCGGCGGTCGCGGCGTACGCGGCGGGCAAGCGGAACAGACAGATTGGGGTTGCGGCGATGTTGCAGCCCCGATTTGTTTATGGCGTGTCACACGCTGGAAACAGCCGGCCGGCTGGTGCTGATAGACTTCGGCCCATGCGAACAGGAAATGCTTTTGTATGGACTTCGGCCCTGGTGGCGGCGGCGTTTGCGTTTTCGATGCCGATGGTGGCGCAGGTTGCGGGAAGTACGGCGACCGCGGCCCCACAAAGGCATGCGATGACGCTCGACGACGCGCAAAGGCTGGTGCGCGTGGGCGCTCCCGCGGTGTCGCCGGATGGCGCCTGGGTGGCGTACACGGTATCGCACGTCGACGTAGGGGAAGACAAAAATGTTAGCGAGCTGTGGATGGTGAGCTGGGATGGAAAGACCGACCTTCGGCTGACCTATGGCAAGGAGTCGGCAGGCGGTCCGCGCTGGAGCCCTGACGGTCGGTGGCTTGCCTTCAAGAGCTCGCGCGAGGGCGAAGCGAAGGGCGGCCAGGTGTGGGTGCTCGACCGGCGTGGCGGCGAAGCGCAGCAGCTGACCAACGTGAAGCAGGATCTCGGCGAGTTCCGTTGGTCGCCCGACAGCAAGGCCCTGCTTCTGCAACTGACCGAAAAAGAGGAGCCGGACGAAGACAAGAAGGACGGAGGCAAGCCTAAGCCGCCCAAGCCGATTGTCCTCGACCGCTACCACTTCAAGCAGGACGTGGAAGGCTACGTCTCCGACAAAGAACCGCATCTCTACCTGTTCGACGTCGCCACCAAGAAGCTGTCCAAGCTGACAAACGGGCCGGAAAAGGGTTCGAAGGCCTACGGCGAGGAAGCGGCGGAGTGGAGCCCGGACGGCAAGGAGGTCGCCTTTGTCAGCAATCAATCCGTGCCGGACCCGGACGCCGTGGCCAACCGGGATGTCTTCGTCGTCACGTCCGCGGCGGGCTCCGCGCCACGCAAACTGACGACCTTCACCGGCCAGGACGAGGGTCCGCTGGCGTGGACGCCGGACTCGAAGCGAGTCGTCTACCGGCAGGGGCTGACGCCGCACTACTCCATCTACGACATGTCGCAGATGATGTCGGTGGCGTCCGCGGGCGGTGAGCCGCAGGCCCTCGCGCCGAGTCTGGATCAGTGGGTCGGCGCGCCGGTCGTGGCCGACAGCAAATCAGTACTTACCGAGGTGCAGGACGATCGCGTGGTCTATGTGGCGGAACTTCCGCTGGACGGCAAGGGCAAGCCCAGGCGGCTGACGGCGGAAACGGGCGCGGCCATGAGCCTCCATGGCGCGGCGGGCCACGTGGCGCTGCTGTGGACCACCGATACCGCGGCGCCGGAGGTGTATGCGCTGGAAGGGACAAAGCTGCGCAAGCTGACCGGGCACAACGACGCTCTGATGGCCACCCTGGACCTCCAGCCGGCGAGGGACCTTGCGGCCAAGGCCGACGACGGCAACGACGTGCATAGCCTGCTGACGATGCCGGTCGGCTTTGTGAGCGGGACGAAAGCGCCGCTGATCCTCTGGATTCACGGTGGACCTACAGGCCAGGACGAGCACCGCTTCGATGCCGAGCGGCAGTTGCTCGCGGCGCACGGATATGCCGTTCTGCACGTGAACTACCGCGGAAGCACCGGGCGCGGGCACGCCTACAGCGAGGCGATCAGCGGCGACTGGGGGGACAAAGAGGTCAAAGACCTCCAGGCCGCGGTCGATGGAGCCGTGGCGACGGGGAGCATCGATGCCGAAAAAATGGGCGTAGGTGGATGGAGCTATGGCGGCATCCTGACGGACTACATGATCGCCTCAACGACGCGCTTCAAGGCCGCCTCGAGCGGCGCGGGCATGGGCAATCTCCTCGGCCTCTACGGCGTCGATCAGTACATCCTGCAGTATGCGAATGAGATTGGCCCGCCCTGGAAAAATCCGGATCTCTACGTGAAGTTGAGCTACCCACTCTTTCACGCCGACCGGATCAAGACGCCAACCCTGTTCATGGGTGGCGACAAGGATTTCAACGTGCCGGTCGAAGGCGGCGAGCAGATGTTTGAGGCGCTGAAAGAAGTCGGCACCACCACAGAGCTGGTGATTTACCCAGGAGAGTTTCACGGATTCCAGCGGCCAAGTTTCATCCGCGACCGGTACCAGCGGTGGTTCGATTGGTACGACAAATTCGTGAAAGGTGGGGCGGCGCCGTCGAAGACGGTACCTCCGAGTGGCGTGGCAGAGTAGCCGCTCCGCACGCGGCGAAATAGTTTCAGGAGCACGCCGGGGCAGCGGTAGCATGGGGGCATGAACGGTTCGTGTTTCGCTGCTCGACTGCCGCTCTTTTCTGCGGTTTGCCTTGGCATTTTGGGTGTGAGTGGATGTTCCCAGGGGACCGCCGTCTCGGGAGCCCTCCATCGCCAGCCCCAGTCACTCCCGCATCCATCACGGCGTACACGCATTTCGGGGATTCGGTCACGTGCGGCGGAGGAGCTTCGGTGCCGGCCAACGGATACGCGGCACGAATGGATGCCACCGTGGCGGGACCGAATAGCAACTTCTGCCACTGGGGCGACGAGGCGGAAGACACCGTGTTGCTGGTGTACGCGAATGCCAACCCGACCGTATCGAGCCCGCAGGCCTACACCGTCATGACGGGGACGAACGATGTGTGGCTTTGCGGGACGTACCCAGGCTGCCAGGCAAACTACACCCAGGAGCTCACGGCGGCGCTCGCCTGGCTGGCCATGCCGGCGACAGACAAGGTGTTTGCCCAGGCGACGACGGCGCGAACGGGAAGCTGGGCCAACGACAACACAGTGCGGCCCGGGTTGGCACTGGCGAGTTCCGTCGCGGGGTCGAGCGTGACCTTTCCCGTCCGGCAGGCGGTCGCCGGGCGCAACCTGTATCTGGCCTGGCAGGCAAAAGTGGGAAGCGTGGCCAGCGCGACGGTAACGGTGGACGGGGCCGTGGTTGACACGGTGCAGGGCTTTGGCAACGGCGCGGAACCGGTTCAAACGCAGAACGGCTCAACCACCGCGGTGTTTCTTAAAACGTACCCATTGGGCGCAGTGGGACCCCACCAGGTGACCATCACTGTCGCGGCGGGAGCCCCGGCAGGAGATGCGTTCACCTTTCTGTGGGGCGGTGTGCCCTCAGCGACATACACCCAGACAGGGGTGCCGCACCTCATCGCCGGTGGCATCCTGTCGGAAAACAATGGCCTGCGCGCCGACGTTACCGCGCTCTACGACGGCGTTGTGCAGACAGTGGTGAACGGCCTGAAGGCGGACGGGCTGGACGTGCAGATCGCTGCAACGCACACCGTCCTGGTCGCGCCCGACGATTACGTGGACACCCTGCACCCGAATGACGCCGGGCATAAAAAGATCGCGGCAGCCTTCCTGCAACCGCAGTAAATCCTCAGCTCACAAGCGGCCGAGCCGGATGCTTCCGTCCGAGGTGCGGATCGAAAGAGGCGCCCCGCCACCATCGAGCTTGCCATGGAGGTCGTTCTTCGATCCGAGCCCTTCAACCGTGAGCGGCAACGAGCTTTGGATGCTGCCGTCCGAGGTGTGGAGGTCAAGATCGGCAGGAAACGTCGCCGGCACGCGCAGGTCGATGCTGCCGTCGGAACCCTGGATCGAGGAGGGCTCCTTCAGGCGGGAACCTCCGTCCAGCGCAACCCGGATGCCGCCATCCGAGCTGTGCAGTTGCAGCGCGGAAAAGCTTCCGGAGACGTCCAACGCACCATCGGCAGTCCTGGCCTCCAGGCTGCCAGAGGAGTGGCGAACCGTGATGCTGCCGTCCGCGCCCTGCAGACGCAGGTTGCCGGATACGTTCTCGATACTCTGGCTGCCGTCGCTCGAGGTCGAACGGATATCCCCCCGAAGGTCATGGAGCGCAATGTTGCCGTCGGCGGCCCGCGCTTCCAGGCTCAGATCAGCCGGCGCCTCCACCTCCACCCGAACACTCTGGGAGTTGTGCCAGTTCAACCGGAAGCCGAGGTGCTGCTTTTGCTTCAGCGAAAAGCGGACAGCATTGCCGGACTGCGATTCTTCAAGCGTATAAAGCGACAGCCTGGTGTTCTGCGCGATGACGCGGATATGCACCGCGGCGCACGCTCCGGGGCACGCATGCACCGCCAGCGAGCTGTCGTCCACTTCCAGATGCAGGCTGGGCCGGCCATTCAGGGCATAAGACTTCTCCCACGAAGTGTCGGAGTTCTGGGCGAACGCTGCGAGGGGAAGTAAAACCAGGATGGGGGGTAAGAAGCGAGGAAGGCGCATGGGGAGCGATACGCGGTTGAAGCCGGACGAGTTCCCCGGTTTTCCGGGCGATGTTGGACGTTGAACGAAAACGGTGAACTGCGAGGGAAAGGCCTTCCCCATCGAAGGGGGTGGCGTTATGATTGTCGGACTCACAAAAGACTCGCCCGCGCGGGATACTGAAATTCGGTCGACCGAGGCCTTAATGACACGTGTCACGTTTGTTTCCGCCGTTTGCTGTGCTGCGGTGTTGACCCAGACCCTGGGCGCCATCTCCTTCAAAGAGGGGTATGGCTTCGGCGCAATTGGCCGCAAAAAGGTGGTTCTGGTACGACGTCTGGCGCCGGACGTGCCGCTCTCGGATCTGTCGATTCGGGTCAAGGTCGAGGGTCGCGGCGAAACCGGGCGTTTGCAGGCGCTGCTCGAAACCATGCTGGTGCAGAGCGGGCCGCGGCTGAGCCTGAACGAGAAGCAGCCGGCCGTGGAGATCCGGTGCATCGTCACCAGCTACTCGCCGCCGCAGGAAGACTTCAAAACAGAAAACAAGGCGACGACGGTGCAATTCGGCGGTTCCGTGAGCGCCACGTTTCAGGCCGTCATCGCACGAACCGGCGACGTTCTGGTCGCAGGGTCTGAGCAGGCGACCGTTGCGGGCACCTACGGTGCATCGGACGATCACCGGACCTACTACGACCTGAGCGGAGAAGGTGGTGGCGGCGGACATTCCCTGATCAACATTCCCGGAATGAACGGACACAGCCTGCCGGTGCCCACCACGGAAGAACTGGCGCAAAGGCTGATGAGCATGGAAGCGCGCAACATCGCGTCGCACCTGGTGCTGGTGTCGGAGCAGGTGGACGTGCTGCTGGCGAAGGGACCGGCCCTGGACGAGGCGAACAAGCGCGCCCTGGCAGGCCAGTGGACCGATGTGCTGACCATGCTGGAAGGCACAAAGCCGCTGGAAAGGCCGGAGGACGAAGCGTACCGCCTCTACGACATCGGCGTTGCGAACGAGGCGTTGGCGTACAAAGCGGAGGATCTTAAGTCGGCACAGAAATTCCTCGGTGAGGCGAGCGACGCCTACGGAAAGGCGCTCGAGGATAACCCGAAGGAGAAGTACTTCCTGGAGCCGCAGAACCGGATCCAGACCGCCATGGTGCGGTATCGCAAGCTGGCTGACCAGACAGACGCACGGCAAAAGCGCCTGGAAACTGAGCTGAAGCAGGCGGAAGCGCAGGCAAAACAGCCCGCTGCGGTGGAGACGCAGACGCCCGGGTCAGCGCAGGGCGCCACACCGGCGGCACACGCCGGCGCGGCTGGTGGCGGCGAGGTGCTTACCAACGACGGCGTGTTGAAGATGGTCAGGGCAAAGTTCGCTGAGCGGATGATTCTCAATAAAATCCAGTCCAGCCCGAAGGTTCAGTTCGACACAAGCGTGGATGGCATGGTGCGGCTGAAGCAGGCCGGTGCCACCGATGCCGAGATCCAGCTGATGGATCAACGCATGCAGGCAAAGGGTGCCAGATGACACCAGGACGGTGCTTGCTGCTGGGTTGGCTGATGATCCTGGCAATCCTTGGCGCGGAAGGGTACGCGCAGCAGCGCTGTGGTCTGGCGAAGGACCTGGTCGTCCACGCCCTCGAGGGCATGACTCCCGCGAGCACGTCGGACGATTTGCGGGACTCCGAGCAGAGGCTGCACCGCGCGATCCGCGTGTGTGCCGAGCAGGGAGACGCCTGGTATTACCAGGCGCTGTTGGATAGCAGGGCAGGGAAGAAGGAACTGGCGGAGTCCGAGCGGCGTCGGGCCGCGGTGTTCGGGTCCGAGGCTCTCAAGGAAAAGCTCGATCCGTTTGAATTAGCCGTTCCCAAGGGAACGACGCCTGGGGGAAACGGACGCATCCGCCAGCGCTGGGCGGTGGTGGTGGGCATCTCGAATTTTCAGGATAAGAACGTCGACCCGCTGCAGTTCACGAGCGACGATGCGCAAAGCTTCGCGAAGGTGCTGCTGGACCCCGCGGTGGGCCAGTTCGCCAAGAACAACGTGCACCTGCTGCTCAATCAGGACGCCACCACACGCAATCTGAAAGTGGAGCTGAACTGGCTCGCTCGGAGCGCGGAGCCGGAGGATCTGGTGGTGATCTACATCGCGACGCACGGCTCGGCGCGTTCTCTCGACACCGTGGGCGCGAACTACGTCGTCACCTACGACACGGAGATTGGCGAGGAGGGAAATCCGGACCTGCTGTTTGCGACCGCGTTTCCCATGGTGGACATCTCGAACGTGGTCGCGTCGCGCATACGGGCGACCCGCGTCGCCATCTTTCTGGACACCTGCTTCAGCGAGGGCGCGATCGCAGGTGGAGCGGCCGCGAAGAAAAGCTCCGGCATGGGATCAGCCGCGGTGTCGGAACAAACGCTCGACCACATCCGTCAGGGGGCGGGTCGCATGATCTTCGCGGCCAGCAAGAGCGACCAGGAATCGATGGAAAGTGAGCGCCTGCGGCACGGATACTTCACCTTTTACCTCGTCGAGGCCCTCCGGCAAAAGGGCGGCGCCACGCCGTTGAGCCAGGTGTACGGCTACGTGCAGCAGCACGTCTCGGACGGAGTAGCCACCGACTTCAAGGCGTATGGCACCCATCAGGATCCGGTGATGAGCCGCAGCGAAGCCGACACGGATTTCGCTCTGGGCGAGACGGCGGTGATAAAGACGGCCAGTGTGGGGGTGGCGCATGGACCGGGCTAACTGGTCAAGGTGGAGTGGCCTTCGCACCTGGTTTCACCGTATCAGGCCCCTTAGGGTCGCGGTTCTCTTGCTGCCCCTTCTGGGACTTGTGGCGCTCAACACGATGGATTACTGGATGCCGGCTCTGGAGGACGACTCCGGATGTTCCACGCAGGAGCAGGGCGTCTCTCTATCAGACCGCGTTTTGTTCGGCTACCTGTTGCTGCCGAGGAAAAGTAGGCCGAGTACGCGAGTGTCGCTGGTGACCATGGGAGAGCAGGATGGAAGCGACCTTCTAACAAATGTGTGCTCCGGGAGGCGGTTTACAGCGAAGATAGTCGACGCGCTCAACCGACTCGGTGCTGGTGTGATTGCACTGGACAAGACCTACTCCGAGGGCAGCTGCAACGATCAGGACGCCAATAAGCAGCTTGTCGATGCAGTCCAGGCGAGCAAGGCAAAAGTGGTGGCCGGGCAGGGGACCGAAGCGGCAGCAAAGGGCGCCAAAGCTTGCCTGGTGAAGACGAAGAACTTTCCGTTTGGAACAGCCGATGTCAAGCGGGGCATCACCAGGGTGAATGAGGATGACCGAAAGATCCCTCTGCGATGGCCGGTTTATGCAAATCTGGCCGAGAGCAAAACTGGGCAACCGCCGTCAGACAAGGATGGCGAGAGCTTCGCCTTGGTGACGGCGAAAGTGGCCAACGCGAAGATACTTGAGGAACCCACCATCGCCGCTAACCTGGACCGGCACTCACATCCTTACGGAGATTTTCGAGAGATCATCGCCCCTATTCCGGCCCGCCAGGTACTCTGCAACGCCCGGGAAGCAGAGGCGCCAACGGTTTCGGACTCCCCTTGTGACGGACACATGGCGGATCTCCGCGGTCGCGTGGTTGTCGTCGCGAGCGAGTCCAGCACGGACATGCATCCCTTTTTGGACAAGGAAATACCAGGAGCGACCCTGCAAGCGCAGTACATCAGCGCTCTTCTGAGTGGCCGCTACTACTCTGAACTGCCATTTTGGTGGTGCTTCGTTGCATTCGCGCTTTGGGTCTTGGGCATTTTGTGGTTCGTCGATGTACGGTCCTCAGAACAGACCAAGAAACATCGCCTGCTGATCGCTACCGCGGTGTCGTTCGCCTTCGCCTTTATCGCGTTGTTTCTTCCGCAACTGATGGACACCGTGCCGCCGATTTCGTTTCTGGTGGCCGCCGCCGTTGTTCTGATGTTCGAATGGACGGCGTACTCGTTAGAGCGGGGCAAGGGTATTGCGTTTGGAGGGGGATCAGTCGGAAAAGGAGGCATGAAATGAGGCTTATGTATGCGGCGGGAGTGTTGCTGCTTACCGGTTCGCTGCGGAGTTGGACACAGGAGATCAAGCCTGAAACGAAAACACGGTTGACTGGCTGCGTGACTCGGTCCAAGACCGTGCAAGACACGCTCGTATTGCGTTCTGCGAACAGCTGTACCAAGGTACTTGGGAAACTCAATGCAACCGAACTGATCGGGCACACGGCTTCATTGGAAGGGGTGCTCACCGTGGCCACACAGAAGGAGCCGGAAACACTCCGGGTAAGTGGAGTGACAAGGGTCGGTGAGGTATGCCAGGACACCTGCACGTTGCAGCCGCCAGGTGGGCGCTCCATGCGCAAGAAGGAGAACCCGACAAAGGACGCGGCGACTGCGGGCGAGACTTCAACGAAGCCCAAGCCGGAGGACACGGACGGAACGACGCATTAAACGCATCCGCAACGGTGGTCAGACGACGCATGATGATGAGAACTCGCGCGCATCTTTGTCGTGCGCTATGTTCCCCGCCTGCTCGGTAGATCTGGTGCGATGGAGTCAGGAGTGCGGCCGCTCAAGCGTGATCTGTCCGGTGCCAACGTGGCCTGCAAAGGTACGGGTCCCGCTGCCGGGGCGTTCAAACGAGCGGAAGAACCCGCCGTGCTGCTCGTCGTCCTTGTTCTTGCCCAGTCCGGGCGCGTCCACTTCGCCGATCGCGACCGACGCCTTGATCGAGCGATAAGCGGCAGGGTCGCCGAGCATCGCGCGCACCTCTCCGGTGTGCACGTCGGCGGAGGTCTCCTCGCAGGACAGGTTCTCGAAGACAAGTTCGCCGGCAGTAAGCCTGAGGTCGAGCGAGGCGCAGCCCGGCAGGGCGACCACGATCCGCGGTCCACCATGTTGGCCCGTGGGTGGCTCGATTTCCAGGCGCGCCCCATCCCTCGTCTGGCGAAAGCGCACCTCGGTGCTGCGGGCTGCGGCAGTGTCGCCGCTGCGGACTTCGGAGACGTGGATCCGGCCGTCGCCGGAGGAGCGGAGCGTGTAGCCGCCGGCGTGGAGACGGAGGACGAAACGGGCCGAGGGTGCGAGCGGATCTGTGTCAAGCAGCGAGCGCGAAGCCTGGCAGAAACAGGGCAGGGCGCTGCTCGCAAGCAGCAGGGAGGCGGGCATCAGGCGCGGGAAGAATCGCATGCGCATTGGGTACGCGGGAGAACGCTGCGCGGTTCCCGGATGGATCGCTTCCCTCGTCCAAAGCGAACCTCTCCGTAAAATCGATCTGTGGAACCAATGATGGAGATCAGCGCCGTGGCGGAAACGGGCGGCCGCCGGGGACGCTTGCTGCTGCCGCACGGGGTCGTGGAAACGCCGGTCTTCATGCCCGTGGGCACGGCGGCCACTGTCAAGACCGTGGAGGGCAGCCTGCTGGAGCAGATGGGCGCCTCGGGCGCAGGTGCCGGCATCATCTTGGCCAATACCTACCACCTCTACCTGCGCCCAGGGCATCCGCGCATCCGGCGCCTTGGTGGCGTGCACCGCTTCATGAACTGGGATCGGCCCATGCTCACGGATTCAGGTGGCTTTCAGGTGTTCTCGCTCGCCAAGCTGCGCAAGATCACGGCGGATGGCGTCGAGTTTCGGTCGCATCTCGACGGCTCCAAACACTTCTTCTCGCCCGAGCACTCGATGGCCGTACAGATCGCGCTTGGCGCGGACATTGTCATGGCCTTTGATGAATGCGTGGAAACGCCCGCGTCGTGGGAGCGGACGCGCGAAAGCATGGGGCTGACGCACGCCTGGGCGCAGCGCTCCAGGAATTACTTCGAGGCGCATCAGCATGAGGTGCCGTGGGCCGACCCCGCCCCTCCCGGACCAGCCGCGCCGAACGGTCCGCCCATCTCCACAGCCTTCGCGCGGACGTACGACCCTGGGCGGTTTGTAGGAAAGACGCAGCGCCTGTTCGGCATTGTGCAGGGCGGCATGTACCCGGATCTCCGGCGCGAATCGGCGGAGCGCCTCGTGGAAATGGACTTCCCTGGGTACGCCATCGGTGGCCTGGCCGTGGGCGAGCCGCGCGAGATCACCCGCGAAATGATTGCGCGCACGCTCGAGTGGCTGCCCCCCGGCAAGCCGCGCTATGTCATGGGCGTCGGCTACCCCGATGAGATTGCGGAGTATGCGCGCATGGGCGTCGACATGATGGACTGCGTCCTGCCGACGCGCGCCGGGCGGCATGGGCTCGTCTTTCGCACCGCCGAAGCGGGCGAGGACGCGGCGGGAACAACGCCGCTCTACCCCGGTGTGGTCCGCATGAACATCAAACGTGTGGACTACGCGGAAGACAGCCGGCCGATTGACCCGGCGTGCACCTGCCTGGTGTGCCTGCGCTACACCCGCGCCTATCTGCGACATCTTTTTGTCGCGGGTGAGCCGCTCGGGGCGATGCTGAATTCCGTGCACAATCTCCACTTCTACCTCGACACCATGCAGCGGGTTCGCTCCGAACTCGGCGCACCGTAGCCTTCGCGCACACGCCGGATCCGGCGTGTCCTCCGACCCACCGCCGCGCCACGCATCTGAACAAAGGAGGCCGAGACCGATGAGACAGAACGGCAACCGGGCGGTGGTGATCGGC
>CAXUCK010000017.1:0-21244 GCA_964249375.1 uncultured Acidobacteriaceae bacterium
CGGGACGCGAAAGCAGGGCGGGACGGCCATCCGCGGCGGGCGCAATCTCGGCGGCGCAGTTGTATTTGCTGACCTTGAAGGCGTTTGGCGTGCGCTTTGCACCTTCCTGCGCCGGAGCAACATCAAACCGTTGCGTGCCAAGGATGCTGAGGACGTCGTTGAAGCTTTGCTGCTGCGCCTTTTTGGCCATAGTTGGATAGACTCAGACCTAACTGTCGCACATACGCCGCGGCGGATTCAATCGACGCGGGAACCTCGAGGAGCTTGAACGATGGTGGCAGCGGAAAAGACGTTGGGCGCGGGGATTCTGGAGCGGATTGGCAATACGCCGTTAGTCCGGCTTCGCACGCTGACAGAGCACCTGCCCGGAGTGCAGATCCTCGGCAAAGCCGAGTGGGCCAACCCCGGTGGATCGGTCAAGGATCGGGCAGCGTCTGCCATCGTGATCGATGCGGAACGGCGTGGGCTGCTTGCATTCCACCAGCGTGGAGCGAAGCGCCGCGGTTTGTTGGACGCGACGAGTGGAAATACGGGGATTGCGTACGCCATGCTGGGCTCCGCCCTTGGATTTCCGGTGACGCTGTGCATGCCCTCAAACGTTTCGCCGGAGCGGAAGAAGTATCTGGCGGCCTATGGCGCTGAGATTATGTGGACCAGCCCTGCTGAGGGCTCGGACGGAGCCATCCGGCAGGCGCGGGCCATGGCGGCGGAGCATCCGGACCGATACTTCTACGCGGATCAGTATTCGAACGAACAGAACTGGATGGAGCACTACCGCACCACGGCGAATGAGATCTGGCGGCAGACTGACGGGCAGGTGACGCATTTTGTGGCCGGCCTGGGCACCAGCGGAACCTTTATGGGAGTGACCCGGCGGATGCGCGAGCTGAACCCGCAGGTGCGTTGCATCTCCATGCAGCCGGATTCGCCGTTCAACGGCCTGGAAGGATTGAAGCACATGGAGACGGCCATTGTTCCGAGGATCTATGATCCCACGCTGGCCGATGCAAACCTCGGCATGGAGACCGAGCGTGCGTACGGGATGGCCAAGCGGCTGGCGCGGACGGAGGGTTTGCTGGTCGGCATCTCCGCGGCAGCGGCAGTGCAGGCATCGCTGGATGTGGCGGAGGGGGAGGCACGCGCCGGGCGCGAGGCGGTGATCGTAACCATCCTGTGCGACTCAGCCGAAAAGTACATGAGCGAACGCTTCTGGACGGAGGACTAACCGATGCTGCGAGTCACTCTGGCCGACTACGAGGCGATGCGGGCGCACGGCGAAGAAACGTACCCGCACGAGTGTTGCGGCATCCTTCTGGGTACATCGGACGGGTCGAGCAACGAGGTTCGGCGGGTTCTGCGGGCGGGAAACACGCGGACAGACGCAGCGCACAACCGATACCACATCGCTCCCGAAGAACTGATCCGGGCACAGCGCGAGGGGCGCCGCGACGGGCTGGATATTGTCGGCTTCTACCATTCGCATCCGGATCACCCCGCGCAGTGGTCAGCAACTGACTTTGCCGAGGCGCATTGGTTTGGCTGCTCGTATGTCATCACGGCGGTCGAGCACGGCCGGGCTGCGACGACAAATGCGTTCCTGTTGTCGGGCACGGATGAAGAGAGCAAAAGCTTTCACGAAGAAGCGATAGAGATCAGCTTGCCAGGCGAAGGCGGCGAAGTGGCAGGCATTCTGGAGATGGAAGGGAAAAGCGCATGAAGATCCACATTCCAACACCGTTACGGCAGTACGCGAACGGCAAGGAGACAGTCGAGGTGAGTGCGGCATCCGTGCAGGCTGCGCTGGATGCCCTGACTCTCGACAGTCCACAGTTGCGCAAACACCTCTTCACCGAAGAGGGGAAGCTGCGCTCGTTTGTGAATGTCTACCTGAACGACGACGACGTGCGCTACCTGCCTGCGCGCGAAGAAACGGCCACCACCCAGGTGGATGAGCTGACGATCATCCCGTCGATCGCCGGTGGTTGTTGTTGTTGTCTGTAACTCTCCTGTTTTGTCCCGCCCTTATTTGTAACTGAACTTGATCATGCCGCCGGCATCTCCGCCGGGGCTGGGTCGCCCATGATGGCGGCCTGAGAGGAACCGGTACCCATGACGACAGCGACCCTTGCTCCCGAAGAGACACAGACCCTTCCGAAGCTTTCGAATGATGAAATTGCGCGCTACTCGCGGCACCTGATCCTGCCCGAGGTGGGCATGGAAGGACAGCAGAAACTGAAGGCCGCAAAGGTGCTGTGCGTGGGCACCGGCGGCCTGGGCGCGCCGCTCGCGCTTTACCTGGCCGCTGCCGGCGTCGGAACGATTGGGCTGGTGGATTTCGACATTGTGGATGAATCGAATCTGCAGCGGCAGATCATTCACTCGCAGGCGACCGTGGGTCAGTTGAAGGTGGACTCCGCTGAGCAGATGCTGCGCGGTCTGAATAAGAACACGACGATCGTGAAGCACAACACGATGCTGACGAGCGCGAACGCGATGGAGATCTTTCGCGATTACGACGTGATCGCGGACGGCACGGACAACTTCCAGACGCGCTACCTGGTGAACGATGCCTGTGTGCTGCTGGGCAAGCCGAACGCCTACGGATCGATCTTTCGTTTTGAGGGTCAGGCGAGCGTCTTCGGCGCGCCGGAGGGCCCTTGCTACCGCTGCCTGTATCCGGAGCCGCCACCGCCGGGGCTGGTGCCGAGCTGCGCCGAGGGTGGCGTGCTGGGCATTTTGCCGGGCCTGGTCGGCGTCATCCAGGCAACCGAGACGATCAAGCTCATCCTCGGCATCGGCGAGCCGCTGATTGGCCGGCTGCTCCTCGTCGATGCTCTGGGAATGAGCTTTCGCACGCTCAAGCTGCGCAAAAATCCGGACTGCCCGGTATGCGGCACGCACCCGACCGTGACCGAACTGATCGATTACGACCAGTTTTGCGGCATCACGAAACCGGCGAGCGTTGGTCCGCTTGAGGTCAGCTCCCACGGCGCTGTGGATGCGAACGCGAACGTGGTTGACGGCATTTCGCAGGTGTCGGTGGAGCAGCTGAAGGCGCGCATGGATGCGGGGGATCACCCGTTTGTTCTGGACGTCCGGGAGCCCCATGAGTACGCGATTGTGAACCTCGGCGCGCCGCTGATTCCGGTTGGCCAGGTCGCGGCGCGGGTTGGTGAGATTCCGGTCGGCAAGGACGAGGAGATCTTTGTCCACTGCAAATCGGGCGGGCGCTCGCAGAAAGCCGCGCTGGATTTGAAAGCAGCAGGCTTCCTCAACGTGAAAAATGTTGCCGGCGGAATTACCGCCTGGGCGGAGCGGATCGATCCGTCGCTGCCGAAATATTGATCGCTGAAAGCGCAACGGGGCAGGGCGGGCGAGCAGCCGGCGGCGCTTAGTCTTCTGCCTTGTCCTCGACGGTCAACATCTGCAGAACAAGCGGGGGCTCGAGCATGCAGTCGAGGCCGGCGATCGTGCTGACCGCGCGAGCGACGGTGGAGGTAAGGCACGGCTCCGTGGTGACGACGAACGGCAGACGGTGCTTCGGGTAGCCGGGGCGCTGCAGCAGGGAGTCGATGTTGGCGCCGACCGCGGCAAGCGCGCCGGAGATGGCGGAGACAATGCCCGGTTTGTCGTCGACAATGCAGCGGATGTAGTGCGGCGCGAGAAACTCGCCGGTGGCGCGCATGGGCGCGACCGGCAGGCGAACGCTGGCGCAGCGCTGCGCAACGCTGAGGAGATCGCTGACGACGGCAACCGCTGTCGGTTTACCGCCCGCGCCGTGGCCGGAAAAGACGACGTCTCCGCCGAACTCGCCTGAGGTGACGACGGTATTCTGCGTTCCGTGCGACCAGGCGATGGGCGACGAGAGCGGCACCAGCATGGGTGCCACCCGTGCGTGGACGAGGTCACCTTCCACCTGGGCACGCGAAATCTGCCGAATGGTGCAGCCGAGCTCGCGAGCGTACTGAAAGTCAATGGCCGCGACCTGCGCGATGCTCTGGGTGGCGATTTCGTCGGGACGGATTGCCGCATGGAGCGCGGTACGGGCAAGGATGCACAACTTCGCGCGCGCATCCAGGCCATCCACATCGGCCGAGGGATCAGCCTCGGCGTATCCGGCTGCCTTCGCCTGCAGCAGCACTTCTGCGTAGGTCGCGCCGTGCTCCATGTGGCTGAGCATGAAGTTGCAGGTGCCGTTGAGGATGCCGCTGAGCCGGGTGATGCGATCTCCCCCCAGCCCCTGCAGCGTGGCCGGGATGACCGGCACACCGCCGGCGACGGCTGCGTTGTAACAAAGGTGGACACCATGCTGCGCGGCGAGTTCTGCCAGTTCCACACCGCGGTATGCAATGAGCTGCTTATTTGCGGTGACGACCGATTTGCCACGCCGGATCGCTTCCGAAAGCCAGCCGGCAACTGGGTCAAGGCCGCCGATCGTTTCGATCAGAACGTCGGCCTCCGAGGCGAGCACCTCGTCCGGGTCGCTGGTCCAAATGGCCGAGCGCGGCACCACCTGCGCGGCGGGCGAGAAACGCTTGCGGTCCACGTCCCGATTGAAAACGTGCGTGATCTCGATGCCAGGGAACGCCTGCATTTCAAGCAGCCGGGCAACGCAGCTGCCTACGTTGCCGAAGCCGAGAAGGGCGACGCGCGTAATGGCCGTCTGCCTGGCGAGAGGAGACGGTGACGGCAAAGAAGGGTTGCTCAATAGTGGATCCTGTACGGGCTGGCCAGCCATGCATCGAAGCTTACTCTGGCCTCGTCAGAGAGCAGTGCCTGGATGGGCGTGCAGCGCTGATCGAGCGGGCGCCGCACCTCCTCGTAGAGAAACGAATCGTCAAAGCCGGCGGCCGTGGCGTGCGCGTGGGTGTTGCCGTAAAAGATCGCGCCGAGCCGCGCCCAATAGATGGCGGCCAGGCACATGGGGCAGGGCTCGCAGCTGGTGTAGATTTCGTATCCGGTCAGTTGAAACGTGCCGAGCGCCGCGCAGGCGTTGCGGATGGCCGTGACTTCCGCGTGCGCGGTGGGATCGTTCGAGGAGGTCACAAGATTGGCCCCGGTCGCCAGGACCTTCCCCGCGCGCACGATCACCGCGCCAAAGGGTCCGCCACGGCCGGAGGTGACGTTTTCTGTCGCCAGCGCGATCGCCTGCTGCATAAAGATGGGGTTGCCCTGCATCGATTGCGATCCTTGCATGTTTCACTTCATCACGCGCTTGCCGCTCATTTCAGGCAGCCAGAACGGGTGTGCGAAAGCAAAGCGGGTGAGAGGATAATGCGATTATGGCACAGGCATACCGGTCGGCTTCGGTGTTGACGCCCGAGGGCTCAACGCCCGGCGCCCTGCTGGTCGAGGGCGGCCTGATTCGCGCCATCTGCAACGAAGCGGAGATCCCGCCGGACGCCGACGTGATCGACTGCGGCCGAGATGCCCTGCTGCCCGGCCTGGTGGACGCGCACGTGCACATCAACGAGCCCGGGCGAACCGAATGGGAAGGCTTCGCCACCGCAACGCGGGCGGGGGCCGCCGGCGGGTACACCCTGCTGCTGGATATGCCGCTGAACTGCCTGCCGGAGACAACCACCGTGGGGGCGCTGGAAGCGAAGCGCGCCGCGGCCGCCGGCCAGTGCTGGGTGGATTGGGCGCCGTGGGGCGGATGCGTGAACGGCAATCAGGCGCATCTCCGGCCGCTGGCGCAGGCGGGTGTGCCGGGCTTCAAATGTTTCCTCATCTATCCGGGCTGCGACGGCTTCACGGAGATCGATGCCGCCGAGCTCGAACGGGCGCTCCCTACCCTGGCGGAGCTCGGCCTGCCGCTGCTGGTGCATGCGGAGCTTGCCGGTCCCGTCGACGAGGCTCGGGCCGTGCTCGAACGGGCGGACTGGCGCCGCTACCAGACCTACCTGGCGTCGCGCCCGGACGCTGCAGAGCTCGAAGCCATCCGGCTTCTGCTCCGGCTTTGCCGCATGTACCGGTTTCGGTTACACATTGTGCATCTGTCGACAGCGCTGGCCCTGCCCGAACTTCGTGCCGCGCGGGCCGAGGGCTTGCCGCTTACGGTGGAGACGTGCCCGCACTTCCTGACGTTTGCCGCTGAAGAGATCGCGGACGGCGACACGCTGAAGAAGTGCGCCCCGCCGATTCGCGGCGCTGCCAACCGGGATCTGCTGTGGCAGGCGCTTGCGGACGGCACGATCGACCTGGTTGCGACCGACCACTCCCCCTCGCCGCCTGCCATGAAGCACCTCGATGAGGGCCGTTTCGATCGCGCGTGGGGCGGCATCGCGAGTCTCTCCGTGGCGCTGCCGGTGATGTACACGGAGGCCGCCAGGCGCGGGCACCGCCTTGAGGACCTTGTGCGATGGATGAGCCGTGAGCCTGCCCGGCTCGCCGGCATGGATGGCCTGGCCGGGACGCTGGTTGCGGGGCGCGAGGCGAACTTTGTCCGTTTCGCCATGGAGGAGGAGTGGACGGTCACGGCGGAGGACCTGCACTTCCGGCATGCGATTTCGCCTTACGTCGGCGGGCGCGTGCGCGGGCGCGTG
Organism: uncultured Acidobacteriaceae bacterium; assembly: GCA_964249375.1. Classification (GTDB taxonomy): domain Bacteria; phylum Acidobacteriota; class Terriglobia; order Terriglobales; family Acidobacteriaceae; genus Edaphobacter. Next base: position 6,546 of record CAXUCK010000017.1, read on the forward strand.
AAGACGACGTACCTTCGTGGTGACGTGGTCTGGAGCGAGCGCGGGTTTTCGGGCGGGCCGCGCGGACGCGAGCGCAGGGTATGCTAGGCCGCATGGAGGACGCGCTGGTCCACTGGAATGCACGCTCGCCGGACGAAGCCGCACAGGACATCCTGCCCTGCTGCGGATCACAGGCGTGGGCGCAGCGCTTGGCGGCGCTTCGGCCGATCCAAACCTCCGAGCAGATGCTCGAGCTCGCGGCTGAGGTCTGGCGCAGGCTGCCTGCAGACGACTGGCAGGAGGCCTTTGAGAGCCACCCGCGCATTGGCGAGCGCAAGGCCGTCGAGCACGCGACCGAACAGTCCGGGGCCTGGTCCGCCGAGGAGCAGCGGTCTGCCGCAACGCCCGATGCAGCGGATCGCCTCGCGGCTGCAAATCACCGCTACGAAGCACGCTTCGGCCGCATCTTTCTCGTCTGCGCGAGCGGCAAGAGCGCCCCGCAAATTCTCATGGAGTTGGAACAGCGCCTTGGCAACGATGCCGACACGGAACTGCGCATCGCCGCCGAGGAGCAACGCCGCATCACGGAGCTGCGCCTGCGACGGTGGCTCGGAGAGAGTGCGCGCTGATGGGCGTCTCCACTCACGTCCTGAACACCGCGCTGGGTCTGCCCGCTGCCGGCGTCGCGGTCGCTCTCGAGCGCAGGGCGGCGACTGAGTGGGACCTGCTCTCGCAGACCGCCACCGATGCGGATGGGCGGGCAGCCGCCTTGTTGCCGCGTGATACGCCCGCGGCTCCGGGGATCTACCGGCTCCGGTTTGCGACCGGCGCGTACTTCATCAGTCTCGGCACGGAAACGTTGTTTCCCGAGGTCGAGGTGCGCTTCGAGGTGCGGGCAGGTGAGCTGCACTACCACCTGCCGCTGCTGCTCACGCCACAGAGTTACACCACCTACCGGGGGAGTTGATCGCATGACCATCGAACTCGGAGAAAACCGATACGGCAAAGCCCGCGTGCGTCTGCTCAAGGTGCTGCGCGACGAGGCGGCACACGAGGTTTTCGACTGGACCGTGCAGGTGCTGCTGCGCGGTGATTTCGACGCGACCCACACGACGGGCGACAACAGCAACGTCCTGCCCACCGACACGATGAAGAACACCGTCTACTCGCTCGCGCGCAGAAGTTCGTCGAGGACGATGGAGGAGTTTGCGAAGGAGCTCGTCGACTTTCTCCTGGGCCGCAACGCCCAGGTTCGCTCCGCTGAGGTCGAGATTAAGAGTGATCTGTGGAAGCGCCTGAGCGTTGCCGGCGAGCCGCATCCCAGCACATTCATGCACGGCAGCGGCGAGCGGCAGACCACCCAAGTGTCCCGGTCACAGGGCGGGGAGTTTACGATCACCTCGGGATTCGAAAACCTCGTTTTGCTGAAGACCGCCCGTTCCGGTTTCGAGGGATTTTTGCGCGATGATCTGACCACGTTGCCGGAGACGGCGGATCGCCTGCTGGGCACGGCGATGCGGGCGAGCTGGACCTACCGCGCGGGCACCGGGAACTTCGATCGCCTGCGAGGGAAGATCCGCGAAGCCATGCTGGCGGCCTTTGCCGGGCACAACAGCCGCTCCGCCCAGCAGACGCTGTTTGCTATGGGCGAGGCGGCGCTGCACGCCTGCGCGGAGATTGACGCGATCGACCTAACCCTGCCCAATCGGCATGCGCTTCTGGTCGATCTTTCCCGCTTTGGCCAGAACAATCCCAACCAGATCTTTGTGCCAACGGAAGAACCGCACGGCTATATCGAAGCGCGGGTGCAGCGGAGCGCAACCGCATGACGGCCGGAGAAGCAGCCGCGGGCGCGGAGCGGATTCTTGCTCGATGCTCCGCTCTGGCCCTGCACAGCGAGGTCGCCGGCGCGACGACGCGACCTTTCCTTTGCCCGTCCGCCAGGGCCGTACAGCAACAGGTGCGTGGATGGATGCAGGCGGCAGGCCTGACGGTCCGTGTGGATGGGATGGGCAACCTGCGTGGCGAATCCTCGCCGCCCCGGGCGGACGCACCCAGGCTGCTGATCGGCTCCCATCTCGACACGGTGCCGAATGCCGGAGCCTTCGACGGCATCCTTGGCGTCGTGCTTGCGATCGAGGCCGCGGAGGCGCTTCGAGGCGAGACCCTGCCATTCGTTCTCGAGGTCATCGCCTTTTCGGAAGAAGAGGGCGTTCGCTTTGGCCGGCCGTTTCTGGGCAGTCTTGCCGTCGTGGGACGCGCGACGGAGACACTTGCGTGGACCGATCGCGACGGCATCTCAGTCGCGCAGGTTCTGACAAATTTTGGTGTGGATGCGGCAGCGCCGACCGCGCTGGCGCCGGAGACGACCGGCTACCTGGAGGTGCATATCGAGCAGGGCCCTGTGCTCGAAAGTCTCGACCAGTCGCTCGCCGTCGTGGACGCCATCGCGGGCCAGAGCCGGTATACCGTGCACTTCCGCGGCCGCAGCAATCACGCAGGAACGACGCCGATGGCGCTGCGTCAGGATGCGCTAACAGCGGCCGCGGAGTGGATCGTGAGTGTAGAGGATCGTGGACGCAGCTGCGCCGGTCTGGTCGCGACCGTCGGCCGCATCGAAGCGCATCCCGGGGCCGGAAACATCATCCCGGGACACGTGACCGCCACGCTTGACGTGCGCCACAGGGACGACGCAATCCGCGCGGAGGCGGTGCTCGCCATGCTTGACCTGGCCCGCGCCACGGCCGCAAAGCGAAATGTAACCGTAACCGGTCAGCTCGATCTGAACCAGAGTGCCGTGGCGATGGACCCGGATCTCAGCGCACAGGTGATGCGCGCTGCGGCGGACGCAACGGGCAAAGCGCCACCGCGTCTGACCAGCGGCGCAGGGCATGACGCCATGATCCTCGCGGGGAGCGTCCCTGCGGCCATGCTTTTCGTGCGGAGTCCGGGAGGTCTGAGTCACCACCCGGATGAATCCGTGCTGCCGGGGGATGTGGCGGACGCCCTGGCTACCGTTGTCCGCTGCCTGCGCACCTACAACGGAAAGACTGCCACGCCCGCGACGGAGCTGACCCATGCATGATCTGGGCAATACGCGGAGTTGCAACCGGCACGATCACCGGCTGCAAACGCCGGACACGTTCGTGCGCACGCCGCTTCCCTGTCTGCGGGGCGGCGTCGCTGTGGTCCATGCCGCACCGTCGTCCGGCTGCAGCTTTGCCCAGTACACGGCGGAATTCAGCGACTCCGGCGGCGTGCTCGAAAGCCTCCCGGGACTGCAGCGCTTCGTGTACGTGCTCGCGGGCAATGTGCACCTTCACCGTTCCGCGGCACCTGCTTCTCCGCTCCAACCGGGCGGCTTTGCCTACTGCGGCCCCGGCCAGGAGCACACACTCCATGCCGCTGCCGGAACCCGCGTCGCGGTGATTGAACGAGCACCCGTTCCGCCTGCCGCACCGGCCTCCGTCGTCGTCGGGGAAGAACAACAACTTCGGTCGGCTGCGTTCGCGGGCGACCCCGGCCTCCAGGTCTGCACGCTCTTGCCAGAGACGCCCGGCATTGATTTCGCCGTGAACACGATGACCTACCAGCCCGGAGCCTCGCTTCCGCAGGTGGAAGTTCACATCATGGAGCACGGCCTGCTGATGCTCGAGGGCGGCGGCATCTATCGTCTCGGCGAGTGCTGGTACCCGGTGCGCGCGGGCGACTTCATCTGGATGGGCGCCTTCTGCCCGCAGTGGTTCGGCGCGCTCGGTCGGCAGCCGGCGAAGTACCTCATCTACAAGGATTGGAACCGCCACCCCATCGCGGGCGCCCTGGCGGCGGCGCGGTGAGCGGCCTTGTGGGTGTCACAATCGACGCGCACCGCCTCACCGCCGAGCTCGCGGCGCTCGCACGCATCACGGATGCGGAGCCGGTTGCACAGGGCACGGCGGTAACCCGGGTCGTCTTCACCGAGCGAGACCTCGAGGCGCGCGCCTGGCTCAGGCAGCTGGCGCACGAGGCCGGCCTCCGCGTGCGCGAAGACGCCGTGGGCAACACCTTCTACACCTGGCTAGGTTCCGATCCCCATCTCCCCGCCATCGGTACCGGGTCTCACATCGACGCCATCCCGCATGCCGGCATGTTCGACGGCACCGTTGGCGTGCTGGGTGGGCTCGAAGCGATCCGTTCGTTGCAGCGCGCCGGCTTCCGTCCCACGCGTTCGATCGAACTCCTGTTGCTCACCTCGGAGGAGCCGACGCGTTTCGGCATCGGTTGCCTGGGAAGTCGGCTGCTGTCCGGTGCGCTCGCGCCGGAGGCAGGTGGGACGCTCCGTGACGCCGATGATCGACCGCTGGACGAAGTGCGCGCTGCTGCCGGCTTCATCGGCGACCTCCGCTCCGTGCCGTTGCGGAAGGACCACTACAGCGCCTGGGTTGAGTTACATATTGAGCAAGGACCGTTGCTGGAGCAAGCCGGCGTGCCGCTCGGCATCGTGACCGCGATCGCCGCCCCTGCAAGCTACCGCTTCACGGTTGAGGGTCACGGCGGTCATGCGGGAGCATTACTGATGCCAGATCGCCGGGACGCCCTCTGCGCTGCCGCGGAGCTCATCCTCGCCATGGAGCGCAGCGCCCTAGCGACCGGCGCCATCGACACCGTCGCGACCGTCGGCACCTGCACGGTGCATCCCGGAGCGGTCAACAGCGTTCCCAGTCGCGTGGTGCTGCAAGTGGACGTACGGGATACCGATCCGCAGCGGCGCGAGTCGGTCATGCGGGCCGTACGCGACGAGGCATTACGCATTGTGGAGAGCCGTCGAGTCACCATTGCCGAGCAGCAGATCAACGCCGACAGCCCCGTGCACACCTCACCAGAGATCTTCAGCGTTCTCGAGCAGGTCGCCGCAGCGCTGCACGTGCACGCCATGCCAATGGTCAGCCGCGCCTACCATGACACGCTCTTCCTTGCCCGCATTGCGCCGGTTGCGATGCTGTTCATCCCCTGCCGCGGCGGCATCAGTCATCGACCGGAGGAGTTCGCAGCGCCCGAGCACATTGCGCTGGGCACGCAGGTCCTGGCGGAAGCGCTCGCTAGGCTGTCCTCGGCATAGGGCTCGCCGCCTGGCGCCCCCACCTCGTTAGAAGTTGAACGAAGCCGTCAACTGCAGACGCTGAACCGCAGCGTTCGCTGTGAACGGCGGTCCGGTCAACTGGAGGGACTGCCCGAAGTGGGGCGAAGTCAGCACGCCGACCGGCGTCGAGTAGTCGGCCCGATTGAACACGTTCTGCAACTGCGCCCCAAGCAGCAGGCTGTACTTGTGGCCCGTGCTGGCGCCGCCTCCACCGTTCAGACCACCCGGTCCGCCACGACCGCCGCCACCGCCCCGCGGACCACCGGGCCCACCAGGGCCTCCACCTGGAGGCCCGCCACCTTGGGCGTTGGCGCTCTCGCCCGTCTTCGGACCGATCCCAAATGCCTTTGTCGCGCGCAGATTCATCGTAAAGAGTGCCGGTCCCGTGCAGTAGTTGATCGGAATCGGCGTGTAGGAGGTTCCCGCCGCCGGGATGGCGAAGGTACTCGCGTCCGTGCAGCTGGCGGAGTTGCGGCCAGGCAGAAATGTGGGTCGATCGTTGATCACGCTGTCGCCATTTTCGTCCGAGCCGGTGGTGATGTTGTAAGGGTTCCCGGACTGCGCCAGAACAAACGGGCTCAACGAAATACCGTGCGGAAGGGTCGCGTTTCCGCCCAGGAAAAGGCGACTCCGCACGGCGAACGCTGCCCGCCCGTAGTCCGCGCCGATGTGGCCGGGGATCGAGGGAAAGTAGTTCGGCCCCGAGGTGTCCGCGTTCGCCCAGTTCAGGCCATACCATCCGAACAACGACAAGCGCTTCTTTCGAATGTTGAAGTTGGTGTTGAGCTGGTTCTGGTGCAGCACACCTTCAGACTGAAACTGGTCGCTGACCGGTAGACCGGTGTTCGTAGCCGAATAGCTTCTGTCGATCGCCGCGATGTTCTGGCTGAGAAACTCGTGCACCCCAATTGAATTGAGGTAGTTCACGCTTACGGTGCCGCCACGGAACAGCTGCTCATCAAAGCCGATTGCTGTCTGCATGATGTAGGGCGAGCGCAGGTTTGGGGCCTTGGTGTAGGTCGTGTTTCCGCCTGGAACGGCTCCTGCCAGACAGGCAGCAACGTCGGTCGGCGAGCACCCCGTGGTCCCGATATTACTGAACGTGTACTGCGTCTGATTAATGCCGTTCTGACGGTACGTGGTGAGCAGGTTGTTCAGCTGAAAGCGATCGTAGAATATGCCAAAGCCGCCGCGCAGCACCGTTCGCGGATTGCTTTTATTCCCTAATCCGTACGCGAACGATACGCGCGGTGCGATGTCGTGGTGTTCGTTCAGCGCGTTCTGAGTTTCGTACCGAATGCCGTAGCTGACGGTCAGGTTCGGCCGCGGCTTCCAGTCCGTCTCGGCGTACACCCCCAGGTCGGTCAGTCGCGCCTCCACCTTGGGAACGTTGACCTGGATAATGCTGAAATTCTCAACATTGTTCGCTTCGTAGTTGGAAAGGCTCGCGTAGTTGAACGAGCCGTTCGTCAGCGACGTGATGTTGTTGGCTTCACGCGTGGTTCTCAGCCGTCCCCCAAGCCGAAGAAAGTTCTTCTTCAGCTGCACCGAGGTGTAGTTCTGGACTTCGATGTGCTCCTGGTGATCGGAGATCGTTCCGCTGCTCGATCCGCCGGTGATAAACGCACTCTGCACATTCACCGTTGGCGCAAAGCTCTGCGCGGTCTGTGTGCTGCGGTCGCGCGAAAACTCGAAGCGCGTTTCGTTGATCACCCGCGGGCTGACGATCTGCGTGTCGCTCATCTGCAACTCGGACTCATTGCTCGTGAGGTTGTACGCGGTCGACGGCAGATTGAATCCACCCAGACCGGCGTTCAGCTGGTCGTTCTGCTCATACTGGTAGCGCATCGTGAGCGTATTGCTGTCGGTGATCGCGAGGTCCAGCCGCGGGCTGAAGTCCGTTCGAACCTGGGGATAGTGCGTCGCGGTTTGCAGCTGCTGCGCCGTGCAGTTGGCCTCGCCGGGTGTGCACACCGTGGCGGATCCGTTCGCGCCAACGTTTCCCGCCGGTGTCAGAATCGTCCCGTTGAAAATGGAGTTGTCCTGAATGTTGCGATGCGACCCGGAAAGGTTAAATGAGGCTTTGCGGCTGATCGGCCCGGTGACGCTGCCAAACATCAGCACCGTGTAATACGGCGGCTGTGCAATCGGCGACTGTCCCGGCGATAAATAGCTGTTCAACACAGGGTTTTGCGTGTTGAAGCTGGAATCATTGCCGTTGATTTGATAATTGCCGTGATATTTGTCCGTGCCGGGCTTTGTGAAAACCTCAACCCGTCCGAACCCGAGCCGATCGTACTGCGACGAGAACGGATTCTGATTCACACGGATTTCGCGAATCGAGGACTTCGGCGGCAGCTGTCCGCCGGTGAAACCATCCACGTAGATCTGTCCGCCGTTCGGCCCCGCTGCCGGTCCTGCCAGCGCGGACAACTCCGACGAGAGCTCGTCCGGGTCGTCCGACAACGCGTCCAGATCCTTATCCTTCAGCACGGTTGAGCTCGCATTGCTCTCCGGATCAACCCCCACCTGGGTGTCCTGCGCTGTCACCTGCACCTGTTGCGACTGCGCCTGCACGATCAACTTCACATCAAGCGACATCTGCTGTCCGCTCATCAGGCGCATCCCCTGCCGGACGAAACTAGCAAAGTTCGGCATCGTCACCGTCACGGAATACACGCCCGGCGCAACGCCCGTCAGCGCATACGTTCCATCTTCGCCGGACTTGACGATGCGTGCACTTCCAGATGCCGGCGTCAGCGTGACGGTCGCTCCGGGGATCACCGCGCCATCCGGATCCACCACCGTTCCGCGAAGCGCAGCGGCCCCCGCTGTTTGCTGCGCGCGAACCGGAGGAGCAACGCAGGCAGCCCCACCAACCAGAACACCCAGGGCAAGGACAGATTGCGAGCAAACACGGAAGACCATCGAAACTCCAAAACTCCTAGATCAGCCGTTCAAGGCTGCTTGCAAAAGTCGCTTACTGCGCGCCAGCCCCTTCGGCGCCATTCTGGCCGAGACTCCAGGGAGACAGTGTCACCGCCGGCGCACTGCCCTGCGCAGCCGAAAGCAGCGACTGCACCCCGCTCACGAGCGTGATGGCGGTCACCGTCGAACTCCCCGAAGAGGCCGGCGTCGCGACGATCAACACCGCATCGCCGGTATGGAGATCAGAGATCGATACTTGCGGCAGACGCGCCACGATCAGCGAGAAATCCCCACCGGAGCGGTGCGTCCCCTCACGCGTTGGCGCGGATCCGGCTGGCGTCGTGGACGCGGAACTCCCCGGCTGCGTCGCTGGCCTTCCCGCCGATCCGGAATCGGACCCAGGGGATCGTGCGCCCGCGCCCAGAGCCGCTGCCGCCGCTTCAGGAGGAAGCACATGGATCGCCGAGTTCGCCGTAAGCGTCACCGTCATCGGCTTCTTCGTCGCCAAGTCCCGCAGCGTCACCGTCCCGGCACTCGCGTCCACCGCCGTCAGCGTTCCCGACAGGTTTTCAAAACGCCCGCTCACAATCTCATCGGCATCCAGGCTTCCACCGTCCGCGGAGCGGGTCCCGCGCACACGCACCTGATCTCCCGGCTCGATCTGTGCGAGCGTGCCAAGCTTGGCGTCCTCAAACTTCACCGAATCGCCCGCGTAGCGTCGGTAAATGGTGCTGGCGGTGGTCTTCACCGCGATCGTCCGCGCCCGCGCTGAAATGCTGATCGTTCCCGTCGCCGCATCCACCGCCGTCACAATGCCGCCCGATCCGCGCCGCTGCCAATCCGCCTCTTCGCGCGCGTGCTTCGCCGCAATGTCGGTCGACTTCATCAGAATGACGCGACCCGCCTGGAAGCTCGATCCGTCGCTCCCGGCCGCCCCGATCACCAGCACGCGGTCCGCCACCGTCACGTCCTCGAGAGCGATCGGCTGCGCGGACTTCAGGTCCGTACTGCCGGGCGCCAGCTGCAGAATCTTTGCATTCGGCGTCACCGCCACCGCCATCTCGTGCCCATCATCGGTGGTGAGTGTCAGGGTCGAGCCCGAGATCGCCTTCACCGTCCCACGCTGACGCGACACCGCCTGCGCCGGCGCGCTTGCCGCGGTCGAGGCTGCCTGTGCTCGCGCCGCGGCAGGGGGAAGCAGGCAGGAGCCGGCCATCCCTGCCGCGGCGACACACCATCGGAGTACGACATGCATTTCGAACATCGAAGATCCTTGCCGGCGAGTTCTCCCGTCGGCCTCCACAGGCTGCGTTCGATCACAATGACGGCACGTCGTTGCCGAAAGTTTCGATCTCATCGGCAAAGCAGTCGAAGCAGTGGCATGCTCCCCCGCCGCTTTCCCCTACATCTCCTCAGAAGACAAGATCGCCAGCGTGTCGGGCGGCAGCACCACCTGCCCATCCTTTTCCCTCACGGACGCGTTCGATGACAGCAGCAGTCTGGCCCCGTCCGGAATCGCAAAGCTCTTCGCGTCCGTCCCCAGGTTCAGGGCTACGCGCACAAGACCTCGGACCATCAGCAGCCACTTCTCTTCGCCGTCAAACTCCACCTTCGTGTGCCCGCGGTCGCCGTCGTTCAGCGCGAGTGAACTATGCCGGAGGCGGATCAACTTGCGCGTCCAATCCAGCATCTCTGCGTGCTTGCCCTCGCCCAACTCGCTCCAGTTCAGCTTCGACCGTTCAAAGGTGGCCTTCGCCTCGGGATCCGGGATCTCGTCCTCATTCCAGCCAAAGCAGGCGAAATCCTTCTTACGGCCCATGGAAACCGCCCGCGCCATTTCCGGGTCGTCGTGGTGCGCGAAATACTGAAACGGCGCGGAGGCGGCAAACTCTTCGCCTTGGAACAGCATGGGCAGGGTAGGCAGGGTCATCACCAGGCCGGCGGCCACCTTGGCCCGCTCCATGCCGATAAGGTGCTCCAGCCGATCTCCGATCGCGCGGTTGCCGATCTGATCATGGTTCTGAATAAAGGTAATGAAGTGGTGCGCGGAGAGACCATCAACCGGCCGCCCGTGCGACCGGTCCCGGTACCCCGAAAACTGGCCGTCGTAGGCGAAGATGCTGCGGATGGATTTCGCCAGCAGATCGAATGAGCCGAAATCGTCGTAGTAGCCCGTTCCCCGCTCCGATTCCTGCAACACGGTAAACAGCGAGTGGTGAAGATCGTCGCTCCACTGCGCGTTCATGCCGTAGCCACCCGCCTCGCGCGGTCGCACCACGTCAGGATTGTTCAGGTCACTCTCGGCAATCAGAACCAACTGCCGCCCCACCATGGCGGACATGTTCTCCACCTCGGCCGAGAGCTGCTCCATGAAGTGGATCGCCGAGCGATCCATGTACTCGTGCGTCGCATCCAGCCGCAAACCGTCGCAGTGGAAGTCGCGAAACCACATCAGCGCGTTGTCAACAAAGAAGCGACGCACCTCGTCACTGCCGCCCTCCTCGAAATTCACCGCATCGCCCCACGGCGTGGCATGCTTGTTGGTCAGGTAAGGACCGAACCGGTTGGCATAGGCGCCCACCGGCCCGAAGTGGTTGTACACAACGTCCAGCACCACCGCCAGCCGGTGCTGGTGGCACGCATCGACGAACCGTTTCAGCCCGTCCGGCCCACCATAGATCCTTGTGACGGAAAAGAGCCCAACACCGTCATAGCCCCAGCCAAACTCGCCGGGAAACTCCGCCACGGGCATCACCTCGATATGCGTGATGCCGAGGTCCCGCAGATACGGCAGCCGCTCGATCGCCGAGTCGAAGGTACCGCCCTCCGTAAAGGTCCCCACGTGCATCTCGTAAATCACCGCCGCGGAAAGCGGATGCCCCTGCCAGTTCTCGTCGTGCCACACGTACGCCTTCTGGTCATAGAGCCGCGACGGCCCGTGCACGCCGTCGGCCGCTTCCATTCCCCTCGGGTCCGGCAGCGCAATCGGATCGTCGTCCAGCAGATAGGCGTAGTCGTCACCCCAGGTTGCCGAGGCCACCGTGCCCCGCCACCAGCCACCCTCCACCCGCGTCATCGGGGTCGCCGTGCCGCTCACCACAACCTGCACTTTGCGAGCCTTCGGCGCCCACAGCTTGAACTCATGCATCGCTCATCTTCTCCCTTATTCTTTTACCAAGAGCGCAACCGGAAAACCCTTCAGCAAACTGCTGATGCGGACCTCTCCACCGTCGAGCACGTCTCCACACAAGCGGTTCCGCCACACACCTTCCGGCAACGTAAGACGCGTGTCGCCCCAATCGCCGTTGAGCGTCAGCGGCAGCCGCGGAGCTACCGTGACCACGTCGCCTCCACGGACAAACGCGATTACATGCTCGCTCTTGCTCCCGGTCGCTTCCATCGGCTCGTAAGCGCCTTCTGGTCCGAAGCTGCGCGGCAAATCCCGCCGTACCTTTAGCCCATGGACAATCGTCCACAGCTTCGGCAGACCGTCATCCCAGCGCTCCAGCACACTCTCCGCGGACATGCCACGCATCTCGGTCAGCAGCCGGCGTCGCAGATCATAATCCACCGGCCGGCGGTTATCCGGATCCACCAGGCTCAGATCCCAAAGCTCCGATCCCTGATACAAATCAGGCACGCCTGGCGAGGTGTACTTCACCAGAGTCTGCGTAAGGGAATTGGTGCGGCCAGAGTCCCGCACCCGCCGCACGAGCGCTTCGAGGTCGCTGCACCACGCCCGATCCGCGAGCAGGCTGTCGATAAAGCGGTCAAGCGCGTCCTCGTACTCTTTGTTGTTCGCCACCCATGTGGTCTGTTGCTTGGCCTCCCGCATCGCCTTCTGCATGTACGCATGGAGGCGTTCCGGCGTCAGCGGCCAGGCACCGACCATGGTCTGGTACAGAAAATATTCCGTATTGCGGTCCGGCAAATCACCTGCCTTGTAGCGCGCATTCCGCTCCATCCACGCGCGCACTGTCTGGGCAAACTCCTCCGGCATCTCCGACAGCACAGCCAGCCGGGCCCGCACATCGTCGCTCCGCTTGGTGTCGTGCGTCGAAAGCGTGGTCATGGTCTGCGGATGCGTCCCCTGCATCTTCGCCTGGTACGCGTGGAACTCGGTGAGCGTCAGACCGTCATGTCCCGGGTCGCTGCCCACCTCGTTCAGGCCCAGCAAGCGGTTGAAGCAATAGAACGCCGTATCTTCAACCCCCTTCGCCATCACCGGGCTGGTGAACTGCTGAAAGCGCAAAACGAACTCAGACTCCCATTTGCCCCGCACCTCCAGCGTCAGCACCTGCCGCATAAAGTCGAACAGCCCCGCGTGGATGTCCTGGCGATGCGTTTTGGCGCACTCCGTCGCTTCCCGCACCGCCGCGCGATCCTCCTCCGTAATCTCGTTCCGCTCCGGAATGACATAGGTCCGATAAATCCGGAAGCACGCCGCCACCTCCCGGATCGCGCGCCGGATCTCCGTTCGCGTGAAGTCACGCTGGTTGCGATTGCATTCACAGATCTGCACAAACAGGCTGGTAAGCCGGTTCACGTCGCTGCCCAGCGCCTCCTGGGTTACGTTGATTTTCTTGTCATGCGAGATCTCCACGAAATCGGTCGGCTCGCCCGTCAGTTCGCCGTAGATGGCGCGCAGCCGTTCAGTCCCTTCGCGGCTCACCAGCACGCCGCCAACGGCGTTCATGAAGTCGTACCCGCTCGTCCCTTCAATCGGCCACTCTTCCCGCAGAAACTCACCAGGCTCAAGGATCTTTTCGCCGATGATCCAGCCATCCGGCACATGCTCACGCAGACGCCTGAAGTACTCCAGAGGATCGCGCAACCCGTCCGGGTGGTCGACCCGCACGCCATCCAGCACTCCCTTGCGAAGCCAGTCGATCAGCAGCGCATGTGTTTCTTCAAATACGTGCTCGCGCTCCATCCGCAGACCGATCAGGGTGTTGACATCGAAAAATCGCCGGTAGCCCAGCTGCTGATCCGCTGTCGTCCAAAAGGCCAGGCGATAGTGCTGCTGATTCAGAAAATCATCCAGCGCATCCCAGTTCGCATTCAGTTCCTGCACAGCCTGGTTGATGGCATCGCACGCCGCTGGCTGCTCCTCGCAGATGCGTCCCACGATCCGCTGCAGCACCACCTTGTCGCGGTCGCGCGCCAGCATCGCCCGGCGATCCCACCCTCCCGGCTCCGGTAGCCGCGCAAAAGACGCCGCGACAAAGCTGAGCGCGTCCGATTTGGAATAGTCCGCTGCACGCGCCAGAATCACAGACAAGCTGTTCGGCGAAACCGGAAAGCTCTGGCTCGCCGCCTCCACCGTAAACTCCGTCCCGTGCCGCACCACCTGGATCTGCCCCGCCTCAAGCACGCGTCCGTAGTGGTCGCCCAGCACCGGCACCAGCACCTTGTTGCGCAGACGCTCTTCCGCCGGGTCCCAGTCGATATCGAAGAATGAGGCATACCGGCTCGAGCTGCCGTTCTCGAGAACATCCCACCAGAACCGGTTCTCCCGGCCCAGCGACATATGGTTCGGCACAATGTCCAGCACCTGCCCCAACCCAGCCTCGCCCAGAGCCCGGCAGAACCGCTCATGCGCCTGGGGGCCGCCCAGCTCCGCATTCACGCGCTGGTGATCGACCACGTCATAGCCATGCATGCTTTCAGGCGCCGCCTGCAGGTACGGCGAGCTGTACACGTGAGAGATACCCAACTCGCGGAGGTACGGCGCGATCGCCGAAGCATCCTCAAACGTGAATCCCTTGTGAAGCTGAAGCCGGTACGTGGCAAACGGAATACGACGCGCGCGTGACCCTTGTTCTAGCAAAACAACCCTTTCTGTCCGGAGTCTCTTTAGACCCAATGCCACCCTGCGGGGTTGCACCCGGCGGGAGGTGCGGCCCCTACTTGCCCGCCGGCTCCGGCCCCCATCCTCCATCGAGCGCCAGCGCCGTATGCACGACCGCAATGTGCGTCAGGGCCTGCGGGAAATTCCCCAGCATCTCGCCCCGCTTCGGGTCGTACTCCTCGGAAACCAGCCCCACGTCGTTCAGTAGACCCAGCAAACGCTCGTACAGCTCCCGCGCTTCCGCCTGCCGGCCAATCAGATGGAGGTTGATGACCAGCCAGAATGAGCAGGGCAGAAACACCCCTTCGCGGCCCTTCAGGCCGTCCTGCCCGTCCGTCTGGTAGCGCTCCACCAATCCACCCCGCATCAGCTTTTTCTGAATCGCTTCGACCGTGCCTACAATCCGCGGATCTTCCGGCGGCAGAAACCCGACCATCACCGCCCGCAGCATCGCCGCGTCCAACCGCTTTGACCCGTAACTCTCCACAAAGCTGTTCATGCGCTTGTTGAAGCCCTTCTTACACACCTCGGCATGGATCATGTCGCGGTTCTTTCGCCACCTCGCCACGTCGCCCCGCCCACCGTACTTTTCGTGGTGCTTCACCGCGCGATCGAGCGCCACCCACGCCATCACCTTGGAGTGCGTGAACTGCTGCCGCTTCCCGCGCACCTCCCAGATGCCGTCGTCCGGTTCCGGCCAGATGTGGCACAGGTGGTCCACAATCGCCTCCATCAACTGCTCGGAATACACCCGCGTCTCCGGCTCGATGTCGATCCGCGTCATGGCCGCGACCACCACCCCAAACACAAACAACAAAAACA
>CAXUCK010000018.1:0-21179 GCA_964249375.1 uncultured Acidobacteriaceae bacterium
GTACCGACATATGGCCGCAGTTTGATCCAGGCGCAGGCGAGTGCTGTGCAGGAGCGGAAGGCTTCGGTGGTTCGGCAATCTCGTGCGGTGAAGCGGCGGAAGTGCTTCAGCCGGTTGAAGCATCGCTCTAGCCGGTTGCGCTGTATAGAGGTCCCGGTCGTAGGGTCGTGGAGTCTTCCAGTGCCGTCGCGGAGGGATGACGGCGACCGCGCCCAAGCGTGCACCTTGGCCACGATCTCGGCGGAGTCACGGCCTTGTCCGCGATTACGGCTTCCGTGGCGGCCCTCAAGCAGCAGGGGTCACCTGGCGTATTCAGCGACCTGCCCCGGCGTGATGCGAAAGGCGACTGGCAGACCCGCTTCGTCCGCTAGCAGGTGGATCTTGGTGCTCAGTCCGCCTCGGAAACGCCCCAGAGCCGGATGTTCGGAGTCCCTTTTGCGGTCCGCGGCCGCTTGCTGGTGTGCCCGCACGATCGTCGAGTCGATCATCAGGTATTGGTTCTTCTGTCCGCCACCAGGTCGGCGAAGATCCCTTGCCACACGCCGGCCCGGGGCCCAGCGCATAAACCGCGTGTGCAGCTCTTGCCTTTGCCGTCACGCTCCGGAAGATCGTGCCACCGCGCTCTGGTCCGCAGCACCCATAGCACGGCTTTGACGAACTGACGGTTGTCCGCCGCCGTCCGGCGGACGTGCTCCACTCGCCCCGGAAGCGTGTCCTTGATCGCTGCCACGGCACACCGCTCAACTCATATCGACTCGCCACAATCAAAGTGCAACACTCCAGACGAGTAGCAAAGACTTTATGTGAATACCGCCTAGAAGTGGAGTCTCAACAGGTTGTTCTGATCGAGAGCTGATCGGCTGATGGGTGGTGACAGACCGAGGCTAGCATGAGGTCTGTGCAGTTGTACTGGTGCAGCCAGGGGCGAAGCTCTTGGCTGCGCTCGTTTGAGCTGCTGTATGAGCGGGCATAGGCCCACTCGCGCAGGGCAGTCTGGATGAAGCGTTCGGCCTTACCGTTGGTGCGAGGCGTGTAGGACCGGGTGAAGCGGTGCTTCAGGCCCATGGCTTTGCAGACGGCGACCATGGCGTGCGAGCGATAGGCCGGTCCGTTGTCGGGGAGCACGGCCTTGAAGCGGATGCCGAGCCGCGTAATAAGTCAGCGCAGCGAAGCAAGTCCAGGACAGAAGCCCGTTTCTCATCCGGGTAGATCGCAAAGCAGGCGATGCCTTAGCGACGTCCCTCCACTTGGCGCGCCTCTCTCTGCATTTCCTGGGCAGAGCTCGGCTCTGCCGCTATACTCAGACTTCTCCATGCAACCGACGCCTGCGTCCCACCTCGACCAAGCTGCGCTGAAGAACTATCTCCTGGACCACGCCTACGACGAAATGTTCCGGGCGCCGGGCGAGCTTCATGAGCATTACGGTCCGTTGCTGGAGCAGTTCTCCTCCCTGTCGGTCGATGAGCTGCGCAGGCGAAAACAGGCCGCCGACCTGAGCTTCCTCAACCAGGGCATCACCTTCACCGTCTACGGGCGCGCGGAAGGTACCGAGCGAATCTTTCCCTACGACCTGCTTCCGCGCATCATCACCAGCGCGGAGTGGGCCGTCGTTGAGCGGGGGCTGACGCAGCGCATTACCGCGCTCAACCTCTTCCTCAAGGACATCTACAACGAGGGCCGCATCCTTGCCGACGGCGTCGTGCCGCGCCAGGTCGTCTACAGCTGCAAACATTTCCGCCGCCAGATGATGGGCCTGCAGGTTCCCCGCAACGTCTACGTCGCGGTCTGCGGAACCGACCTCATCCGCCTCGAGAGCGGCGAGTTCGTGGTGCTCGAAGACAACCTGCGCGTGCCCAGCGGCGTGAGCTACATGCTCACCAACCGGCGCGTGATGAAGCGCATCTTCCCGCACCTGTTTCGCACCTACAACGTCCGGCCGATCGAGCAGTACACCCAGCTTCTACTGGGCACACTCCGATCGCTCGCGCCCGAGGGCCGGCCAGATCCGAACATCGTCTTGCTCTCCCCCGGCGTGTTCAACTCCGCCTACTTTGAGCACGCCTATCTCGCCCGGCAGATGGGCATCGAGCTCGTCGAGGGCCGCGACCTGGTCACCCACGACAACGTCTGCTACATGCGGACAACCAGCGGCCTCCGGCGCGTGGACGTCATCTACCGCCGCGTGGACGACGACTTCATCGACCCCCTCGCCTTCCGCTCTGACTCCATCCTCGGCGTGGCAGGGCTCTTCAACGCCTATCGCGCGGGCAACGTCACCCTCGCCAACGCCTTCGGCACCGGCGTCGCCGATGACAAAGCGCTCTACGCCTACGTGCCACAAATCACCAAGTACTACCTGAGCGAAGATCCCATCCTCAAGAACGTCGAAACCTTCCTTCTCACGCGGCCCAATGAACGGCAGCACGTGCTCGCGAATCTCGACAAGCTGGTCGTCAAGGCCGTCGGCGAGAGTGGCGGCTACGGCATGCTCATCGGGCCACAGTCCACCGCCGAACAGCGTGAGGACTTTGCCCGCAAGATCGAAGCCGATCCACGCAACTATATCGCCCAGCCAACCATCTCGTTCTCGCGCGCACCGTGCCTTATCGGCGACGGCCTCGAGCCGCGTCACGTGGACCTGCGGCCCTATGTTTTGTTCGGAGACAAGGTAAACGTCGTCCCCGGCGGCCTGACGCGCGTCGCGTTGAAGCGCGGCTCCCTTGTGGTGAACTCCTCGCAGGGCGGCGGTTCGAAAGACACCTGGGTCTTGAGCCAGTGAAGGGGAGAGCACATGCTAAGCCGCGTCGCTGACAGCCTGTACTGGATGAGCCGCTATCTCGAGCGCGCCGAGCACACCACGCGTCTGCTGGACGTCAACCTGAACATGATGCTGGACGAGGGCCCGGAGAGCGCCGAACGTCGCTGGCAGCGTGTTCTGTTCGCGCTCGGCAGCCCAGCAGACGTCAAATGGGACGGCAACCCCTACGCCCTCACGCGATGCCTTACCTTCGACACCGACCTCGACTCGTCCATCCTCACCTGCATCATCGCCGCGCGCGAGAATTCCCGGCACGTCCGCGAGCAGATCTCGACAGAACAATGGCAGCGCATCAATTCCCTCTATCTGCAGGTGACCCGGCCGGAGATGCAGAGCGATATGCATGCCGAGGCCTTAATCTCCGGCGCCGAGCAGCCCGGCGAATTCCTGCAGCAGGTCATGGAGGCCGTCCACCAGTTCCAGGGCGTCACCGACTCCACCATGAGCCATGGCGAAGGCTGGCACTTCATCCAGGTCGGTCGGTACATCGAGCGCGCCTCCGCCACAGCGCTGCTCCTCGAGGCCTACCACGATGACCTCTTCCGCACCCCCGAACGTATCGGCGACGGCAACGAGTATCTCGACTGGATGGGCCTGTTGCGCTCCGCCACCGCGTTCGAGGCGTACTGCAAGGTGTACACCGCCGACCTCACGCCCGAGCAGGTCTTTGAGTTCCTCCTGCTCGACGAAGAGTTCCCGCACTCCCTGCGCTTCTCCATCGACAGCCTGCAAACCGCACTTGAAGCCATTCAGGTCGAAAGTGGGAAGAGCCGCGCCGAACCGCTCCGCCGGCTTGCCGGGCGGCTGCAATCGCAACTCAGCTACGCGAGCGCGACGGAGATCCTGGCCACGGACGTCGTCGCGTTCCTCCACACCATCAAGATCCACTGCCGCGACATCCACAAGACCATTTACGAGCTGTACGTCGACTACTCCATCCAGATGGCGCTGGCCGGCTAGGGTCAACGCGACCGCACACGACAGGAGCAGCCATGTACTACTCAATCCGCCACCTGACGAAGTTTCTGTACAGCAACCTCGTGAGCGAGAGCATGATGGAAACGCGCATGCACCCGCGCTCGGACGAGCGGCAGCGCTGCCTCACGTTTCACCTCTCCGTCAGTCCGCGTTGCCGCGTTTTCTCCTATCGCGACCACCTCGCCAATCACGTTCACCACTTCGACATCCCGGTGCAGCACGGTCAGCTCGTCATCGTGGCAGAGTCGCTGGTGGAGCTTCAATCATCCCCGCAAATTCCCGCGTTTCTCGCGCCGGACGCCTGGCGCGACCTCGATGCCCTGGTCGAAGATGGCGACTTCTGGGAAATGCTGTTTCCGAGCGAGTTCGCCACGCCCACGCCCGAGCTCGACAAGCTGGCAGCCCACTTTGACGTGCGCCGGCGTGACGATCCTCTGATGGTCTTGCAGCAGCTGAACCGGCAGATGTACGAGTACTTCGCTTACAAACCCAAGTCGACCAACGTGGATTCTCCGATCGACGACGCGTTGACCACGCGCGCCGGCGTGTGCCAGGATTTCGCGCACATTATGATTACGCTGGTCCGGTCGAAACTTCGCATCCCCTGCCGGTACGTCAGCGGCTACCTCTACCACGGGGAAAGCAACACCGACCGATCCGTAAGCTCGGCAACGCATGCGTGGGTCGAGGCGCTCATGCCGCAGCTGGGCTGGGTCGGCTTCGATCCCACAAACTGGCTGGTCGCCGGAGACCGGCACATCCGCACCGCCATCGGCCGCGATTACGCGGACGTACCGCCAACCCACGGCATGTTTCGCGGCCGCGCGGAAAGCGAGCTGAGCGTCGCCGTGCAGGTCACGCCGGGCGAGGGATCCTTCTCGCTCGATCAGGAGTTACCCGTGCCGGAAGACTGGTCCATCCTCGTCGAAAAAGCGCAGGCGCTGCCCGAACAGACGCCGCCCCTGACGCGCCAGCAGATGGCGGCGCAGCAGCAACAATAGCCGCCGTGGCCAGCCGTCGCGGGTATACTCAGGGCTGCATGAGTGACCCCGTGAACAGCCCGGAGCAGCCACCGTCCGCATCTGGCGGCGCAACCCTCGAACCCCCCAGGACAACGCTCAACATAACCGAGATCATGGCGATCCTGCCGCACCGGTACCCGTTTCTTCTTATCGACCGCGTGGTGGAGATGGAGCGGCAGCAACGCATTGTTGCCATCAAGAACGTGACGTTCAACGAACCACATTTTCAGGGACACTTCCCGGATTATCCGATCATGCCGGGCGTCCTGATGGTCGAGGCAATCGCGCAGGCCGGCGGCGCTCTACTGTTGACGGAGATCCCGGATCGCGAGCACAAACTGATGGTCTTCACCGGCATCGATGCCGCGAAGTTTCGCCGCCCGGTAACGCCCGGCGACCAGCTGCGCATTGAGGTGACCGTCGTGAACTGGCGCTCACGCATGGTCAAGATGCAGGGCGCGATCACCGTCGAGGGCAAGCTCGTCTGCGAGGCAACGGTCACCTGCCAGCTGGTGCCTCGGCCAGACAAGCCGGCGGCGCCGGGTCCTTCTTCGTCCACTGAGCCTGCGAGCACGCCGCCTCAGTCCGCGACCGCGAAGGCCGCAGAGTAGGCGCGTGGCGATCCACCCGATGGCGCTCGTCGCGGCCGGCGCACACATCCCGGAAAGCTGCACCGTGGGCCCGTTCTGCACCGTCGGTCCCGAAGTCGTCCTGGGAGAGCGGTGTGAGCTCGTCAGTCACGTCGTCCTCGACGGGCATCTGCGCATGGGCGACGACAACCGCGTCTTCTCGTTCGCCTGCCTCGGTATCGCCCCACAGGACCTCAAGTACAAAGGCGAGCCCACGCGACTCGAAATCGGCAACCGCAACACCATCCGCGAGTCGGTCACCATCTCGCGCGGCACCCCCGGCGGCGGCGGCGTCACGTCGGTCGGTTCCGACTGCCTGATCATGGCCTACACCCACATCGGCCACGACTCAACCATCGGCGACAGCTGCATCCTCGCGAACGCGGCCACGCTGGCCGGCCACGTCACCGTCGAAGACTTCGCCTCCGTCGGTGCGCTGTGCCCCGTGCACCAGTTCTGCCGCATCGGAAGGTACAGCTACATCGGCGGCGGCACCACCATCACGCAGGACGTGCTGCCCTACTCGCTCACCTCCATCGAACGAAACAACCACGCGTACGGCCTCAATAAAGTCGGCCTGGAACGGCGAGGCTTCACGCCGGAGCAACTCAAGGAACTGCGGCACGCCTATCGCCTCCTGAAGGGATCCAAGCTCAATACCACCGACGCTCTCGCGGCCATGCGCCAGATGCTCCAGCACCAGCCTGCGGAGCACGTGGCCTACCTGGCGGACTTTGTCGCGCGCAGCGAGCGAGGGGTCATCAAGTAGCTCGGACGCTGGTTCGCGTCATTTGATCCGCTCTCGCTACACTGGGCTCCTATGCGCTCCCTTCCCTCGCCTCCCCACCTTGCGATCACCGGCGCGGCCCCACCCAGCCGCAGGCGTTTCCTGCAATGGAGCGCAGCGGCGGCGCTTGCGACACGTCTCCCTCCGGCTCTGGGGCAGACTTCGCCGGCAACCGCGGTCGTCTCAACACCGCTTGGGCAGCTGCGGGGCGAGGTGCTCCCCAGCGGAGTCCGCGTCTTTCGGGGAGTGCCCTTTGCGGAGCCCCCGGTCGGACCTCTGCGCTTCCTCCCTCCATTGCCCGGGCGGCCATGGACGGGTGTGCGGCAAGCCCTGCACTTCGCTTCCGCGGCCATGCAGGAAGGCGACAAGACGATCCCGCAAAGTGAGGACTGCCTGTACCTGAACGTCTGGACGCCCCCGCCCGCCGGCAGCACACCCGCGAAACCCTGGCCGGTCTTTGTCTGGATTCACGGCGGCGGCTTCACCGGCGGCAACTCCTTCGCACCCATCTTTGATGGCGAAGAGTTCGCCCGCAATGGAATCGTGCTGATCACCGTTGCCTATCGGCTCGGCGTTTTCGGCTTCATGGATCTCGGGCCGCTGCTCGGCGACGCCTACGCGGGCAGCGGCAACAACGCCATGCGCGATCTCGTCGAGGCACTCCGCTGGGTGCAGGCGAACATCGCCGCGTTCGGTGGGGATCCCGGACGAGTCACCGTTGGCGGCGAATCTGCCGGCGCAAAGGCAACCGCGGCCTTGATGGGGCTTCCGGAGGCCTCCAGCCTCTTCCACTCCGCCATCTCGGAGAGCGGCGGCGGGGAACGCGTGCTCACACTGGCCAGCGCGGCGGATGTATCAGGGCAGTACGCCGAGTTGTGGCGCACATCGCATCCTTCCGCGAATACGGGCACCCTTCTGCCAGACTTGAAGACAGCGTCGGCAGACGATCTGATCGCAGCGCAAAAGCAGCTGATCGCCACCTCGCAGATGCACTTCCCCTTCCGGTCAGAGGTCGATGGCAAGTATCTGAAAGCGCGTCCCGTCGACCTGGTCACAGCGGGCTCGGCCCGCGGCAAACGCCTTCTGATCGGGTCCAACCGGGACGAGAGCGCGCTCTTCCTCGGACCGCATCCCGAAAAAGACCCAACCGCGCGGGACCTGGGAAATCTCCCCCTGCCGGCCTTCGACGCGGTTTTTGCGAAGTACCCCGCCATCTACCCGGAAATGCCGCCCGAGCAGCGCCGCATCCGTGCCGTGACGGCAGAGGAATACTGGGTCCCGAGCGTCCGGTTGGCCGATGCGCACGTGCGTGCCGGCGGCTCGACTTGGATGTACCGGCTCGACGTTTCTCGCGACACCGGGCGCTTTGCCGACGAAGCCTACCACTCGGAGGACCTGCAGTTTGTGTGGGACAAGCCGGAGGGCCAAGCCGCCGCGGAGACTGCCCTGGCGCAGCAGATGCACGCAGCCTGGGCAGCGTTTGTGCGCGGTGAGTCCCCCTCATCGGCCGGTCTGCCGCCGTGGCCCCAGTATGACGTCCGCGATCGGCGCACCATGGTGCTGGACCGCACCAGCCGCGTCGAAACCCGCCCGCAGGGGGCGGAGCTGCGGCTGTGGGAGGGTGTGCTGTGAGCGAAGCCGCGCCTTCGGTCGGCAAGCTGGGCTTGATCGCCGGCAACGGCCGCTTTCCCTTTCTGCTCATCGAAGCCGCGCGAGCCCACGGGCTCATCGTTGTGGTCGCCGCGATCCGGGAAGAAACAGACCCTGCCATCGACGCGCTCGCCCTCGCCGACTCAGGCGTGCATGTGCACTGGATGTCGCTCGGCGAACTTTCCCGGCTCATCGAAACCTTCCAGCGCGAGGGCGTGACGCGCGCCACCATGGCGGGCCAGGTCAAGCACAAGCAGATCTTCTCCTCCATCCGCCCGGACTGGCGGCTCGCGAAGCTCCTTCTGAACCTGCGCACCCGCTCCACCGATATGCTGCTCGGCGCAGTGGCGAAAGTGCTCGGCGATGAAGGCATTGAGCTCATTCGCTCAACCGAATATCTGGAGCCTCTCCTGGCCCGCGCCGGCGTGCTCACACATCGTGCACCTAGCGCTGCGGAGCAGGCTGACGCCACGTACGGTCGCACCGTCGCCCGTGCCCTTGCGACTTATGACCTCGGTCAAACCGTGGTCATCGCCGCCGGTGCGTGCGTGGCGGTGGAGGCCATGGAAGGCACCGACGCGACCATCGCGCGAGCCGGAGACTTGTTCCGTTCCATCGACCACACCAGCGCGGAGCCAACACTCTCCCGAGCCCTGACCGTCGTCAAAGTCGCCAAGCCCAACCAGGACATGCGGTTCGATGTGCCCGTTGTGGGCATCCGCACGATCGAGGCGATGCGCGACGCAGGCGCAACCTGCCTGGCGCTCGAAGCCGAACGCACTCTGCTCTTTGATCGCGAAGCAATCGTTCTCGCAGCAGATACCGCGGGCATTTCCGTCGTTGTGCAGTAGCCCTGCCCGCGGGCAACGTATGCACCCGCAGATAACCGGTGCATCCACGCAGCGTAGAATGTCCTCACCACGCCTGCGCGGAGCGCGCGGTCGCCGGTACATCTCACCGAACAGGAAAGAAGCTCACCATGCGCAAGGCACTTTCGATGACGGCGCTGGCCGCGCTGCTGGCCGGACCCGCGTTGCACGCGTTTGCCGCGGACCCGATCGCTGCTGGCGCAACTGCGCCTAGCTTCACCTTGCCCTCGCAGGAGGACAAGCCCGTGTCCCTTGCCGACTACAAGGGCAAATGGGTGGTCCTCTACTTCTACCCCAAAGATCAAACGCAGGGCTGCACGATCGAGGCTCACAACTTCCAGCGCGATCAGGCCAAGTACGACGCCGCCAATGCGGTCGTGCTGGGCGTGTCGCTCGATACCGTAAACAGCCACAAGGCGTTCTGTACCAAAGACAATCTCACCTTCAAACTGCTCGCCGACCCGGATCACAAAGCGATCGATGCGTACGGTGTTCCCGTCATGTCGATGGGTCCGGTGCACTACGCCAAGCGCGAAACTTTTCTGATCTCCCCTGAAGGAAAGGTGGTCAAGGTATGGCCCGACGTCAAGGTCAACAATCACAGTGAAGAAGTGCTCGCGGAGCTCGACGCGCAAAAGAAGTAAGCGTCCAGCAGACGCAAAAACGCCCGAAGGCTCGAGAGAGCTTCGGGCGTTTTTGCTTGCCTTTGGAATAACTTCTACTTCTTGGTGCTCTTCGTAGCCTTGGTTGCCGTGCTCTTCTTTGCCGCGGTCGCCTTCTTCGCCGGTGCCTTCTTGGCGGGGGTGGACGCCTTCTTCGCCGGTGCGGCCTTCTTTGCAGGGGCCGCTGCCTTCTTGGCGGGGGTGGACGCCTTTGCCGGTGTCGCTTTCTTTGCGGGAGTTGCTGCTTTCTTTGTTGCCAAGGTCGTACCTCTCGTGTGCGATTTTTTGGTGCTTGCCGTGCTCTTGTTACCGGCCGCTCCTTTCAGAGCGGCCCTCCCGCCGCGGTGAGCACTCGACTTCGTTGCGGCAGATGCAGAAATGGCCTTGCTCCCTGGCTTCTTCGAAAGCGAGCCAGCTTTCTTGGGGGGCGCTGCCTTCGTCGCAGATTTCGCAGCTGACTTCGGCGCCGTCTTCGCAGCCTTCTTTGCGCCTCGCTTCACGGGTGCCGCGGTCTTCTTTGCCGGAGCAGACTTCTTTGCGGGTGGAACGGACTTCTTCGCCGGAGCGGACGTTTTCGCCGGCGCCGCACTGCTGCGTTTTGCAGCCGCCGCGCGCGACGCCCGAAGCGACTCACCCACGCTCACCTCCGATACGTTCTGGCGGGGCTGGATCGACTGCCGGTCAGCCGGCGAGTACATGTCCACCGGCGTCGGCGGAAGCGTCTCCAGCATGGCGTCTTCAGCGTGTGTCCCACGCCGCAGCAGATGGTCCTCGTCGTCCCCCGCGTCGTCGGTGTCCGGCTCGTTGTCGATGTCGAGGTCGATCCCTTGCTCGTCGTCGGTCACGTCCTTGCGATCATCCCGATCTTCCACCTGATCAGCGTGCGCGGAAACAGGAATCGGGCCCTCGTCTCCGCCCTCTTCATCAGTCCCGTAATCCTCGCCGTCGTCTTCCGCCTCTTCTTCGTCGCCGTCACCTTCTTCCGGCGTTTCGAGCTCATCTTCATCATCGTCCGAGGTCACCAGCACCTCTTCTTCTTCGTCGTCCTCATCGTCGTCGAGGATCACGTCAACGTCATCGTCCTCTTCGACGTCATCGTCTTTTGCTGCTGCCGCATACATCCGAATCGTTTCATCCTCGAAGCTCATACCTGCCTGTCCCCCTCGCCCTCAACCACGTGTGCTGTGCGCTTGGACGTACGTTGCGCTGAATCCCGTTGCACCGTTTCTGAGGCATACTCCAGCGGCACGAATTCTAGCAACAGCATGCATGCATGCGCCAGCGATAGCAAGGAATCTTTTGTGTAGGGAAGCTTATCGAGCAGCGTGACGCTGCGTCTGTGCAGGCCGGCGCGCCGGCGCACTTCGCGTCGTCGCATGTGTGCCGCTGTGTGAAGACGACGCACCACGTCTGCTCCGAGCCGTTGCCGAGGCACCTCGGCGCGAACGCATGGGCAGCATGCGCGACTGGCGGTTGAACCGCCCTCGCGCATACGCCGCAGGCCGGAGACGCATCGGCTCCGAAACCTCAAGCGATCGGCCCGGCCGCGCGTTGTTCGACGTCAGGTGGTTCCATCGGCGCAGGTCCGCAACGGTGATGTTGAATCGGTCAGCGATGGCGGTCAGCGTCTCTCCACGCCGCGGCGTATACCGCTGCGGACGGCTCACACTGGCAGCGGTCGCCACCGGGATCACCAACTCATCTCCAGTCTCAACCGCCGTTCCCGGAGCGAACCCGTTCACTTCGGCAATCTCCTCCGCGTGCGCATGCAACGTCGCCGCGATCGACTCCAGGGTCTCGCCCTGCCGCGCCACGTGGAAGCGCCAGCTGCCACGACGATCCACGGGAACCTCTTTCAGCCGCTCGTTGTAGACGTCCTTCGTGCCCGGCGGAATGTGGAGATCGAAGGGCGTGTCGTTCGGCGTCGCCAGCCGCAGCAGCGAAGGATTCAGCGCGACAATCTCGCTCACGCTCACGTCCGTAAGATCCGCCACCAATTGCAGATCGATGCCGTAGTCTGTCGAAATCGTGTCGTAGATCACCGGGGGACTCGGCGTAAGTTTGTCCAACCCATACCGCTCCGGATTCTTCGCCATGATCACAGCCGCCAAGATCTTCGGCACGTAGTCACGCGTCTCCGCAGGCATGGTGTTGCGCCGGTAAAGCTCCCAGTAGTCCGCGTATCCGGTCCGCTGCACAACCCGCTGGATGTTGAGCGGGCCCCAGTCATAGGCCGCCATCGCCAGGTACCAGTCGCCAAACAAACGGTAGTAGTTCTTGATCAAACGCGCATACGCCCGCGTACTTTTTTCCGGATCGAACCGGTAATCGAAGTAGCTGTTCCGCGTCAGCCCATACTCCGGCGCCGTGTACGTCATGAACTGCCACATGCCCCCCGCGCCAGACTTCGGATTAATCGCCTGCGGCTGAAATCCAGATTCCGCCACCGCCAGATAAATCAGATCCTGCGGCACCTGCTCCTGCCGCAGCACATCCTGGATCAGCCCGCGATACTTGCCCACGCGTTGCAGCGAGGCAGCCATGTGCGCGCGAAACGAACTCGACGTCGAGAACACGCCAATGTATCCCGCCACCTGATCATTGATCACCAGCGGCAGATCCGACGTCACATTCAGCTCCGTCTTCAGCTTCGCCGCGAGCTCCGGATTCGGCGCAAACGTCAAATCTTCCGTTGCTTCGAGCGGAGTCTCTTCCACTGGCGGCGAGAACCCATTGCCCTGTTTCAGCGCAGCCATCTCCAACGAGTTCACCTGGCTCAGCAGCCGGTCGAACTCATCCGACAGCTGAGGGTCAGCCTTCAAATCCATGCCGCTGGTCAGCATCAGATCCACCGCGGAATCGAAGTCAGCCCGCGCCGCATCGAGCCGTCCCGCGCGGTAGTTGGTGACGCCGCTCGCATACGAGTGCTCCGCTTGCGCAATCAGTTGCTGCACCTTTTGCGCGCGCACGGGATCAGCCGATGCTGGAGTGTTTGCGGCTTGCGGCGCAGTCGCTGCACTTGCGACCGACGTCCCGGCAGCCGGACGCGAACCGTGGGCGGCAGAAACGGCAGGGGCAGTTGCCTGCGGAGGAGTCTTGCCGGGAGAGCCGGATGTCGACTCGTCCGGGCAGCCTGCCAGCATCGTTGTGAGAACAGTCAGGGTGAAAGCCCCCCCCCCCCGCCACGCATTGCCCAATCCCGTTACTAGTCCCATCGTCCGTAGCCATTGTAAGGCGCGAAGCTGGCCGAAGAGCGAGTTCTGTCGCCCAACCAGCATCTCCCAGCTACGGAAGCGAATGTTCCGGGACGTAAAGAACGCGCACATCCTCACGGTGCTCACCGTCATCGAGCGACAGAACCTGCGCTTGGGTGCGATCGAAGGTACCCGGGTAGTACCAGGGCTTTTGGAAGTTGTTGTTGAGAACCAATGTAAGGCGGTAGTTGCCGTTCGGAAGAAAGTGCAACGTAAATGTTCCGTCCGTCTCGGTCTCGCCAGACGCACCCTGCCCGGCCCCGGAATTGTCTACATTCTCGGTAGAGAGAAATCCCCTCACGGGACGACCTTCTGGATCGGTGACCCGGCCGGAGATGCTGCCGGAGGGCAGCACGTCGATGGACTGAACGCAGGCGACCTGGTCGGCGGACCCGCGATCCTGCGTGGCAGCATCCGACCCAGACGAAGGTGCCGCGTCAGGAATAGTGACCTCAAAAGGCTTCTGCTCAATCTCCGTTTGCCACGTGCTCAGGTTCGCCGGCAGCCTGGGCTCGATCGTGTATTTGCCCGGTGCGAGGTACGGAACGGTGTACACGCCTTGCGCATCGGTCTTGACCTGCGTCGCCGGCCGGCTGCCCGCGCCGGTGACGACCAGCGCGATATCCGGCAGCGGGCGGAAATGAGCCTCATCGGCAAACCCGCCACCCGCGCTGACGCCGACTGTTCCGGTGAGGGTCGGCAGCGGCTGATGAGCGGCCCAGGCACGCAACTGCCGCAGCTCCGGCATACGCACCACCTCTGGTCCTGTGAGCGAGCAGATCCCCGTCCCAAGATACCCTTGAATCGATTCCTTCGCGGAGTACGCGTCCACCAGGTACGTGTCACCGACCCGGAACGGGTAGCCGCAGTTCCCGCCGCCGTTTCCAGTCTCGATAGTGATGGATTCCCCCACTTTTTGCAGACCCGCGAAGGTCTCGATCACGACGATCCGAAACAGATTTTTCTGGATCGCGAACGGAATGCCGTTTGTGCCGGGCGGCAGCGTGATGCTGTCCCGCGAGAGCACCTTGCCGAGAAACAGCGTGTCCTGATGCCCCACCGGCCGGCATCCACCGTGGCCTGTGCAGCTGCATGCCCACCCGGGAACAGCCACGATAAGCAGCAACGCAAAGAGGAGGAAGCGACGCACCACGGTGCTCCTGGACAGCGCTCACAGTGTAGTGCCGGCCGCGGCTTTCCGGCCATGGAGTGTTAAACTAAGTCTCTGAGGCTCGACCCGCCCCGCATGGATCCATCGCACATCCGCAACTTCGCGATCATCGCGCACATCGACCACGGCAAGTCCACCCTTTCCGACCGTCTCCTTGAGCTCACCGGCTCGCTGACCGACCGCGAAATGCAGGCGCAGGTGCTCGACGCTATGGACCTCGAGCGCGAGCGCGGCATCACCATCAAGGCCCACACCGTCCGCATGATGTACCGCGCGCACGACGGCGAGCTCTACCAGCTCAACCTCATCGACACCCCCGGGCACGTCGACTTCTCCTACGAGGTCTCGCGCTCGCTCGCCAGCTGCGAAGGCGCCTTGCTCGTCGTCGACGCATCGCAGGGCGTCGAAGCGCAAACCCTCGCCAACGCCTACCTCGCCATTTCCAACGGTCTCGAAATCATCCCGGTCATCAACAAGATCGATCTCCCAAGCGCCGACATCGAGCGCACCAAGGAGATGATCGAGAAATCGGTGGGCCTTCCCGCCGACGACGCCATCGCCGTCAGCGCCAAAACCGGCCTCAACGTCGCCGACATCCTGGAAGCCGTCGTCACGCTGCTGCCGCCACCGCTGGGCGACCCCGAAGCTCCCCTGCAGGCCCTCATCTTCGATTCCTGGTTCGACGCCTATCGCGGCGTGATCGTGCTCGCCCGCATCATCAACGGCCGCCTCCGCAAAGGACAGAAGATCAAAGTCATGTCGAACGGCAAGATCTTCGACGTGGAGTCCATGGGCGTCATGACGCCCAAACCCCTCGAGCTCACCGAGCTCTCCGCCGGGGAAGTCGGCTTCTTCGTCGCCACCATCAAGAACGTCGCCGACACCAAAGTCGGCGACACCCTCACCGACCCCGAGCGCCCCTGCGCCACCGCCCTTCCCGGCTTCGAAGACATCAAAAGCATGGTCTTTGCCGGCCTCTACACCGTCGACTCGCACGAGCACGCCCTTCTGCGCGACGCACTCGAGAAGCTTCGCCTCAACGACGCCAGCTTCTCTTTCGAGCCCGAATCCTCCGCCGCCCTCGGCTTCGGCTTCCGCTGCGGCTTCCTCGGCCTCCTGCATCTCGAGATCATTCAGGAGCGCCTCGAACGCGAGTACAACCTCGACCTCATCACCACGGCGCCCGGCGTCCGTTACAAAATCACCCTCACCGATGGCTCCGTCATTGAGGTGGACAATCCCTCGCGCTGGCCCGACCCAAGCGAGATCGAACAGATCGAAGAGCCGGTCATCACCGCCAAGATCCTCACCAACGAAGAGTACGTCGGCGGCATCCTCAAGCTCGTCGAAGACAAACGCGGCCGTCAGCAGAACTTCGAGTACGTTTCTGAGACCCGCGTCATGCTCACCTACGAGCTGCCCCTCAACGAGATTGTGCTCGACTTCTACGATCGACTCAAGTCCGTCTCGCGCGGATATGCCTCACTGGACTACGCCCTGGCCGGCGCCTGGGTCTCGCCCATGGTCAAGATGGACATCCTGATCGGCGGCGATCCGGTGGACGCGCTCTCCGTCATCGTCCACCGCGATGCCGCCTACGACCGCGGCAAAGCCCTGGTGCACAAAATGCGCGAGCTCATCCCCAGGCAAATGTTCGAGGTCGCCATCCAGGCCGCCATCGGCTCCAAGGTCATCGCCCGGGAAACCGTCTCAGCCATTCGCAAAAACGTCATCGCCAAGTGCTACGGCGGCGACATCAGCCGCAAACGCAAACTCCTCGAAAAGCAAAAAGAAGGTAAAAAGCGCATGAAGCGCATCGGCAAGGTCGACATCCCCCAGGAGGCTTTCCTGGCCGTGCTCAAAGTCGGCGAAGAGTAAGCGTTCCGCACAAGGAAGAGGGAGCGCCCGAACAAGTAAAAGGAAGCGCTCTGTACAATTTCGCTCGGCAAACGATCACGTCAGAGAGGGGCAGGTACACCCCGGCGCGGCGCACCGCGATAACGGCTGTTACCAACCCGTAACCCAAATCTGTGGAAAGTGTCGAGAGCGGCGTAATCCGGTCGCGCTTGCCCCGTCATTTCGCGAAGATCTCCATTTCCGAGCAGTCCGGCGAATGAAGTCAACGACTTACTGACTCTCTCCGAAAATCGTTGGACCGAATCCGCTCCGCCGGAACGCCAAAGTACCGTAACCGCGGGTTGCGCGATTCACAGGGATTTCCACAGCCGAACATGCAGACAGGGAGGAGCGCGCCGAAGCGCTCCTCCCTGTCTCTGGATCCGTCAGCGGGTCTAGTGAGTGACTGCGGGACGTGGCGTCGTGCTGCGCGGCGTGCCGGTCGAACCCGTCGTCGGCCGCGAGGCCGATGGAGCCGATGGCGGCGGTGCAGCTACCCCCGAACTCTTGTTGTACGCCTCCACAATCGCCTGCGTGACGTCCGTCGACTGGTTCGCCCACATCACGTTGCTGGCCTGGTTCGAAACGTCCAGCAGCAACGTAAATCCGTTCTGCTGGCAGTAGTTCTTCGCCGTCACCGAAACCTTCTGCGCCACTTTGCCGTAGGCCTCCTGCAGGTCGGTGTTGTAGGCCTGCTGCGCGTCCTCGGCATCGCGGGTCAGTTGCTTTTCCTTCGTGTCGATGTTCTTCAGCCGCGTCTGCTTCTCTTCCTCGGAAAGCGTTGCGGGGGCGCTCTGCAATTGCTTCTTCAGCGAATCCACTTCGCTTGCCAGCGTGTCGATCTGCGATTTGCGCGGCTCATACTTCTTCTGCACGTCCTGCACGGCGCGCTGTCCCTCGTTCGTAGCAAACACGGACTGCTCAAACGCGATCAGCGCCACCTTGGCGGGAATGGCCTGCGGGGCGACGGCCGTGCTTGCGGCTGCGGCGCCGGAACTGGTCGGTGCAGGGGCGGTCGTCTGGGCGACGGCCACAGTGGCAAACCCCGCGGCAAGCGCGGAGGCAAACATCAGAGTGCGGTTCATCACGTTCGGGGTGGCTCCTTGGGATCGGTCAAAACCGGATCGAATCAACTTGCGCTTCTGGCGATGCCATTCCAAATTCCGCTTCCGAGGCGGCATCTCTGTCCATCGTTCCCGCTCATGGGCGCGCAGCAAAACCGCCCGCCGCAGACGAACATCCAGAACAACTGAACGAATTATAGAAGTGCGCTCGTGCGTGGTCAAACCTCGGCCGAACAATCTCCAGAAATCTGGAGCGCCCCGATCCGGAACTCCAAAATCAGGAATGTCGTGCGCGCCGGGACTCACGTTTCCCGCCTGATTTCACAAAAGCCTGAGTGGCCAGGCAATTGCTTCTCTGCTCACCGGTCGAACGTGTTCTTCCCGTTCACCGGATCTTCCCCGGCAGCGGCTCCCCCAGGTCCAGAATGGGATCGGAGAAGGAGTCAGCCCGAGCTAGACCTATCTCTCTGGGAGGCCAGTGATGGCCATCAACAACTCTGAATCCCGGCAGCCAGGCAGAATTGCTCGGCCGGCCGGGATCTCGGGGTGGGGCGTGTCCTACGGATTGCCAAGTCACGGGCCGAGACATGCCGGAAGTTTGACCTTGCAAGGACCGGCAACGTCGCGTATGCTTCAAGTTGCGATCGCAAGCCGGATGTGGGTCCCGGTCTTGTGAGTGAGCCGAACGAGCGACCTGATCCGCATGTGAACGCCAGGTCAGAGCGGGATAGGTTCCTTCACACGCTAGATGCGGGATAGGTTTTGAAGGAATCAGGGTGAGGGTTCGCCGCCTTTGTTGCGGACCGGTGCTGGGACCAGCTTGCGTCTGCAGAGGTCTCGGCCGAAAGTAAGAAGACCGAACAATCAATTTGTTCGAGACAGGATGTGACATCGTTCTAACCGACGCTGCCCGACCCCTCTGCCGCGTGGCCTGGATCCGTCCAAGCCAGCCCAGAGACGTCGTCCGCGTGGGCATGGCACGCTGATCGCTATTCCGCATCAGGAAGTGGAACGCATGAGTTCAGAGCAAAATATGCCCGAGGTGCCGACGCACCAGGGTCCGCCACCGGCCATGTCACAGGACCAGGGAAACGACTTCCAGGCTGGTCAGTCTTCCCCGCACGGCATGGGGCAATCGAAAAGCAGCCGGCGGCGGCGGCGCAAGCGCAAAGGCAAGGGAGCGGAGTTCTCCGACGGGCAGGCCGCTCTTCCGGAAGCAAACGGCGGCGGCGGTGGCGATCTGCCCTCAGTGTCGGCCGCCGCAGCCCCGGTCGCTTCGCCTCAGCCCGGGGGAACCTCCCAGGGACACAGCTTTCAGGCATCGCAGGGCCAGCAACACAACGGCGGATCCAACGGCCAGGGTGGCACCAAGCGCTGGAAAAAGAAGTTCCGCGATCGCGACCGCGACCGGCCGCGCTTCACCGAAAACCCAGGCAACCAGGCTCCGCGCGAAAGCCACGCCGGACATAACTGCTCCGGCGGCGGCTTCGCCACGAGCGGAACTCCCCGCGAGATCGTTCCACCCAACCGCGACACCGGCACGCACCAGTTCGGCAACCGCGCCGACAGCTTCAAGCGCAAATCCGGTGGTAGCGGCGGGGGCGGTGGCAAACAGCATCGCGACCGCGGTCCACGCAGCTTTGTCGGTCCCATGGATCACTCCTACCGCGCGGTCAACGGTGACTTCGGCGAACCGCCGCCTTCCACCATCCCCACCCAGACCTTTGTCCGTCGCGGCGGAGCCAGCTTTCACACCGGCGACTCACAGCCGATCGACTACTCGCAGGGCCGCTCCATCCCCATCCCGGAAAACGCCCCAACCCGGATCTACTTCTTCATCGAAGATCTGTTCTTTCTTGCCAAGATCAGCGAAACCGCTCGCAAGATCGGTGTCAAGGTCGTCTTCGTCAAGAGTTCCGACAAAGAGGCGATCGCCGCGCTCACCTCGTCCGAAGAAGATGACCGCCCGGCGCTGATCGTGTTCGACCTCAACAACGCCAACGCCAAGCCGCTCACGCTTATCCCCAAGCTGAAAAACAAACTGAAGCGTTCCACCTCCATCATCGGCTTCCTCAGCCACATCCAGGGCGATCTCAAGGCCAAGGCCGTCGAAGCCGGCTGCGACACCGTCATGGCTCGCGCCGCCTTCTCGCAAAACCTGCCCAACCTCCTCCGCCGCTACGGCCTCGACGAGGAAGAAGAGGGCAACTTCAACTACTAAACGGCAGAGAACCAAAGAAACGAAGCAGAGAGACACAAAACATAAGGCCAGAGAACAGCAATAGGTTCTCTGGCTTCTCTGTTCTCGCCTCGTGTCCGCGTTTCGCCCTGCCGGCCCCTGGTCTCCCTAACCCGGAGGCCAACCCATCTCCCGGCCGCCCAGCAGATGCACATGCAGATGATTCACCGTCTGCCCCCCATCGTGCCCTGTATTCACCACCAGCCGGTACCCTCGCTCCAACCCCTGTGACCGCGCCAGATCCCCAATCGCCGACATCATGTGTCCCAGCAGCGCCGTGTGCTCCGCCATCGCATGTGCATGCGACGCGATATGCTCCCGCGGAATGATCAGCAGGTGCACCGGCGCCTGCGGGTGGATGTCGCGAAACGCCAGGCAGCGGTCATCTTCCCACACGCGCTCAGCTGGAACCTCTCCGGCCACAATCCGGCAAAACAGGCAGCTCTCATTCATGGCTCTGATTGTAGGCCGCACGCACGGGCGGCGGCCACACACCCCTACCGGTGAAAATACTTCGGCTGCATCGCAGGCGCCCACGGGTCATACGCCTGCGCAAACGCCGCGCGCTCCGCGATCGGCGGGTGACTGTACCGCCAGAACACCACCAGCGGATTCGGATGGGGCTCATCGAGCGACTGCGCCCCCAGCGCCTCGAAACTACGCTGCGCCACAGTCTGCGGGTCCGCGACAATGCCGTGCACCGCTTCCTGCCCGTACACATCCGCCGCATGTTCTGCCGCCCGGCTGAAGGCATTGTCCACCGGCTCCGACAAAAATGCGAGTACCAGCAACACCAGCAGCACCACTGGCAACGCCGCCCAGTCCCCCTCCGATCGCACGCCCCACCGCGCTCCAAAGCGCGCGATCAGCCAGCGCGTGCCGTGGAAACCCGCAAAAAACAGCACCAGCAGCAGCACCGCCGTAAAAGCTAGCCCTTCCCAGATGTGGTGCAGCGCATAGTGGCCCGTCTCGTGGCCAAAGATCAGCGCAATCTCATCCGGCGTCGCGCGCGCCACCGTGGTATCCCAAACCACCACGCGCTTGGACGCGCCTATCCCCGTCACAAACGCATTCAGTCCCGTCACCTTGTCGCTCGCCCGCATCAGAAACATGCGCTCCGGCGGAATCGAAACCCCCGCCCGGTCCACCACTTGCTCCAGCCGGCTCACCAGCGCCGGATCCGCCTTCGCCAGCGGCTCGAAATGATTGAACAGCGGATCCACGAGAACCGGCTCCAGCAGAACCCCCAACACCGAAATCGCGACAGCAGGCACCCAGAACGCCAGCCACCATCGCCGCGGCCACTTCCGAATCACGGCAAACAGCAGCATCACCAGCAGGCCCCCCACGCCCAGCTCCAGCAAGAAGCTCTTTCCGCGATCGGCAAACCAGCTGCGCCACCCCTGCACCGACTGCCCATACACCACCGCCAGATGGTGCGACGCCATTGCCAACGGCAGCATCGCTAACGACATCACCAGCAGCAAACAAAACGTGAGGACATACCCCTGCACCCAGCGATGCCCGCTCGCTCGCACCGCCACGTCGCGCATCCGAGCAGCCCCTCCACTCGCCAGCAGCCCAAACAGCACCAGCAGTCGCCAAACCTCCGCACCCAGGCCGAGCGCGTCCGTCGCTCGCGAGTAGTGGATCGCCCGCGCCAGCGTAGCTCCGTGCAGCGTATACGCAGCATTGGGAGCCCGCGCCGCCGCGAGCGCCAACGCCTCCGCGGCAGTCGGTCGTCCGTGAGCCATCCCCGGCATCAGCAGAAAAGCGAGCACCAGCACCATCGTCACACCCAATCGCATCCTCGCTCCTCCCCTGAGTGTGCCGCACACGGACCCACACTGTCGAAGGCGTCTTTTCGTCCGCCGCCCCGTCCCACAAAAAGGCGGTTTTCCCCGCTATCCGCTACACTCGCCAACAGACCGGCTCTGCTCCTGCGGAGCTGGCAGATCGGGTTCTTTCACGCTCATGTCTACCGCCGCACGCTGCCGTCCTGCCACCCTCCTCCTCTCTGCCGTGCTCATCGCCTCGGGCGTCGCATCCGCCGAGACGCCCAGAGGCAAGCCCGCGGATTCCGTCCTCCTCACCGCCATGCAGGCCGAGCTCGCCCGCGCCATGGGCTCCCTCGGAACAC
>CAXUCK010000019.1:0-20309 GCA_964249375.1 uncultured Acidobacteriaceae bacterium
CTGTCCGAGGCCGCAAAGTCCAGCCGCAATGCCCATGCCGATACCGACGGCCAACGCACCGTAGTTCGGTCCAGCCGGCGTTCCAGCAGCTGCCTGCGCAAACGCAGGCGAGGCCAGAAACAGCGCCGACATCGCCATAAAGAAGTACTTCGAAACCTGCAACAAACGAACCATCACTTGCTCCTTGCTCCCGTTAGGTGTCGCCGCCAGTGGGTGGTTGAGACTCACCGTGCTGGTCCCCTCACGCTGTGCGGCGCTACAGCACCGGAGTTCGAGGGAGCGCCCCAAACCCGGCAAGTCCAACTCTAGTGGTCGTGCGCAATCGCCAGCGAAAGGTAAACCGTCGCCAGGATCATGAACACGTACGCCTGAATCACCGCAACCCCGAGATGCAGCCCCAGGAAGATCAACGGCACGCCGATCGGGATCAGCGAGAAGAACGCCAGCGTCACCATGTCACCGGCAAACATGTTGGCGTACAAACGCACGGTGAGCGACAGCACACGCGCAAAGTGCGAGATGATCTCGATCGGCAGCATCAGCGGATACAGCCACCACACCGGCCCGAGAAACTGCTTGATGTAGCTCCACCCATTCGCCCGGATGCCATGGTAGTGGTAGTACAGAAACGTCACCAGCGCAAAGCCCAGCGGCACAACCGGATTGGACGTTGGCGACTCCAGCCCGGGAACCAGACCCATCAGGTTCCCGATCAGGATAAACACCACCAGAACCGTCAGATACGGCACAAACCGCTCGAAGCCGTGACCGATGATGCTCTCGCTCTGCTCCGAGACGAACTCATGCGTCATCTCGGCGGTGTGCTGGATGGCCTTCGGCTGTTCCACCGACAACGTAAACCGCACCAGCAGGAAGTAGGCAAGCAGCCCCACAAAGATCAGCAGCTCCATCGCGAATGCGTTCGAGATCGGAGCGTTGGGAGTTGTCGGGTGAGTCCGCAGCGCTCCCAGCAGGTGATCCACCGGAGCGGCAAAGTGAGTGTTCAGAACGCGAGTCAGGGCTAATTGCTTGGGCATTATGGATATCGTTCAGGTGCGGAGATTGACTCGTTCAGTATAGCGAACTCAACGCTTCAGCAGCCGAACTGCCTCGACCGAAAGCGCAAGGACGCCCAACGCCAGTCCCGCAGCCAGCGCCAGCACCGTCCCATGGAGGTACCGCACACTCGCGTACAGCACAACGAGCGTCAGCCCGAGCCGCAGCACGAACCCCGTGAGGATCGCACCGGTCGGCCGCGAGGTACGGCCCGCATCCATGCGCTCGTTCATCGCCGTCATCAGCCGCTGCCACTCCCACAGACTCGCCCCGGAGATCGCCGCTCCGACCGCCACCAGCAACCCACTCTGCCAACCTGCTCTCCACCAGAACACCGCCGCGACCACCGCAGCCAACATCGCAAGCAGCCGTAACGACGCCAGCATCGTCTGCCGTAAATCGGTATCACTCAGCCCCGCAGTCCACTCCGGCGGTCCGTTGGTCGCCGCCATCAGAGCTTCTCCTTGGAAGACCGAATCGCCGAGGTAAAGATCTGCACAAACCCACCGATCGAGCCCAGGATGATGCCCGTCACCGTCATCCAGTGCTGGTGAAAGTGCCGGGCCAGCCACGCCCCCAGCAGCAGCCCGGCAACGCAGCCCGCCGGAACAGCCAGCGCCAGCTGCACCATAGCCTCTGCCTTGACCAGCTGGCTTCCCATGCCGCGACCCTTGTTGTCGTCGTCCGCCATCGCGAGGTCCATTACATCACGGTCAGCCGACGGAGGACACGTGGCGTACTCTCCCGTGTCGCTCGGTAGAATGGGAGATAGATCCCATGAGCGCAACCCCCTCCGAATACGAACAAGGCCTGCTCGCGCAGCGCCGCGCCAAGCTCGCCGAGATCGGCGCCATCGGCCAGCGCCTCGGCCTCAGCCCCGCCGACAGCCTCTACCCCAGCCGCTTCCCTTCCCGCGATGAGACCATCACCTTCGCGCAGATCCCCGACTACGACACCCCCGGCGCACCCGTGAGTGCCGAAGAACTAGAGCGAGAACAGCCCCAGGTCGCAGTCGCTGGCCGCTAGATGAGCCTCCGCCTGCAGGGCAAGGCCGGCTTCGCCCACCTCCAGGGCGAGGGCAAACGCCTCCAGATCTACATCCGCAAGGACGATGTCGGCGAAGACGTCTTCGCCCTCTACAAGCTGCTCGACCTCGGCGACCATATCGGCGTCCGGGGCCACCTGATGCGCACCCGCACCGGCGAACTCACCCTGAAGGCGACCCCGGTCACAGCGCCGGATGGCACAGCTCGTCCCGCCGTTAGCTTCCTCGCGAAGTCCATGCTCGCCCTGCCAGACAAGTACCACGGCCTCGAGGACGTCGAGCTCCGCTACCGCCAGCGCTACGTCGACCTCATCATGAACTCCGGCACGCTGGCCAAGCAGGAGCTGCCCGCCGCCAACCACGAACCCGGATCGAGCCCCGTTACCGAGACCGCACCCGCCGACGCCCAGCACATGGACGCCCCGCGCAACGTCCGTGAGGTCTTCGTCAAGCGCGCCGCCATCCTGCGCGCCATCCGCAAGTTCTTCGATGACCGGGGCTACATCGAGGTCGAAACGCCCATGATGCACACCGTCGCCGGCGGCGCCGCGGCGCGCCCCTTCAAGACTCACCACAACGCCCTCGACATCCCCCTGTCGCTCCGCATCGCGCCCGAGCTTTACCTCAAGCGCCTCGTCGTCGGCGGCCTCGACCGCGTCTACGAGATCAACCGCAACTTCCGCAACGAGGGCGTCTCCACCCAGCACAACCCCGAGTTCACCATGCTCGAGTTTTACCAGGCCTACTCGGACTACCACGACCTGATGAAGCTCACGCAGGAGCTGATCACGCAGGTCTCAATCGAAGTGAACGGTGATACCAAGGTCCGTTTCAACAACGAAAACATCGACTTGGGCAAATGGCGTTCGAGACGCATGAAACAGGCGATCTGCGATTGCTGGCTTACAGACGAACCACCGTCTGAGGTGGAGTTCTCGGATCCCACGCTCTTCGTTGCCGCGCTCGACCGAACGATCACTAAGCTGATCGACCGGCATTCAGCCTTACGGGAGCAAACGCCCAAGGAATTTCTAGACGAAAAAGAACCGATCGAACCTGACATCGTCACTCAGCTCTCGAACTTCATAACAAGAGCTGAGCCGTCGATTGTTGATCAACAGATTCGCGATGTAATCGAGTTCAAAGATGCCCTCATAGCAGGTTTTCCTCTTGGAAAGCTGATCGCGCAGATGTTCGAGTACCTCTGTGAAACTAGTGATTATCTTATCCAGCCCACCATCATCTACGACTTTCCCCTAGCCGTCTCGCCCCTGTCCAAACAGAAGCCCGACGAGCCCGACTGGGTCGAGCGCTTCGAGTTCTACATCGGCGGCTTCGAGGTCGGCAACGCCTTCTCCGAGCTCAACGACCCGGACGAGCAGCGCAAACGCTTCGAAGCCCAGCTGGCCGAACGCGCCCGCGGAGACGAAGAAGCCATGGCCGAGATGGACGAGGACTACGTCCGCGCACTCGGCTTCGGCCTTCCTCCAACCGCCGGCGAAGGCATCGGCATCGACCGACTCACCATGCTGCTCACCGGTTCACGCTCCATCCGCGACGTCATCCTCTTCCCGCTGATGCGGCCGCAGGGACGGTCGACGGCGCTCGGGGACGGACCGGCCTTTGTCGAGGGTCAGGAACAGGAACCTGCGGGAACCGAGGTCGTGGAGACCGGCGTCGACGAGTAGCTGCGCTACTGCGGCCGGTGCAGCCGCTTCGCCACCTGCTGGAGTGTGGTTTCGTTCATTGCAGCGATCGCGTCCTTGCGCGCACGCTTCAGCAAGGAGTCGAGCGTCTCGCCGCTTTCGCTGATGGAAAGCCAGCCGTCATTTGAGGCGGCGTAGATGTCGCCGAGGCCAATCTGCTTCGGTGGCAGCTCGAGCCGCGCGCCACCGCTCGGTCCTTTGCGCTGCGAGATGAGCCCAGCCTTCTGCAGCAGCAGAAACGTTCGCCGCACCATTACGGCGCTCTCGCCCAGCTCTTCGGCGATCGCCGCGGAGGTGTGCATCGCTCCAGGCTCTCGAGCCAGCACTGCCAAGACCCGCACACTCAGACCGAATCGACCACTCTGCGCCATGCCAAGCAAGCTACCACAGGCGAGGCAAGGGCAACAGCGATCCGGCAGCATCGTGCTACCCTCGGGAGCGATGAACATCCTCTTCGTCGGGGATGTGTTCGGTTCTGCGGGCCGGCACATTGTCCGCGAGCACCTGCCCCACGTCCTTGAATCTAACGCCGTCGATCTTTTGGTGATTAACGGGGAGAATGCCGCGGGCGGCTTTGGCATTACGCCTGCGCTGGCGGAGGAGATCTTTGATTGGGGCGCCCACGTTATCACGACGGGCAACCACATCTGGGACAAGCGCGAGATCTTTGAGTACATGACGGTTCCGGCTGATGCGCACGAGCGGGGCCGGCGGGTTCTGCGGCCGGCTAACTATGCGGTCGGAACGCCCGGTTTCGGCCTCTACCAGGGCGAACTGCCGACCGGACAAACGTACGCGGTGATCAATCTGCAGGGACGAGTGTTTATGAGTTCCTGCGACGATCCGTTCCGGAAGGCGGACGAGTTGCTTAACGTGGTGGCCAAGGAATCCGGAGCCACGGTGATTCTTGTGGACCTGCATGCCGAGGCTTCCAGCGAGAAGGTCGCGCTGGGATGGTATCTGGATGGGCGGGTGACCGCGCTGCTGGGGACGCACACGCACATACCGACCGCAGACGAGCGCGTGCTGCCGTACGGAACAGCGTTCCAGACCGACGTCGGGATGTCGGGGCCGTACGATTCGGTGATCGGCGTCGAAACCGAGCTGGCGCTGCACCGGTTCCTGACCGGCATGCCAGGCAAGTTCGAAGCGGCCAAGGGCAACCCGAAGATGTGCGCGGCGCTGATCACCTGCGACGGTACGACTGGCCGGGCCAGCAGCATCCGCCGGCTCACCTTTGGCGAGTAGAGCTCGGCTACCAGCGAAGCCAGTCTGGCAGGAGATCGCCAAGGCGGCTCCACAGCGGCGTCGCCGAGCGACCTACCTCGCCGGAGCGGACGTCCTGGAACTCACGCGCATCATGGAACCCGGCGCTGGAAGAGACTGCCTGTCCGAACCCTGCCCCGACACGTTCGAGGACGGCCTGAGATCGAGCCGTGTGGTTGCGTTCGGCGGCAGCAAGACGGTGCGCCAGACGCTCTCTGCCTTGTCTCCGGAAAACAACATCACCAGGTAGGCTCCCGGAGCCAAACCGCCCTGGCTGAATTTTCCCACGGAGTCCGCCAGGAGCGTGTATCGCCACGGGTGCGAGCTCGCGTGCGACCGTGAGTCGGCGACGAGACGGACGACGGCGTTGCGGATCGGGGCGCCAGCCGCGTCGACAGCGCGACCTTCTACGCTCGCGGCCGATTGCGCAACCACAGACGGAGCGAGACAAAGGAACAATCCGAGGGCAACGGAAGAAACAGCAACACGGAGAGGAAGTGCTACAGAGGAAGCCATAACGGCATCGTGCGCCGAGCACGCGCCGGTCACCATCCCCCGAACTAGGGAGCCGCCGTGCTGCACCCGGCGGGAACGCTGGCCCGTGACGTGCAGTGCGGGGGCAAAAAGGAAGGGGCAAGCCGCAACGCGACCCGCCCTCCCTTTGGCACTTACAGCGGTTTGCGTCTAGTGGCGCACCGGACGATGCGTCGTTGTGGTGCGCTTGGGAGCGCTCTTGGTGACCACAGCTCCATCCGACATGGTGATCATGAGCGAGCCGCTTCCTGAGCTGGTGCTGGGGGCGGTTGACGCGGTTGCGGTGGTGCTGCCACCAGCTGAGCTGTCCGTCGCGGTCCCGGAGGTTGAGGTGGTTCCGGCGGTTCCGGTAGTCGTGGCAGGCGTGGTGGTTGTGGACGTGCTCGCCGTAGAGCTCGCGCCTGACGTTGATGCCGCCGAACCGCCCTTCGAATAGTCGCTGTAGGTTCCGGTCAGCGTGATCTTCGAGCCAACCGTCGGAACGGTCTTGAGCGGTTCCTTCATGTTGAAGGTGAAGTCCGCTGTTTTCGACTGAACGGCGTCGTCGGAAACCGCGGCCATGATGACACTATCGGTGGCGGTAATTACGGTCGCGTCAGGAATCTCCACGGTCTTGCCTTTCACAGTGGCCCACACCTTGTCCGCATCCTCCTGCTTGCCGTACTGCAGGATGAACTCCTTGTCGCTTAGAGCAAGGGTCGCGAGGTCAGAGGTGGATTTGACGGTCTGGTCGGCGATGTCGGCAGGCGACGGTGCAGGCGTGATTTTGAAGTCGGCAGGCGGATTCAGGTTGGCCTGCGCCGCGGTCTGCACGGCGGAGTAGCCGTCCGCGTTGCCGTGGTACTTCTTGTAGCAATAGGTTGCCGTCGGCGCCAATTGCGTCTTGTAAGGCTCGGGCGCAAACGCGACAAAACGCGTGACATAGAAGGTGCAATCGATGTAATCAGGCGGGTTGGACTGCAGGTAAGCAAGGCCGAGGAAATAGGTGTCCTGGAGGACCGGGCCGGGCTGCTGGGTCTGCGCCTGCGGGACGGCGGCCAACTCTTTCTTGAAGTTGTCGATTGCTGTCGGCGAATCTTTGCGGTTGAGCGCGGCGGTGCCGATGGCGCTATAGAAGATGGGATATGCGCTGTCGGTGATCTTCTTGAAGTCGTCGTCGCTCATGTCCTTCGGCTTCGAGGCGGCAAGGCCCTTGGTGGCGTAGCTGGCGGCCTGATCGAGCGCGGTCTGCTTGGCGGCGGGATCGGTGACCTGATCAGCCTGTGTCTTGCGGAAGTACACCTCAAAGGTGAGCGCGCGAATGTTGTTTGGATCGACCTGAAGGAGCCGGTCGGCCGCGTCGAGCGTCTTCGTGGGATCGAAGCTGCTGTAGGCAATCATCAGTTGCTGCAGGACGTCGGCCTTGACGGCAGACTGCGGATAGGCGGTCAAATACGCCTCAAGCGCGGGCGCCTTGGTCTGCGGCGTCGTCTGCGCGACTGCGCTGTTATAGGCGTTGTACTCCGCCTGCGACATCTGCACCTGGCCATTTGCGCCCGTCTGCTGCGATCCCAGGTTCACCTGAGCCTGTGCGATTGCCATGGGAGCTCCGGGAGCCAAGACTGCCACTGCCGACGCAGTTGCCAGGAAAGATGCAACGACTGCCTTCTTCATTCAACACTCCTCGGGAAATCCGTCCTTCTGAGATGCCGTCCACGCGGTGCGCGGAGGCGGATGTGAAACAAATCATAGACCATCGCGGCGAATTTGAGCGGCTGGTTGTGTGACGTCGGCGATCATCGCGCGATCGCGCGGTGTTCTCTTTTGCGGATTATAGGAATGCTTTGCCCATGGATGCAATCGTGTCCTGCCCTGATTGCCAGTAGCTCGCCCAAAACGGAACGGCACGCGCATTCTCGCTCCGTTTCGCATTCTGATATGGGCCTGCTTGACCCAGCCCGTCAGTTGCCGTCGCCACAACACGCGGGCGAAATCCCCAGACTGAAACGCCACACATTGCGTTCTCTCCTTCTTATCCACAAGATGTTGGATAGCGTTGTTGCTTCCGGTCCTCCGCGCAGTTAGCTTGGAGGAAGCCGGGCGGCGGACAAGCGCGTCGTTTGCGATGCAGGCGTTGCTGGCGCCGGGAGGAGTGTACCCCATGCTCAAGCTGAAGAAGGTCCAGATTCTCGGCTTCAAGTCGTTCTGCGACCGGACGGAAGTGCAGCTCTCCGGTGAGGGGATTGCTGCGATCGTCGGGCCGAATGGCTGCGGCAAATCCAACATTTCCGATGCCATTACCTGGGTGCTGGGCGAGCAGTCGGCGAAGAGCCTGCGCGGAGTGAAGATGGAGGATGTGATCTTTGCCGGGACGCGCGACCGGAAGCCGACGGGCATGGCCGAGGTATCGCTGACGCTGGTGGATCCGGAAATGTACGACGGAGAGGCGCAGGACGGGCCGGAGCTGGTGATGGCCGATGCCCTGCCACCGGATTGGGACGAGACCGCACTCCGGCGGGAGCGCGCGGAAGAGACCGAAGAG
Source organism: uncultured Acidobacteriaceae bacterium (assembly GCA_964249375.1). Lineage (GTDB taxonomy): Bacteria > Acidobacteriota > Terriglobia > Terriglobales > Acidobacteriaceae > Edaphobacter. The sequence goes on from CAXUCK010000019.1 coordinate 8,129, forward strand.
GCCGTGGCCGAGGCGCAGCCCGGGGTGACGTACGAAGCGGAGGCCGAGACCCCGAAGGTGACCGGCGGAGACGCGCCCGAGGGTAAGGCAGCGGACGGGGACCAAGTGGTGCTGAAGATTCGCCGCAGGAAGTTTGGGCGGATCCCCGTGCGGGCGGGTGAATTGACGGTGACGCGGCGGCTGTTTCGCTCGGGGGACTCCGAGTACCTGCTGAACGGGAAGATCTGCCGGCTGCGCGACATCCAGGACATCTTCATGGGAACAGGGCTTGGCGGGGAAAGCTACGCCATCATCGGGCAGGAGCGGATCGGGCAGCTGCTGAGCTCTAAGCCGCTCGACCGGCGGGCCATTCTGGAAGAGGCGGCGGGGATCACGCGGTTCAAGAACAAGAAGCGCCTGGCGGAGTTGCGGCTCGAGTCGGCCAAGGAGAATTTGTCGCGCGTGACCGACATTTTCGACGAAGTGACGCGGCAGATGGGAGTACTGAAACGGCAGGCGGCCAAGGCCGAACGCTATGGGGCTCTGCGCGATGAGTTGCGCGCGAAGCTGCGGGTGGTGCTGGCGAGCCGTCTCCGTGAGCTTGACGCCGAGCAAGGGGAAGCGACGACGCGCATTGCGGATCTGACCCACACGATCGACGGGCGGGCAGCGGAGTTGCAGGAACTGGATGGGCAGCACCGTGCCGGGATGCAGCTCGGCTATGAGCTGGACGCGGCGCTGCGGCAGGCGCAGGGAGAAGCGAACCAGGCGGCGGTCGAGCTGGAGCGGATTACATCGCGCACGGCGGCCAACGCAGACCGGATCGCCGAGCTGTCGGCGCGTCTGGTCGTGGGTGACGCGGATCGCGCGCAGGCCCAGGTGCAGATGGAGCAACTCGCCGGAGAGTTGGAGCAGCACCGGGCTTTTCTTGACCGCGCGGCGGAAGAGGCTGCCGCTGCGCGCCAGGTTGCCGGCGAGCAGCAGACTGTGGCGCAGGAAGCGGCGCGCGCGGTTGCGGCGGTGGAGCAGCAGACCGAGCAGCATCGGCGCGATGCTCTTGCGGCCATGCAGCGGGCGGGGCAGGTGCGCAATGAGGTCGCCCAAGGAGAGGCCGCGCTGGCGGGCCTGGAACGCGAGGCGGAGCGGCTCGAACGGGAATCCGAGGTGGCTCGGCAGGAGCTGGAAGCTCTTGGCCTGCAGCGGGGGCAGGCACGGCTCTCGTTTGAGTCGGTGACTGATCGGTTGCAGCGCCTAGAGGCAGAGATGGGCGAGCTGCGGCTGCAGATCGAGGCGCGGCGGACGGAGGAGGCGCAATCGAAGCGCCGGGGCGACCAGATGCGCGCCGAAGTGGCAACGCTGCTTGGACGGAGGGCGTCGCTCGAGGCGCTGATTCATGAGCACAGCTACTCGACCGACACGGTGAAGAACATCTTCAAGGCGAATTCCGGTCGCGCACGGCAGCAGGAGGGCGGCCTGGCTCCGCTGGGAACGCTGGCGGACTTTCTCGAGGTTGACGGCAAGTATGAAAACGTCGTCGACGAGTTTCTGCGCGATGAGCTGAACTACATTGTGGTGAAGAGTTGGGACGCGGCGGACGCAGGCATCAGCATGCTGCAGACCGACGTAGCCGGCCGGGCGACGTTTCTGGTGCACCCGAACGAGGCACAGGCAAAGTTCCCCTTTCTCGAGGGAATGGAGAGCGACGCCCCGAGAAGTGGGGACGCAGTACCGTTGAAGGACTGTGTTCGCGTGCTCGACGGATTTGGGCGGTCGCTTGAGGTGTTTCTGCCGAAGCTCCGCGAGGGATTCGTCGCTCCGGATGCGGCGACGGCTCGCTCGCTTGCGCTCTCCAATCCGCAAGCGTTTTATCTGTCGCCGACCGGAGAAACGTTTCATAACGTGACGGTGACGGGCGGTCGGCCGCGCGCGCAGGGGCCGCTGGCGCTGAAGCGCGAACTTGGGGGGGTGCAGGCGAAGCTCGTCTCAGCGGAAGAGGAGTTGGCGAAGACCGACGTGGCGACGGCGGCGCTGGGGAAGCGGATTGCCGAGCTCGGTGCGGCGCTCGAAAGCCACGGGCAGCAGCGACGCGAAGCGGAGCGGGAGGCGGCCAACTCCGGAGCGGCCTTACGGCAGATGGAGTCGGAGGCCGCGCGCATCGAACGCCGGCTGCAGGAGTGGCAGCTGACGACCGAGCGCAACCGTGACCAGCGCAACGCGCGGCAGGAGCTGATTGAGCGGCGGCAGCGAGAGGCGGGCGATCTGGAGGCGCAGCATGCGGCACTGGACGCCAACTTCCATGAGCTACAGGCGCAGCTCGCGGATCTGCGGCAAAGGCGTGAGGGCGTGCGCGAAGCGGCGGCGGCAGCAGGGGCAGCGCTGGCCGGCCTGGAAGAACGGCGGCGCAACGCGCAGGCCAACTTCGATCAGACGAGCCGCCTGTTGAACAGCGAGCGGCACCGTCTGGGGCAAGTGGAAGCGCAGCTGGCCTCTGCCGCGGGAGAGCGGCATCGTCGAGAGCAGGAAACTGCCGAGCTGGCCGCCCAACACGCGACACTGAGCGAAACCCGCGCTGTGGCGGTAGCCGAAGGGACTCGGCTCACCGGCGGGGCGGCTGCCCTGCGCGAGCGAGTTGCCGCTCTGGACATGACGCTGCGCAGCCTACGCGCCGAGACGGAGCAGATGCGTGAGCAACGGGCGGGGCTCGCGGCGCGGTCAGCCAAGCTTGCCTCCGACATCGAGCACATCGAGGTCACCTGCCAGAACGATCTCGCCGTGATGCCTTCGGAACTGCGGGCGGACACGAGCATCGATCGTATTGAGGGCCAGTTGCTGACCGAGGGGGAGGAGGCGTGCCGGGCACTCAAAGGCAAGCTCGAAGCGATGGGGCCGGTGAACATGATGGCGCTTGAGGAGTACACCGAGACGGCCACGCGGCACGGATTTCTGGAGACGCAACGGCAGGACCTGCTCGACTCCATCCAGAACACGCAGGCGTCGATCAAGGAGATTGACGATATTTCGCGCGTCAAGTTTGATGAGGCGTTTCGCGTCATCAACGAGAATTTTGGCGTGACGTTCTCGAAGCTGTTCGGCGGCGGACAAGCGATGATGCGACTGACCGACGAGGAGAACGCGGCGGAATCCGGCATCGACATCATCGCCTCACCGCCGGGGAAAAAGCTGCAAAACATTCTTCTGCTGTCCGGCGGAGAAAAGGCGCTCACGGCGCTTTCGCTGCTGGTCGGCATCTTCCAATTTCAGCCTGCACCGTTCTGCATTCTTGACGAAGTCGACGCGCCGCTCGATGAGACGAACGTGGGACGCTTCGCCAGGCTGATCCAGGAGATGAGCGCCTCGACGCAGTTCGTTGTGATTACGCACTCGAAACGCACCATGGCGCAGGCCGACGTCATTTACGGCGTGACCATGCAGGAGCCGGGTGTGTCGAAGATTGTCTCCGTGAACCTTGGGAGCCGGCGAGAGGCGAGCGGCCACGCCCGGCGGGCGGTTGCGTGATGCCACAACTGCCGACTGGCCGGGGCTGTCGCCCGGCAGTACCCTGAAGGTATGCACCTGCCGCTGACCTACTTCCTTCTTGCCGCGATGGGAGCAGGTCTGCTTCTGCTCGGCTGGCGGTGGTGGTCCCTTTCGCGGAGCACTCGCCATCTGCTGCTGGGAGTTGGGATCACCGCCATCGTTCTGCGTGTGCTCGAGATAGCGGTGCACTGCAGCCCAGCTTCCTCCCGTGTGGATGAGGTGCTTTCCTGGATTTGTGTCGCGGGATACGGCCTTCTGCTTACCCGCTTTTCGCGCTTGCGGCCGCGCTGGATCGCGGTTCCGGTGACGATAGTGCTTGCTCTGCCGGTTTGGTTTGCAAGCCTGGTTCTGCCGCTGACGGAGCTCTTTGATCGCACACCTCCTGCAGTCGCCCAGCTGGGCAGTGGCCTCTACAGCGAGCGCCGGCGTATCGAGACCAGTCCCGTCGCGGTGAATGGTGCGGAGTTCAACATTTACAGCCGGCTTGGCTGGGCGCCGTTCCTGCGCCGACGGCACCAGACGGCGCGGCTCTTCGACACCCAGTGCGATACCGCGGCAATGTATGCGGTTCTGCTGCCTGGCAACCGCATGGTGCGCGTCACCTGCCCGGACTGGCCAGGACACGCGCCTACGAAGGACTACACGGCGGTCGTTCCGCTGAGTTGACCCGTGCTTCAGCCGGGGAAAATGGTACCGTCGAAACTGATGGATGCTCTGCTTCAGACTGACCTCGGCTCGCTCGCCCTCACTGCTCGTGGCAAGGTGCGCGACATTTACGCATTGCCAGACGAGCGGTTGCTGTTTATCGCGACGGATCGCATTTCCGCTTTCGATCATGTGCTCGCTACCGGCATCCCGGATAAAGGTCGCATTCTGACGCAGATCTCCCTGTTCTGGTTTGAGTACCTGCGGACGCTTGTGCCGAACCACCTGATCACGGCACGAACGGAGGCGTACCCGGCCCGTCTGAAAGCGTTCCGCGAGCAGATCGAGGGACGCAGCATGCTGGTGCGGCGCGCGGAAATGTTCCCGGTGGAGTGCGTCGTGCGCGGGTATCTTTCAGGCTCGGGGTGGAAGGACTACCAGCGCGATGGGGCGGTCTGCGGGATAGCGCTGCCCGCCGGTTTGCGGGAATCGGATTCGTTGCCCGAGCCCATTTTCACTCCTGCCGCGAAGATCAACACCGGTGGACACGACGAGAACATCTCCTTCGATACCGTTGTCAGGACGGTCGGTGGGCCTGTTGCTGAACAACTTCGCGCCCTTTCGCTGGCGATCTATGCTCGCGCTTCGGCGCATGCGGCCAGCAAGGGGCTTCTTCTCGCGGACACGAAGTTTGAATTTGGCACGAGCGTGAATTCGGCGGGCGACGCCGAGATCGTGTTGGCGGATGAAGTGCTGACGCCTGACTCTTCGCGTTTCTGGCAGCGGGATGCCTGGTTGCCGGGTGGGGCGCAGCCTTCGTTCGATAAGCAGTTTGTGCGCGACTACCTCGAGAGCATCGCCTGGAACAAGCAGGCACCTGCGCCCGCGCTGCCCGAGGATGTGGTCGACCGGACCCGGGCGAAGTACCTGGAGGCGTTTCAGCGGCTGACCGGGCGAACCTCACTCGACACCTAACGGGAGCTACTTCCCATGTTGACGGGGCCGGTGGAAGCGTACACTCACGAACTGCCATGATGCACGCTCCCACCAATGCTCCCGCGCTGCTCGCATCGCTGACGGCCTTCGACTGGCTTGTCGTCGCGATTCTTGCCTGGTCGACGGTGCAGGCGCTGGTTCGTGGGCTTATTCGCGAGCTCTTCTCGCTCATCGGCCTGGTCGCGGGCGTGCTGTTGGCCAGCTGGTACTACGGCCAGTTTGCCAGGTGGCTGGAGCGCTGGATCTCGTCAGCATCCGCTGCCAACATGACCGCCTTTCTCATCATCGCGATCGGTGTGGGCGTCGCCGCCGGTCTGCTCGGTCGGGTGTTTCGGCGGACGGCTTCGACGATCGGGCTGGGGCTGCTTGATCGTCTGGCTGGAGGGGCCTTCGGATTTGCGCGCGGATGCTTGCTGGCGACGGTTCTTCTGCTGACCATCGTTGCCTTTCTTCCTTCGTTCCCGGCGCTTCGCGCTTCCCGGCTTGCGCCCTATTTCCTCGACGCCGCGCATGGGATATCCTTCATCGTGCCGCACAACCTCCAGGCCCAGATCGTTGATGGCGTCGGTGCCCTCAAGCACATTCCGCCCTACTGGATCAAGGGCGGACGTTAGAGGGACAATGAGGCTCTCATCGAGTCTTTCCCGAGACACGACAGCAAGCGAGGAGCAACGACTTGAAACGCGAACTGCACAGCCTAGTCACCCAGATGCATAGCGCGGGCGTCTCTTACACCGAGGCCGTCCGGCAGTTCAAGCGGCGTTACATCCTCGAAATTCTGGCACACCACCACGGAAACCAGTGCAAGGCCGCTGAAGAGCTGGGCATGCACCGCAACACGCTGAGCCGAACGCTGGCCGAGCTGGACATGAACACGACGGCGATCCGCAACGGTATGCGGCGTCCGCCAGCAAGCGAGCGTCCCGCCACCGTCCAGAGCATCGCCAGCCTCCGTTAGCTCGCGCCGGCCGTGATCGCTCGTCTAACCGCAAGCACCTCCGTTCGATCGCTTCGCTTGCCGCCATCAACCCACCTTCGCGTTCTCGCTTCGCTTGCCGGATTCGCGCTGGCTACGACGTCCGGCGTCCAGGCACAGATGAACTCCGCGACGGCGCCGGCCGCCTCCGAACATGACCGGCATCTTGCACGAGATGCGTACGACGCTGGTGCGCGCGAGATGGCTCGCAACCAGATCGACGCCGCCGAGCAGCATTTCAACCACGCCCACGACCTTGACCCCGCTAACGCGGACTACAACGCCGCCCTTCTGCTGACGCGCGAGCATCACCTGACCGACCTGGTGCAGCAGGCAAGCGTCGCTCGCATGGGTGGAGATCGGGTGCGAGCCGATGCCCTGCTCGAGCAGGCGCGCCACATCGATCCGGATAACGCCGTTGTTGCGCAGCATTTTCGCGCGCCCGCAGCCCCGCAAACGGCGATCGACCCAGCTGACCGCTTTCATGACACGCCTGTTCCTGCGGCAGCTATTGAGCTGACGCCCTCGCAGGGCGAGCGCAGCTTCCACATCCGCGGCGACGGCCGGTCTGCGCTGACGCAGGTGCTCACCGGCTTCGGCATCCGGTCTGTCTTTGACGATTCGGTCACGCACGATGCCCTGCGGTTCGACCTTGAGCAGGTCACCTACGCCCAAGCCGTGCCGATCCTGCTTAGCATGACGCATACCTTTCTTGTTCCGCTGGACGCGACCGGCGTGCTGGTGGCACGCGACACGCCTGAAAATCGCGACCGCCTCGAGCGCCTGCTCGAAGAGACAATTTACGTTCCGGGCTCTACGCCCGAGCAGATGGGCGAGCTCGGCAACCTGCTCAAGACGGTCTTCGAGGTCAAGCAGGTAGCGGTGCGCAACAACGCCGGCGACCTCGTGGTCCGGGCGCCGCGAGAGACGCTGCGAGCGATCAATACGACGGTCGCTGACCTGGTGCAGGGCAATAGCGAGGTGGTCTTTGACCTGAAGCTTTATGAAGTCGACCGTACGCGAACACGATCGATCGGGCCGCAGCTGCCGCAGGGCTTTGGCGTATACAACGTTGCCAGCACGGCGCAAAGCCTCGTTTCCGCCAACCAGACCATTATCGATCAGGCTATCGCCAATGGGCTGTTCACGCCGACGGGGAACGCTGCTCGCGACCTGATTCTCGAGGCTGTCTTCCTCATCAGCACGGGCGCGGCCAGCAGCTCGGTGCTCAGCAATACACTCGGGTTCTTCGGCGGGGGTCTGACCTACACCGGCGTGACGGAGACCGGCGGCGCGAGTTTCTCATTTTCGCTCAACTCGAGCGACGCCCGGATCCTCGACGACATCACGCTGCGTGCCGGAGACCGTCAAGCCACCACATTCCGCTCCGGGATGCGCTACCCCATCGTGACCGGCGTGTATAACAGCGCGGGCAATGTTAATTCCTCCGCGCTTGCGGGCGTCACGATCAACGGCATCAGTGCGTCCACGCTGCTGAACCAGTACCTCGGGGTAAGTTCCTCCTACTCCATTCCTCAATTTCAATACGAGGATCTGGGAATCACCCTCAAGGCCACGCCCAGCGTCACGAGAACTGGCGAAGTACGGCTGCACCTTGAGCTTAAGATTGAAGCGCTTACCGGCACGTCGCTGGACAACATTCCCGTGCTTTCCAGCCGCCAGCTTGCGTCCGACATCACGGTGCCGGATGGAGACACCGCTCTCGCGATAAGCAGCCTGAGCCGGACCGAGTCCCTCGCGCTGAGCGGAACACCCGGTTTAGGCGAAATCCCAGGCTTCCAGAGCCTGGGGTCGGCGCGTACATCCGAGCAGGATTCGGGAGAACTTGTCATGCTGATTACGCCGCACGTTGTGCGGAAACGATCCGACCGTCTCGTCGGCCCTCGGATCGTGCTTACGGAGTCTCAGCGACCGCAAGACTAGCCGCCGGCTGGACCGGCAACCAGACCGCGAACACAGTTCCGTGCGCTTCATCGATGCGGCTCCGTGTCCGGATGTGGCCACCGTGTTTCTCAACGATGCCCTTGCTCACCCACAGACCAAGGCCCGTACCGGTGGCTTCCTTTGTCGTCTGGAAGGGCTCAAACAGTCTCGCGGCCATTGTCGGCGCGATTCCCTCCCCCGTGTCCGCGACCGTCAGCCGAACGCCCGGCTCGCCCGTGGTCCAATCGGTCTGCGGGTGCACCCGAAGCGCAAGGCGGCCGCCGTTCGGCAGCGCATCGAGAGCGTTCCGGACCAGGTTGTTCAGCACCTGGCGGATTTCCCCTTCAAGACACATCACCTGCGGCGACTCCACTATCTTCCACTCGACAGCGACGCTGCGGACCTGCAGCCTGCCTGTATAGAGCGTCATGACCGCCCGGGTCAGCTCCGCCAGGTCAACGGGGATGATCTTGCTGTGTCGCCGATGAAATCGCAGCGTTTGGAGCGTAATTTCGGTAACTCTCGCCAACTCGCTTTGTGCCAGCGCGGCGTACTGATGCACCTCGTCCATGGTGTCCGAGCAGCGCACCAGGTAGAGCAGATTGGTGATGGCTTCCAGCGGGTTATTGATCTCATGCGCGATCGAGGACGCCAGTTGTCCGACGGCCGCCAGCTTTTCACTTCGTCGCAGCACTTCTTCCTGCAACCGGGTTTGTGTGATATCGGTGTTGACCACCACACCACCCAGAATTTCGCCGTTCAGCAGCACGGGCGCACCCACGCTGCGAATCCATCGGTCTTGCGTATGGACGACCTCGGTCAGGCACTCACCGCGCATGGCACCATCGAGCGTTCCCAATTCCGTGGGAAAGGTATCCCCACTGAGGTCGCGCGCACGGTGGTTCAGACGAAGCGGGCTGTTCCTCGTTGCGACGTAGATCCCATGCGGAATGCTTTCGATGACAGCATTCAACTCGGCCGTTCGCATGGCCGCCTGCTCATACGACTCACGCGACCGCTGGGCCTGCGCCCTGGCTTCGGTGACGTCACGAAAGGTCACGACGACCCCCACGACCTCACCCTCGACCGTGACGGGTTGTGCCGAGACTTCCGCGGCAAAGGAACTTCCGTTCTTGCGGAACAGAGTATCTTTCCGTTGAGAGAATGGCTCATTCCGCCGAAGCACACCATAGATGGGGCACGCCTCATCCGGAAAGGGCGAGCCGTCTTCGCGCGTGTGATGCACCAGCAAGTGCATGTTCCGGCCTAACAGCTCTTCGCTCGAAAAACCGAACAGCCGCATTGCCATGCGATTGACAAACGTACACTGCCCCTCGAGGTCCAGGCCCCAGATGCCCTCACCGGCGGAGTCCAGCAATGCCTGCCAGTGTTGCATCTGCTGTTGTGCATCGAGTTGCCGTGCCATGGTCCGCGTACCCACCTGTTTGTGTGATGCAGGATGGCTCCGGAGTGAAGCCTCCTCCTGGCGGTGCGAGCGTCGTTGACCCTCCAGCGCCGCCGACCGTATACTGACCAGAAGAGCGGGAGTAGCTCAGTGGTAGAGTGCTTCCTTGCCAAGGAAGATGTCGCCGGTTCGACCCCGGTCTCCCGCTCCAAATCGTTCCCGAGCATCGCTTTCCTCGATAGCGTGATCTTGGACACGAGTTCCTCCTGAGCGGACTCCCGTCAGCTCATTTTGGTAGGGCGCGGTACCCAAGCGGTAAGGGAGAGGTCTGCAAAACCTTTATGCGTCGGTTCGATCCCGACCCGCGCCTCCAAGCCCTTCGAAGACGTATCTCCCCCATCCGCTCTTGGTCCGCACGTTGTGCGGAAGTTAGGCGCGACGGCGCAATACTTTTCGCGAGCCTAGTCACGGCCAGCCCGGTACGCTAGTATGTCCTCGGCTACCATCCCGCGGCCATTGCAGCTGCGGAAAACAGCCGAGCCTCTGCAGGGTTGCGTCACGCTTTTGTACAAGCCTACAGCTCCGGTGGGTGCGGTGCCGTTAGGCCATCCGGCAGGCCGGGTTTGCCTTCGGGGGTGTAGAAGAAGCGGTCGAGGCGGGCGGTGGCTTGGGCGCGGCCGCCCCTCTGGTTGAAGAGGCCTTCTACGTTAGAGGGGAAACCAGACGTATCAGACTACTATCGGCCATGGCTTCAGGCCATCGCAACAGCAGTCTCAGTCTGCTCGCGCCCCGCACCCATCACTCCGGCCAGTAACGCATAGCTCCGCAATCGGGCCGCATGGTCCCATGTGATCGTGTTCACCACCAGTTCCCCGACCCCAAGCGCCGCAGCCATCCTTTCCAACTGCCCGCAAACCCGGTCCGGCGTCCCCACAACGTACCTCGGCCACTCCCCTTCTTCCACCCCGATATCGCCGAAAGCGCGCAGCTCCCGCAAAGCCTCCTCAGGCGCGGCGACCGGCCGTCGGTCGCCCGTCCGGATCCGATGCTGCAAGAGCCGAACGCTCGCATGCAGGTAGTCTGCCTCTTCCTGGGTCTCCGCGCAGATCACACCCACGGCCGCCATCGCCTCCGGCTCCCTCCTGTGTCCATTCGGCTGAAACGCGGCCCGGTACTCGCTGATCGCCCGCCGCGTATGCACGGGCGAAAAGAAGTGTGCGAACGCGTACGGCAGCCCAAACTCCGCCGCGGCCTGCGAGCTCCACATGCTCGATCCCAGCAGCCAAACATCCGGGCCACCGGGCATCTCCGGCTGCACCTGCACCTTCGCAAACGGGTGCTGCGCCGGGAAGTCGTGTCCAAGAAACGCCAGCAGCTCACTCAGCTGATCGGCGAAGTCATCCACCGGCTGCACCCGGCGCTCCCTTCGCAACGCCAGCGACTCCACCGGTCCACCTCCCGGCGCCCGTCCAACTCCCAGATCGACCCGATCTCCATAGAGCGCATGCAACATGCGGAACTGCTCCGCAACCTTGAAAGCCGCGTAGTGCGGCAACATAATGCCGCCCGACCCGATCCGGATCCGCTTGGTCTCAGCCCCGATCCGCGCCAGCATCACCTCTGGCGCGGTGCATGCCAGCAATCCCATGGCGTGGTGCTCACTCATCCAGAAGCGCCGATACCCCAACCCGTCCACATGCTTCGCGAGTGAGATCGATCGCTGCAACGCTTCCGCCGGCGTACTTCCCTCCGCCACCGGCGACTGATCCAAAACCGATAAGCTCAAGCTCATCTTCGACTCCGTCAGACCTACACCTCATCAGATGTGGCTACGCAAACATCGACCCACTCGCCCGCACATCTTCTCCCAATCTTCGCCCAAACCCCGTACACTTTCTCCAAGGGCAAGCATCCAACTGACAGCCAATGATGACCGTCCAGCAGAAGCTTGAGATCCTCGCCGACGCCGCGAAATACGACGCGTCCTGCGCCTCCTCGGGGGCCAAGCGTGCCGCGGTTCCCGGCGGCATCGGCTCAAGCGACGGCACCGGCATCTGCCACTCGTACACCCCTGACGGCCGATGCGTTTCGCTGCTGAAGATCCTTCTCACCAATTTCTGCACCTACGATTGCGTCTTCTGCGTCAATCGCGTTTCCTCCGACATCCGCCGAGCCCGCTTCACCCCGGAAGAAGTCGTCACCCTCACCCTCGACTTCTACAAACGCAATTACATCGAAGGCCTGTTCCTCTCGTCCGGCATCATCCAGTCGCCCGACTACACCATGGAGCAACTCGTCGCCGTAGCCAGGCAGCTCCGTCAGACGCATCGTTTCGGCGGCTACATCCACCTGAAAACCATTCCCGGCTGCGATGCCAAACTGATCGCCGAGGCTGGCCTTTACGCCGATCGCCTCTCCGCCAACATCGAACTCCCCACCCAGCAGGACCTGGTCCAGCTCGCCCCCGAAAAGAAATCCGCCGTCATCGAGTCGACGATGAGCGAGATTGCCACACGCAAGGACGAAGCCGACGAGGACCGCAGAAAATCCAGCCTCGCACCGCGCTTCGCCGCCGCCGGCCAGTCCACGCAAATGGTCATTGGCGCGACGCCCGCCACCGACCGCGAAATCCTCTCCACCGCCACCCACCTCTACGGCGCTTATAAGCTCCGCCGCGTGTACTACACCGGCTTCTCCCC
>CAXUCK010000020.1:0-19804 GCA_964249375.1 uncultured Acidobacteriaceae bacterium
CGCCATCCAGTTCATGACAGCGATGGCTGGCTCGCATTTCTTTGTGCTGGTCTTCGTCGTCCAGCTTCTTGCCGGCGTCCTCCTCCTTGCGAACCGCTTCGTCCCCCTGGCGCTTGCTTTGCTTGCACCGGTGCTCGTCAACATCCTCAACTACCACATCCTCATGGACCCCTTTGGCCTGCCCGCCGGCCTCGTCGCCGTCGTCCTTTGGTGCCTCGTCTTCTACGGCGTCCGCAGATCCTTCGCTGGCATCCTGCGTTCCACACCCGCGCCCACAGAAATCTAGATCGATCTTCCGTTCCGAGCGTCTGCTGCTATAAGCAGCCCGCCCCGGTCCCGCAGAGTGTCGTTCACACCCGTAACCCAACCCACTACCCACGAGGGCCTCTATGCCCAGTCTTCTCGCTATCCAGTCCAGCCCCCGCGGCGACTATTCGATCTCCCGTCAGCTCACCTCCAAGTTCATCGAGGACTGGAAAGCTGAGCACGCCGGCGGCAACGTCGTCGTCCGTGACCTCCAGAAGACGGACCTCCCCTTCGTCGACCTGCCCTGGATCGCCGGCGCCTACACCCCGGCCGAGCAGCACTCGCCCGAAATGAAGAAGGCCCTCGCCGCCTCCAACGATCTCATCCCCGAACTCCTGGCCGACGACCACATCGTCATTGGCACCTCCATGTACAACTTCTCCATTCCCGCCATCCTCAAGGCCTACATCGACCACATCGTCCGCATCGGCGTCACCTTCACCTCCTCCTACGAAGGCCTGGTCAAAGGCAAGAAGCTCACGATCATCCTCGCGTCCGGCGGCGTGTATACGCCCGGTTCGCCGACCGAAAGCTACAACGTCGCGATCAGCTACCTCAAGCAGGTGTTCGGCTTCATCGGCGTCACCGACGTCCATGCCGTCCTCGCCGGCGGCACGTCAGCGGTCGACCGGGGGCTGGCCAGGCTGCCCGAAGTCGTCAGCCAGTTCGAGCCCGCCGTCGCCGAAGCCGCCCGAGCATAACCAGCCCCCCATCCGAGTGCCAGGTCCGGCAATGCGTCGCCTGACCTGGCCTTGTTCGTCTTCTTGCCTCCATGCCAGCGAGCGCCAGCCACGCAGTCTGCCGAGGGTGAGTCGGTAGCTCGCGACCCGTGTTCCGCAGGCCTTGTAGGTGGCATCGGAAACCGCAACGGCTGTCCCGTTGACGCCGATTTCGCCGACGCTCCCAGCGGCTGAGCACAGCGGGTTTAGCGACAGATCTCCGATGAAGTACGCACATCGATGAACTCCGCTGCGTCTTGAAGGTTTCGCCAGGTTCACAAGCGATCACCCTTGCCCGCCGCACCTGCAGCCGGAAACCGACCCCCGAAACGATCTGGGTGCGCCGAGAAAACAACGCCACGAGGAGGGTGCGCGGCTCCCCGTTCGGCCGGAAAGCAGCGTCCCGCGCGAGATTTCGATGAGTGGGCACCGGCGCAAACTTTCACTTGCAGACCCGGGAACCGATGTGTATACCTCTCCTAAAGTTTAGGTAACAGTACTTCGACCCCGGGGCTCAAGTCCGCCTCTCGGATCGATCCCCCTATCAGGAAAGATCGTCGGTTCCCCCAGGAGAAGCAGGGCCATGCGTCATCCCTTTCCCGTCCCCTCGCCGTTGCGGACACTTGCCGTTCTCCTCTTCGCAACTCACCTCCTTGGCGCCCAGACTTCGACAACCGCGGCAAAGCCACCGGCCGAGGAGACAGTCGCCGTGCAGCACGGGTATTACGAGCTGGTGCGTGCGGATATCCGGATTTCTGACGGGTCCGGCGCTTCTGCCGCGACTACCTCGGCGAAGCTGAATCAGCTTCTGGAAGGCAAACTTGGTCTGACTCCAGCCGATGCAGCACCTGTGCTGGAGTCGATCCATCGCGTTGCGCCCTCGGTAGGCGCGATCGACCGCGAACTCGTCGCTCTCCGGCAGAAGACGCAGCCGCTCGCCTTGGCGGCCGGGCAGAGCAGCGCTGCGGCCCCCGCGCAGAGGGATCAGGCGCACACCTTGCTGCTGCAGCGAGACAAGCTGGTCGCCAGTGAACTCGCGAAGCTGGAAGCCGGACTCGGTGCTTCCGCGGCCGCGCGTTTTCACGCAGCGGTGATGGCGCGATACTTTCCTCGCGTAACAGGAAACTCCGCGTCGCTGCACTCAAGCGCCGAAACCGGAGGTCCGACGATGTTGGACGACCTCGGACGGCGTGTTCCGGCGACGCTCGCGCAGATGTACAAATACGCCTTTCACTTTCAGAACAGCCTGGAGCAGCGCGCCGCCGAGCGGCAGAAAACGGGCGAAAGCGGCGTCATCCTGCAGGACATCTTGCGCGTTCAGTTTGGCCTCACTCCCAGCCAGTTTGCGTCGTTTCGTAGTGCGGCGACGGAATTCAACAAACAGGAGCAGGTCCTTCGGACTCAGCTTCGCGAAGAGCTGAAGGCGATCCAGCCCACGACGGGAAGCGGCCAGGCATCGGCAAAGGCGGCGCTCCAGGCCGGCGGCACGCGCATCCAGGTTCTGTCGCACGCCATTCTCACGGCCGCCGGATCGCAGGTCGACGCGGCGCACGGCAGCCTGGATGCGGCGGCGACGCAGAAGCTCGATGCGGCAGTACGCGCGTTTTATCTCGGATCGCAGCAGGAGCTGAAGAGTCGCATTACTCACACGACCCCAACACCGGGCGAACATGCAGCCGTATCGATTTCGCCCGTGCTGGACGACGATGATGACGACGACGATGATGATGATGATGACGACGGAGGTGGACCGTACGCCTGCTCTGCCCCGAACGTGCAGACCACGCTGACCTTCAGCACCGACGGAACGATTGCTTACGGCTACTCCGAAGCCGACGTCAGTGATGTGGATTACGAGAACGGCTGTTTTGCCGACGTGGAAGGTCAGCTCTCGCAGGACGGCAATACCGTCGATGACGAGGAGACAAGCAACTACGACAACGAAGCCGACATCACGTTGCAGACCACGGTCAACATTGGCAGCTTTTACTCCGAGGGCACAACGGGCTATTCGTGCGACGACTACGGCGATTGCGCGGGCCTGTATGGGGCGTCGAGCCATGGCACAGGCGCTCCAACCATCCAGGGAGTTTCCCCCTCGTCCGGATCGGTCGGCGACTCGCTGACCGTAACGGTTACCGGCAGTTTCTTAACCGGCGCGGGCGCCCAACCGTCGGTGTCCACCAGCGGCTCCGGGCTGTCGCTCTCGGTCCAGCAGGCGGATCCGAACAACGCCCAGCTGAATGCGTTTATCAACAGCACCGCCACGCCGGGCGTTGACAGCTTCACGTTGACGACGGTGTGGGGCTCTGCCACCGGTAACTTCACGGTCGCTTGCGGCACGCCGCAGATCTCCGGGGTGACGCCGCCCAATGTAACGCCCGGGCAGACCGTGGGGGTCACGATCTCCGGGTCAGGGTTCTGCACTGGCTCCATCGCCGCCGCGAGCTCGCCGGGGGGCGTCAGCCTCTATGGCGCGTCCGTGTTGAACGGAAACACCATCTCGGGTACGTTGCAGGTGCCCGCATCGGACTCCACGGAGACGGCAACAGTCACCGTGGTGAATCCCGGTGGCGGCACGGCGTCTTTCCCAGTGCAAGTCGTGGCGCAACAGACCGGAACGCTGTATTTGGTCAACCCCTACCCGATTGTGGGCGGTGGCAACCCGTATCTCTCGACGGACACCATCATTGGCACGCTGAACAGCCCGGGAAACCGCGCCAACGGCATCATCGCCGACGGCGTCTCCACCGCCATCGCGGTGTTTGCGACCAACTCCGCGCAGACTGTTCTGTTTACCACGAACAATGGAGCGACGGTCACCCCGTACGACCCCTCGTTCCTGACCGACAATTTCTCAGGCGATCAAACAAGCATGCCCGTTGTGCCGATCCAGCAGGGTGCGGCGTTCTACGCCATCGCTCTGGTGCGCAGCGGAACAGGTGGCTTCGGCGGAACGACCACGGTCACGGCCGGCAATCAAAGCGCGGGCCTGCTGACGGTCGCGCCGCCGGTGGTGCTGGTCCACGGCCTCTGGGGTAATCAGACCAGCCTGTCGTACACACAGAACTACCTGACCGCGCAGAATGTGCAGTTTCAGCTGTTCAATTTCCTGAACTACGCCCTCTGCTACTCAGTCAGCATTGCGTTTGACGCCACCGTGGATCCAGCTGCTGGCAGCAGCCCCTGCGAGGTGACCTCGACGCAAGCTTTGGATCAATATCTCACCGGCACGCTCTACCCGAGCCTCGATGCCCAGGGTTGGGTGGGGGGCAGGGTCAACGTGGTGGCGCACAGCATGGGCGGGCTCGTCGCCCGACACTATTCCACGACAGGCAACTACTTCTCTAGCCGCAACCGCATGCAGGGCGCCTTTCGCCAGGTCATCACCATCGACACGCCGGAGACCGGATCCGCCCTGGCAACCTGGCTCGACACCGTGGGCTACAACCAGGACCTGATGGTCAGCCCGACAGACAACCCCACCGCGTTTGCCGCCTATTCTGCCTTTTGCGGATTCAACATCACCCTGAATCTGCAGTCCTGCTTCCAAAATGGCGGCAAGCCCCTCGCCGCACCCGGCCAGCCGCTCAACACCGGCGCGGTTTACTCGCTGATCCCGAACGGCCCGAGTATCAGCGCTCTGCCGAATCCAACACTTCCGAATGCCACCTGGCACGCAATCACGTCCGACTTCCGCGACGGCGACACCCCACCCTCGCTTCTTCGGTCGCTCCTCAATAACGTCATCCTCGCCACCTACCCGGTCAACACGCCCGCACCCACCCTGACCAGCATTTTGGGAACCGCGGACAGCGACGTCATTGTGCCGCTCGGCAGCCAGGCCGCGGACTGGTCGCCGGCCGGCGGCTGGTCGCAGTTCTGCGATCTCGCGCACTCCTCGCTCGGCGCGCTCGCCAGCAACGTGCTCGGCCTGTTCACCAGTGCCACCGACAACAACGTCACACAGTCCGACCTGGTCAACAATCAGGTGGGGTACTGGCTGGGGCTCAACTACACTCCCAGTCCCAGCTGCTTCCCACCCCTGCCTCCGCTTCCGCCGGGACCGCGACCGCGGCCACGCCCACTCACCGCAGACGCGTCGTTGGTTGCGCAGAACACGGTGGCCGCCGTCCCGATGAAGGTTACGCCGGAGCGACTGAACGCGACCGTTCCAACGCAGACGGTCCGCCTGGGCCAGCCCATCGAGATCCCGCTCCACCTCGCGCCGGGCAAGATTGTCAGCATGTCGGTGGAGCAGCGCGATCCCGCGTCTCACCAGGACTTCCGCAACGAGACCGTAAAAAGCAGCGCGCTGCCGCCGGAAAAGCGTGTTCTGACCGGCGACGTGAGCGACGACGGAACAAGCCGTCTGATTACGTCACAGAGCGGTTCCACAACGCTCGAAATCGTGCCGCAGCAGGTTGGGCCGCTCGATCTTACGGTCACTGCCCGCTACGCCGACGGCGGCCTCGCCACGCAAACATCGCGCATCGAAGTGACGGCCTCCGCCCGGGATGTGAGCCGCTTCTTCCTCAACGGCGCCCCCCGGCTCGCTCTGGTGCTGGACGACGTGCCGCAGGACCGCACCTACTTCCTGCATCCGCGAGTGGACTACAAAACGCTCAAGTTCCCCATCTACCTCGCCAACTCAAAACAGATCTCCTTCCACGTTGAGCAGTCGGCCAACTCTCCGGTGGTGAAGGTCGACGCGGATGGGATGGTCCATGCCGTGAACCCGGGAACAGCGACGATCATCGGGAACTTCGATGGCGTTCAGGACAAAGTCATCGTCACCGTGTATCCGCGCGATCGTGCACCGGCGGGCTTCCTTGTCCACGCCAGGCCCTAGCCTCAGGCGAGCCACGCGCCGTCGGGACGGAACACCTCCGGCTCGGCGCGCGTGGCTCGCATCCCGGCACAGAGGGTGCAGGAGAGGGACGTGAGCCCGCGACACGTCCTTATTCTGCTGGTCCTGCTGCTCGAGCCCGGAGCGCAGGCCCGCGCTCCGGTTATCATCCAGTCGGCATCAGGGCCGCGGCAGGCAGTCGGGCCATCAGCTCCAACCGCCGCCGCGCTCCAGCAGGGCATCGCCCTCGCGACCGCCTACATGGTGCGGTCCTGCGCTCCGGACGGCCATTTCGTGTATCGGGTCGACCCCGTCTCCGGCCAGGAGAGCGAGCGCTACAACATCGTTCGCCACGCCGGCGCCATGTACGCGCTGGGCATGGCCTACCGGGCGCATCCCAGCCTGCCGGTGGCGGAGGCGCTGGCCCGCGCCGCGGCTTACCTTCGCGAGCAGTACGTGGCCCCCGTTCCGGAAACGGACGCGCTGGCCGTCTGGAGCCAGCCAAAGCCGCGAGGGGAAATCGCCCAGCTTGGCGCCAGCGGACTGGGCCTGGTCGCGCTTACCGAGGCGCGCGACGCCGGTGCGACCTCGGTGCCCCTTCCGGAGCTCCAGGCCATTGGCCGTTTTGTCCTTGCTCTGCAGGGGCCCGACGGTCGCTTCACCCACCGCTACCGCCGCAGCTCGGGCCCCCTCGGTCCATGGGAGAGTTTGTACTACCCCGGTGAGGCGGCCCTTGGCCTCATCCGGCTGTATCAGGAGGACAACTCCCCGCTGTGGCTGGCCGCCGCCGTCAAGGCACTCTCGTACCTTGCGGCATCGCGGGCGAGCAGCGATCGCGTCCCGCCCGACCACTGGTCGCTGATCGCCACGGCCGAGCTGCTGCCGCTCTGCGCGCAACATCACCTTCCCGTGCCGCGCGAGCAACTGCTGCACCACGCCGTCCAGATCGTCAACGAACTGCTTCAGGAGCAGCGCCCGCAGCGAGGCGACTCGCAGCTCGACGGATCGTTCGACAGCCGCGGCAGAACAGCACCCACGGCCACTTCGCTGGAAGGCCTGCTCGCCGCGCTGACGTTTCTGCCAGCTGAGGAAAGGGAGCTGCGGGCGCGGGCGCACTCCGCTGTGGAACATGGGATAGCGTTCCTTCTGCGATCACAGGTCACCTCCGGCCCGTATGCAGGAGCTCTGCCGGAAGCGCCCTCGGGGAGTTCCCCCGCGGATCGATCCTTGCGCATCGATTTCGCCCAGCACACCCTCTCTGCGTTCCTGCGGGATCGTGCGTTACCATCTCACGCACCATGAGAGTTGCCGGCAAGGAGTCACCCTGCCGGCCCGTGGATCCTCCTCGATCGTCATGCGGGAGACAAGGAAACACCGAGAGAAGAAGGCGCATGCTTGAGACCAAGCTCCGAAAAGGTAAGCAACAGGGGGTCGTACCAGAGCCCGGCACAGCGAGAGAAGAGCCGATCGCTCTTGTGAGTAAGATAAGCTCGCATGAGCAGCGGGGAACTACTCCGGAAGCGGATGCACCCAAACGACTCAACGACTTCCCGTCAGAAGTCCTTCAGCACTTCGCCATGTCTCTGTGCAGGGATGCTGGTGGCGGTGAGTGGAATCGAACCACTGACCTACGGGTTATGAGTCCGTCGCTCTAACCATCTGAGCTACACCGCCGGGGTGAAGGGTGGTCCGGAGACCATGGGAGGCCGTTGGCGACGCGTGCGAAGCCAAGGCACAACAGAGACGATGATACTTGAACCGGAGCAAGGCGGAAAGCAGGCGGTCCACGTCGTGGGAGTAATTCCTGCGCGGCTCGCATCCACGCGCCTTCCGCGCAAGGTGCTGCGTGAGATAGCCGGACGGCCCATGCTGGCGTGGGTCGTCGAGGCAGCACAGCGCTGCCCGGAACTGGACGAGATCCTTGTCGCCTGCGATGCCGAGGAGGTGGGCGCGCTGTGCGAGCGCGAGGGCTGGCCGTGGCGCATGACCGCGACCGATCTGCCGAGCGGCACGGATCGGCTGTGCGCCGTCGCGCACCACCTGCACGCCGACATTTACGTCAACATCCAGGGAGACGAGCCGCTGCTCGCGCCGGAGCATGTGCAGGCTCTGCTCGCGCCTTTCACCCAGCCAGAGGTGGACGTGACCACGCTGAAGCTCCCGTGCCCGCCGGAGGACGTGGCCAACCCAAACGCCGTCAAGGTCGTGACGACGACCGGCGGGCGCGCGCTCTATTTCTCCCGGGCAACCATCCCGTTTGACCGCGACGGCGCGGGCGCACGCTACTGGAAGCACATGGGTCTGTACGCGTACCGCCGGGCGGCGTTGTTGCGCTTCCCTTCTCTGCCAAAAAGTGGGCTCGAACAGGCGGAGCGCCTGGAACAGTTGCGTCTGCTCGAGGCAGGCATGGCGATCCACGTAGCTGAAACGACCTCGCCAACGGTCGGGGTCGACACGGAGGAAGATCTTCGCCGAGTGGAGACCATTCTCCTGAACCGCCTTTCCGGCCAGGCGCCGCACGGGAATCCCGTCCCGCGAACTACGTCATCCTGAGCAGAACGTCACGTGGAGACAGCAGGAAAGGTCAGGGTCAAACTCGAATCCGAGGTCGCCAACTCGATCTCCGCAAGCGAGTGAACCAGCCAGGTCGCGTGCGGCAGATCCGAGACGGTGTGTGTGCCGAGAACCCCCAGGACACGGCAGCCCGCGGCGAGGCCCGCGCTGACACCGGAAGGTGCGTCCTCGACCACGATGCACTGGCCGGGAGCAAGGCCCAGCAACTCCGCGCCTCGGCGGTACGGCTCCGGATCGGGCTTGCCGCGGCTCACGTCGTCCGCGGCGATGATGCGGCCGGGCGTGGGCAGACCCGCGGCCGCGAGGCGCCCCAGCAGAAGTCGCCGTGTGGCCGAAGTCACAATCGCCCAGCGCTCCGGCGGCAGTTGCCCCAGCAAAGCCTGGACGCCCGGAAGCACCTGGAGATCGGCCGTGTCGTCGATCTCCAGATCCTCAATCACGCGCAGCCCTTCAGCCGCGTCGATGTCCGGTCGAAGTCCGTGCAGAATCTCAATTGCACGCATCCCGTGCGGCACCTCGTACGTCTCCGCGCCGGGCACGTCATAGAGGCGGCACCACTCGCGCCAGCAGCGAACAACCGACCCGATCGAACTGATCAGGACGCCATCCATGTCGAAGAGCAGACCCTGCGTCTCCACCCGAATCGCCTGTGCCGTGGTGGCCCCCATCGCCGGCGTCATGGCCTGGCGCCCCGAAGAACAAACTGCTTCGCGGCCGCGAGGACCTGGTTGACCGAGTCGACCGAGCAGCTTTCGCAGTAGACCCGCAGCAGCGGCTCCGTCCCGGACGCCCGCAGCAACAGCCAGGTCTCCGCGGCATTCGCCTTCTGCGCGCAGGCAGGGTTCTCAAGAAAGAACTTGATTCCGTCGAGCGTCTCCGTGCGGAGCACCTTCATGCCGGCGATGTCTGGCACACCGGCCCTGGCACGCGCAATCGCGGAGTTCTTCAGGTCGTCCGAAATGTGCATGTCAATCCGGCCGTACTGGTGCTCGCCGAATTCATCCTGGAGAGCGGCCACCAGCTGGCCGAGTGTCTTCTTTTCGTCGGCCATCACCTGCGCCAGCAGCAGCGAATTCAGCATGCCGTCGCGCTCCGGCAGGTGGCGGCTGATGCCCACGCCGCCCGACTCTTCACCGCCAATCAGAATCTCTTTTTCAAGCATCAGGTCGCAGACATACTTGAAGCCGATCCCGTGCTCGTGCAGCGTGCGCCCGTACTTCGCAGCGATGCGGTCAAGCATCTTGGTCGTGTTGAACGCGCGCGTGACGTCCCCAGGCCAGCCCTTGCGGTCGAGCAGCCACTTCAGCAGGATGGAAAAGATTTTGTGCGCGTCCACCACGTTGCCGTGCTCATCCACAGCGCCAATGCGGTCGGCGTCGCCGTCCGTGATCAGGCCCGCATCGCAGCCATGCTCGACGACGGCTCGTTGCGAGAACTCAATGTGCGGCAGGATCGGCTCCGGATTGATCCCCGGAAACGCGGGATTGATCTCGCCACGGATCTCGACATACGGAATACCCGCGCGTGCAAAAATGCCGGAAACGACGCCCCCGCCCGCACCATACATGCAGTCGAGCAGGAAGCGCGAGCCCGAGGCCTTGATCGCCGGAAGGTCGACGAACTGCTCGATCGCAGCAACGTACGGGGGCAGAAAGTCGGCGGTCCGGATCGGCGCGGGCGTGGCAGCTTCCGGTAGCGGCTTACCAAGATACGTTTCGATTGACGCGATGATTGCGGGCGAGCCGGAACCACCGTAGCTGGCCTTGTACTTCACGCCGTTCCACTCGGCCGGGTTATGGCTGGAGGTAATCATCACGCCACCGGCGGCCTTCCGCTCGCGCACGGCAAACGAGAGTGCGGGCGTTGGCGTCACGCGGTCGGCCAGTGTGACGGGAATGGCAGCCGAGGCGAGCACCTCGGCAACCACCTTTGCAAAGCTCGCCGAACCGAACCGCGTGTCGAACGCGATGCAGACGCCGCGCGCCGCCTCCTCGTGCTCCAGGACATAGTGCGCGATGGCGCGAGCGGCAACCCGGACGTTCGCATAGGTAAAGTCGTCGGCAATAATGCCGCGCCAGCCGTCCGTGCCGAATTTCACTGCGGTGGAAGTGCTTGGGGTCGTGTCTTGCATGGCCTCGCTTCGCATACTTGGGGGGATGAACGTTAAACCAGGTCCTTGCGTCCGGCCTCGGTCAGCGCGCGGGTAATCTTGCCCACATCCTGCGAGCGCTCGCGCGTCGTCACCAACACGGCATCGTCGGTCAGAACCACCACAAGGTCGTCCACACCCAGCAGCGCGACCGTGCGGCCGGGCGCGTGGACGTAGTTGCCCTTACTCTCGATCGCCAACCCACCACCGGCGTCCAGAACGTTGTCCCCGGAGCTGTCCGGCGGGTGGACGTCCGTGCTGTGGTGCTCATACAGCGCGTTCCACGAGCCCAGGTCGTTCCACGCAAACTCGCCGGGCAGGCAGTAGATCTCCGCGCCAAACTCGCCCTTGCTCGACCTCGGCTCCAGCACTGCGTAATCGATGCTGATCGATTCACACTGCGGGTACAGCTCCGCCATCGTCCGCGCGAACTCCGGCGTCCCGTGGCTCGCGGCAATCCGCTCAAGCAGCGGAGCCATCGCCGGGCAGTGCTCTCGGATCGCGTTTGCCAGCGTGCGCGCACTCCACAGAAACATCCCGCTGTTCCAGGCGTAATTGCCGGAAGAAACAAACTGCCGCGCACGCTCCGTATCCGGCTTCTCCGTGAACCGGCGAACCCGCCGCACAGGAATCTGCGGATAAGGCACTTCGTGCGTGTCGACCGCCGCGCCAAGCTCGATATAACCATAGCCGGTTTCAGCCCGCGTCGGCGGAACTCCCAGCACGACGATCTTTTCGCCGCTCGCCGCCAAGGCCACGGCAGCGCGCACAATCTCCTCAAAGCGCTGCTCCAGCTTCACAACGTGGTCCGACGGAAAAATCCCGATCACGGTCTCGGGCGCCGTCGGCTCCAGCAGAAACGCAGCCAGCGCGCAGGCCGGCGCGGTGTTCCGTGCGGCCGGCTCGCAGACCAGCTGATTCGCCGGGATCTCCGGCAGCTGCTCCGTAATCTGGCTGAGCAGCAGATCGTTCGTGATGACCCAGGCGGCGCTGGTCGGAGCCAGCGATCCGAGCCGGTCCAGCGTCTGCTGAATCATCGTCCGATCGCCATCGAGAGCAAGCACCTGCTTGGCTCTCGCCTTACGGCTGCGCGGCCAGAATCGGGTGCCGCTGCCGCCCGCCAGGATGACCGGAGCGAACTTCGGCGCCGGCACGTTTGCTTGGGGGTCCATAGCGCCTAGTCTACGGGTTTGAGCCCGCAAACAGAAGCTACTTCAGCGATCCGAAGTAGTCGCGCATGCGTGCAAGACCCTTGTCGATCACCTCGGCCGAGACCGCGTACGACAGCCGGATGTGCTCAGACGTCCCAAACGGCTCGCCCGGCACAGAGACCACATGAGCTGTTTTAAGCAGGCCAGCCGCGACATCCGCAGCCGTTCGCACATCGCCACGACCGAAAAATCGCGACACATTCGGGTACACGTAAAACGCTCCTTCCGGGGTCGTGCAGGTCATTCCCGAAATGGAACGAAGCCCGTCCAGGACGCGGTCCCGAAGCCGAACGTAGTCGGCACGCATCTCCGTCACGCACTCCTGCGACCCCGTCACCGCGGCAACCGAAGCCTTCTGCACGATGGAGCACGCATTCGATGTGCTCTGCGACTGCAGCTTGCCGATCGCGGCGATCAGCGGCTTCGGGCCCAGCGCGAAGCCGGCCCGCCAGCCCGTCATGGCGTACGTCTTCGAAAGCGAACCAAGAATCACGGTGGTGTCCTTGCATTCGGTAAACGAGCCGCCACTCACGAGGTCGCCGGTGAAATTTAGATACACATAGCACTCGTCCAGCAGCAGGTAAATCCCCCGCCGATGTGCCAGCCGGACAATCGCCTCCAGGTCTTCGGGGGCAATGACCGCGCCCGAGGGGTTCGAAGGTGAGTTGACGATGATCGCGACGGTCTTGGGCGTAATCGCGCGTTCGATCATTTCAGCCGTGAGCCGGAAATTCTCGTCCTCGCGCGTCTCGACCAGAACCGGCGTCCCCCCGGCGTACTGGATGATGTCCTTGTAAGAGACCCAGTACGGTACGGGCAGAATCACCTCGTCCCCGTGGTCCACCAGCACCTCGATCGCGTTAAACAGGGCGAGCTTACCGCCGGCCGAAAAAACGCACTCTTCGGGCGTGTAGTTCGAGCCGAAGTCACAGGCGTGCCGGTCGACGATTGCCCGCCGGACCTCAGGCGTCCCCGAAACATTGGTGTAACGCGTAAAGTTCTTGTCGATCGCATCGATCGCGGCGTCTTTGATGTGGCGCGGCGTCGGGAAGTGCGGCTCACCCGCACCAAAATCAGCCAGATCGATGCCCTGCGACTTCAACTTCAGAGCCTCGGCGGTGATGGCCAGGGTGGCCGAAACTTCAATACGATCGATCCGCTGCGAGAAGACTTTTACCGCGTGCATGCTCATGCCGATCAGTCTTTCAGATTTTGGGGAACGCGGAAAGCATGTCGTCCGTCGAGCTCACGATTGGCCAGGACCGGGGCGAGTCTTTGCCTTGAGCCGCTCCACCACCGACGGCGGCACCAGCGCGGTGACGTCGCCGCCGAGCTGAAACACGCCCTTAATCAACCGCGAAGAGACGTAGGTGTACTTTTCGCCCGGCATCATGAACAGCGTCTCCAGCTCCGGGTCCAGCTTGCGATTCATCATCGCCATCTGCAGCTCATACTCGTAGTCGCTGATGGCGCGAATGCCGCGAAGCACAGCTTTGGCCCCCTGTGCACGCGCAAAATCCACCAGCAGTCCATCAAACGTGGCGACCGAAACATTTCCAAAATGACTGGTTGCCTCGGCGATCATGCTCTCGCGTTCAGCCACGGTAAACAGCGGCTCAGCTTTCTCGGAGTTCCGCAGGATCCCAACAACAAGCTCATCAACGATCTTTGCGGCGCGCGCAATCAGGTCCAGATGGCCGTTGGTCAGTGGATCAAACGTACCCGGATAGATGGCCTTAACAATGTGCATGCATCAGCAGCATACGCCGGGCTGACAGCAAACGGGCACGCCCCGCAGAGCGTGCCCAAGTAGATCGCAGGTCAGCGACCGCGGCTTCCGCGTACCACCTCAACCGCCTGTGTGGCGCCGTTGGCCGGCACCGCCGGAAGCTCTTCCGCAACCACGTTCGTCAGGCCCAGCTTCTTGCGCAGCTCCCCGTCCACCCGAGTGAAAATATCCTTGTTGTCCTTGAGAAAGGTCCGCACATTCTCCCGGCCCTGGCCGATGCGTTCGCCCTGGAACGAATACCACGCGCCGCTCTTGTCCACGATGCCATGCAGCACGGCGAGGTCGAGCACGTCGCCCTCACGTGAGATGCCCTCCCCGTACAGGATGTCGAACTCCGCATCGCGAAAGGGCGCGGCCACCTTGTTCTTGACGATCTTTACCTTGGTGCGCGAGCCGACAACAACGTCGCCCTCTTTCACCGCGCCGATGCGCCGGATGTCGATACGGACCGACGAGTAGAACTTCAGCGCGCGTCCGCCGGTCGTCGTCTCCGGATTGCCGAACATCACACCGATCTTGTCGCGGATCTGGTTGATAAAGATCAGACACGTGCGCGATTTCGAAACCGTTCCCGTCAGCTTCCGCAGCGCCTGCGACATCAGCCGCGCCTGCAGCCCCATGTGCGAATCGCCCATCTCGCCGTCGAGCTCGGCCTTTGGCACCAGGGCCGCAACCGAATCCACCACCAGGACGTCAATCGCGCCAGACTTGACCAGCGCCTCGACAATCTCAAGCGCCTGTTCTCCGTAATCCGGCTGCGAGACCAGCAGGTTGTCCACGTCCACGCCGAGCTTCTTCGCGTAGGCAGGATCGAGCGCATGTTCGGCGTCCACAAACGCCGCCAGGCCACCCGCTTTCTGTGCCTCCGCAATGATCTGCAGCGTAATGGTCGTCTTACCCGAAGACTCCGGGCCAAAGATCTCAACCACCCGCCCGCGCGGAACGCCGCCCACACCAAGCGCCGCATCGAACGAGATCGAGCCCGAAGAGATCACCGAAATCGGAACAATCGCTTCCTTGGCCCCGAGTCGCATAATCGAACCCTTGCCGAACTGCTTTTCCAGCTGCGAAAGTGCGCTTTCGATAGCTTTATTACGATCGTCTGCCACGATGAATCTCCTTGGGGGGGCTGCTTCAGACCGGATACTAGCAGTTCCTGAAAGCAAAGAAAAGGCGAAATGCAACTATCGTTGCAGAAGGTCCACCGGAACCGTCACGTCGGCGATCCGGAACAACGAAGCCAGGGAAGGATGGCGCGCAGAGATGGCCTGAAACATCTCCCAGGCGACCCGCCGATAGCTGTAATGACCCGCCACACCGGATCGCAGTTCGGCGATGTAGAGCGCCTCGGCAAAGTCCATCTTGAACATCGCGCGGCAGCGTGTGCCCAGCGGCAGCAGGTACTGCGCCGTCTGCCGGCTCTCGGGAACGCCTGAATCGCGAAGCGCGCGGTAGCTCTCGGCGGCCGACTGCATCGCGGTGTTATACATCTCGTCCAGGCCGGCCTCCGCCAGGCAGGGCTGCCCGGGGCAAACCGGCTCCTCCCATCCGTGCACGTCAGTAAACGCTTGCACCAGCTGAATGCACCGGCGGTGACGGTGCATATCGCGGAAGCCGCCAATGTCCATCAGGATGTCGAAGCGGAAGCCGTGCCCGGCGGAAAACGCCCGCAGCAGCTCGTCATGCCGTCCACGATGCCGCGTGCCCAGCGCAATGATCTCGGCCCGGCGCGCCTCCGTCAGGGCGCCAACGTGCCCGCGCAGCTGGCGATACGAGTAGTGCGTCTGCGGGTACAGCAACGACGTCGCCAGCTCAACCTCCAGCTCCTCGTCATCGTCCAGCAGGTCCACCACCGGCGCCGGATAGATCGGCGCATCGCGCATCAGCTCCGCCGCCGCCTGCGCCAGTTCGTTCCGCGTCGTCGTCTGGTACGCGTTCGCCTCGGCATACTTCACCAGCGTCGGCGCCACCCGCACCTCGCGCCCATCGGCAACGTTCCAGGCGGGCTCCGTAGCCGCCGCGCGCATCTGCCCGCCCAGCTGCCGAACCTCCGCGAAGTCGCTCGAAAGCAGGCGCGAAACCTGCGTCTCAAGCGTCCGTGCATTGGTAATCTGGCCCAGCGACGTGTTCGTCGCGAGCGGCAGCAAGTACCGTGCCGCATCAAATGCCCGCGCTTTCAACGTGCGCTCATACGCCTCGGCCTTCATCGCATCCGGCCGGGGAACGCGGCCACGCAGCGCCTCCAGCATCCCGGCGCCCATCTGCGCATACGCCGCAAACAACGCTTCCACCGCCGCCGTGTACCCGGGCAGCTCAGCCCCAAGGCCGGCCGGCGTATACCAGCCCGAGCTGCGAAAGTTCTGGTACCGCGTCGAGCGCTCCTGCCCATCCCATCGCTGCTCGTCCACCAGCTCGATTGCTGCCAGCAGCGACAGCCGCTCGATCGCCATCGGAATGTGCGCCAGATCGGCAATCGACCGATGACCGTACTGAAAGTAAAAGGTGTTCAGGAACTGCTCGGCCCGCTGCGCACTGATTTCCGCCAGCGACTCCCGCATCGACAGCGCCGACCGGGAGTACTTCGCCATCGCATACGCGAGCACCTCCGGGTCAGCCCCGTGGATAGCGTAAACGTCCGTTTGGCTGGCTGGACGGCTGGGCTGCTGCTGTGTGTCCGCTGAAACCGCCGGCTGCTCGATCGTTTCCATGGTCCCGCTCAGAATACGCGCTGCATCTGTTGAAAGAATGCATGACGTTCTCAGCACGACGGCGCATCGCCCCTACCCGCTGCCGCCTCGCCCCTGGCGTATGGCCCAGCGGTGGAACAACCTCCTGTTCGCCCACTGGCCCGTGTCGCCGCATCAGCTGGACGGCCTCCTGCCCGCCGGGCTCGACGTCGACCTCTACGACGGCGCGGCCTGGCTGGGTGTGGTGCCCTTCACCATGGACCGGGTGCGGGCCAGAGTCGCGGGCAGCCCCGCGCTGGCGGTGCCCGGAGCACGTTCCTTCCCGGAGCTCAACCTGCGCACCTACGTGCGGTCACGCCGCACCGGCCTCGCCGGGGTCTACTTCTTCTCGCTCGAGGCAGGGAGTCTGCTCGCCGTCCTCGGAGCCCGCACGCTCTTCCACCTACCCTACTTCTGGGCGCGCATGCACTCCCGGCAATCCGCCGACCGCACCGTGCACTACCGCAGCTCGCGCGTCCTCGGGCGACAGCGTGCAACCTTCGCCGCGACCTACCGCGGTAACGGCATCGTGCAGCCAAGTGCACCAGGGTCGGTCGAAGCTTTCCTGACCGAGCGGTACTGCCTCTTCACCACCGGCAATCGCGGCCGTCTGCTGGTGGGCGACATCCATCATCTTCCCTGGCCCCTCGAGCGTGCCGAGGCGGAGTTCCCGCACAACGGCCTGGCTCCCGCAAACGGCCTCGGCCTTCCGCACGACACCGCACCTCTGCTGCATTTCTCGCGGCAGCTCGAAGTCTACGTCTGGGGCCTCCGCGAAGACCGTGATGACGTGCTCGGCTGAGTGCGGTAGCACACACTGCCCTCTCCTATAATCGGAAAGTTTGTTGGAGGGGAACCGGATGAGTGAAGTTGAACGTCGCGTTGCGCTGGTAACCGGAGCGTCTCAGGGCATCGGTCGGGCGTGCGCTCTGGAACTCGCACGTCGAGGCCACACCGTAGCCCTCGCGGCGCGCAACGCCGACAAGCTGGGCGAGGTGGCTGCGGCCATCACCGCCGCAGGTGGCGCCGCGAAACCCTACACCCTCGATGTGGCCAGCGAAGAATCCATCAAGGCCTGCGCCAAGGCGGTCCTCGCGGATTTCGGCCGCCTCGAGATCCTCGTCAACAACGCCGGCATCACCCGCGACGGCCTCGCCATGCGCATGAAGCGCGCCGACTGGGACGACGTCCTCTCCACCAACCTCACCGGTGCCTTTCTGCTCACGCAGGCCTTCATGCCTGCCATGCTCCGGACGCGCTGGGGCCGCATCATCAACATCACTTCCGTCGTCGGCGAAATGGGCCAGGCCGGCCAGGCGAACTACGCCGCCTCCAAAGCCGGCCTCATCGGCCTCACCAAGTCGTTCGCGCGCGAGCTGGCCAGCCGGGCAATCACGGTCAATGCGGTGGCCCCCGGCTATATCGAAACCGCCATGACGGCCGTTCTCACCGACGAGCAAAAGAACGCCATGAGCGCCCACATCCCGCTCGGCCGCCCAGGAACCGACCTCGACATCGCCCACGCCGTCGCCTTCCTCGCCAGCGAAGAAGCCGGCTACATCACCGGGCACACGCTGGACGTGAACGGCGGCATGTACATGGGCTGAGCCATGCGGCTCCATGGGCTGAGCCGCCGTTCAGAGCCATCGGCGGCGGCGCAGCAGCCATAGCAGGAGCGCCGTAAACAGCAGCGTAAGGCCAGCGACGATGCCCGCGCCATGCGGCGATTCCTGAAACGGCAGCCCCTTCAGATTCATGCCGTAGATGCCCGTAACCGCGAGCGCCGGAAGCGCGATCGTCGAGATGACCGTCAGCACTTTCATGACCTCGTTGGTGCGGTTGGCCACCGACGAGAGATAGATGTCGAGCGCGTTGTTCAGGAGATCGCGCTGCGTCTCGATCGAATCGAGCTCGCGCGTGACGTGGTCGTAGATGTCGCGCACAAACGGCTGGTGCTCGCTGTCGATGATCGAGCCGGGGTCGCGCTGGAGATGGAGCGTGGCGTCGCGCGTGTTGGTGAGGACGCGGCGGAGGTCGATCAGCTCGCGCTTGATTGCGAAGATGGCCTGCAGCACAGCCGGCTCCGGAGATCCGACCACCTGATCCTCCAGCTCGTCGATGCGGTCGTCGTAGTGATCGACGATAGGGAGATAGTTGTCGACCACCGTATCAAGGATCAGGTACAGCAGCCGGGCAGGCTTTGCGTCCTCCGTTTCGCCGCGTGCCCGGGCAAGCGCCTCCTGCGCCGTGGGCGAGCCGGGATCCGCAACAGTGATAAAGAACGGCTCGCCCTCATGGACGCCCGCGAAAAGGTCGATCGGCGTAAACGCCACCTCGCCCACCTCCTTCTGGCCGCCGTCGCCCGCGCGGACGAGGTGCGCGGGCTTGAAGATGGCAAAGGTGTACCCCGCGCTCTGGTCCACCTTGATGCTCTCGTTGGTCGAACGGACGTCTTCGAGATGGAGCGGATGGAGATGGTACCGCTCAGCGAGCTCGTTCAGCTGCGGATCGTCAGACGAGGAAAGGGCATACCACGGCATGGCTGAAGGAAATTGTCGCAGACCGCGCGCGGTAGCGAGATGACATCTGTCATGCGCGATCGCTGACACGCGCCACTCGGAATCGTCCGCGCGGCAGGCCAAGTTTTCTGTGTGGGAAGCGGCGGAACGCTTCCTCAAAGGAGAAGACGGGATGGCAATCACACAGCAGCACAGTGCGGAGCGGATCGCGGGCAGGGCATACGGGGTCATGTTTTTCGCGGGCTTCGGCTCGCTCTGGATGCTGCTCGGGCTCGCCGCGATGCACCGTTTGAACTGGCTGACGGGTACCCTGATACTGGCCGTGCTGCTGACGCTTGTGCTGCCGGCCCTGTGCCTGCGGCGCCAAGCGAACGCGAGACGCGGCGCGGGCTCCGCGACCGAAGACGACGTGGCGAGAGAGCGGCGCGTTCGAAGGGCCTTTAACCGCATCAACGCCGCGCAGTATGTCGCGATCCCGTTCGTGATTCTCTGCATGAATCTGCTGCGCCGGCCGGAGTGGATCGCGCCCGGCATCGCTGTCGTCGTCGGCCTCCATCTCCTGCCGCTGGCGCAGCTTTTTCGCACTCGGGCCAACTACATCACCGGCGCCGCGCTGATCGCGTACGCCGTCTTCACAATGGCAGCCCTGCCGCGCGCCGCCGTGCCGTCGCTGGCGCAGCTAGGCACCGCCGCTATCCTGCTCGTCAGCGTGGCCTGCTCGCTGCTGGGCAGCCGGGCAGCGCTTACCGCGCAGGCCCAGAGCCAGCCAGCCTAGCGGAGACCGCTCATTTTGGGCCGAACGGCCGGTGCGGGTATGCTCAGGGCAGACCCACATCAATCCCGCACCGACCGAGGACCCTCGCCCGATGAGCCAACGCCCAAGCGCCGTCGCGTTTGCCCTGCTGTTGCCTTTTCTGTTGCTGGCCGCCCCGGCCCAGACTGCCCCGGCAAAGCCGCCGCTC
>CAXUCK010000021.1:0-19646 GCA_964249375.1 uncultured Acidobacteriaceae bacterium
TACCGGACCTGCGTGCGAGCGGAGCGAACGAAAGTTGTAGGCCGATGGGGCGGGAATGAGGGCGGAAATGGAGCGCGCGTTGCTAGTCTGGCGGGCTCGGTCCGGCGAGCTAGGTCTGGCGAGCTAGGTCCGGCGGCCTCGGGCAGGGCACCGCGCACTCCGGAGACGGAGCGGGAGCGCCGGCACGGACGTGGGCAGGCATAGCCGGCCGAGTGTGCCCCGGTCCCGCCGTTGAGACGGCGTCTACTTCTTCGCTGCCGCCGCGGACGTATGGTGCGCGACCACCTGATCCTTGATCTTGGCGTAGGTGGCCTCAGGCAGGATGCCGCGCGTGGTCAGCTGGTTTTTTGCTGAATAGGGCCGGCCGTCGATGATGCGCTTCGCATAGGCGTCGCCAATGCCGGGCAGCGCCTTGAGCTGATCCGCTGTGGCGGTGTTGAGGTCGATCTTGTTCTGGTCGTCTGCAACTTTTTGGCCGACGGACTTCGTAGTGCTGCGAGCCGGCGCGGCGGGCGACTGGGTTTGCGTACCCGCGGCTTGCGGTTGCGCGAGGCTGACCGGAGCGGTCGCCAGAAGAAGCGCGGCGGCGGCGGCGATGAATCTTTGTGCCCTGTGCATCGAACTACCTCCCGAACGCCACGAGGGTACCACGATCGGCTTCCCGCAAGCCGTCGCGGTCGGATTGACAACCCGTGGCTGCGGGGATAGCGTCAGAGATGCATGCGCGTCGTTCGGCATCACCGGCGTCATCACCACCATCACGGGAGCAGCGTGACAGCGGGGATGTGCGATCGATCGAGATAGACGGCGCGACGCACAGATTGGAAGAGCCCGCTGACGCGCACACCGCGAGCGGGCTTTTTGCTGCGCCCGGCAGCCGGCGCGAACGGCGGGCAGACGAGGCACGAAAATACGATGAACGTAGTGGAGACTGACGTGGTCACGATTGACTTTCAGAAGATGGGCGGCCTGGTTCCCGGCATGGTGCAGGACGCTCGATCGGGCGAGTTGCTGATGCTGGGCTTTCTGAACGAAACGAGTTACCAGCGGACGCTTGAAACGGGGTTCGTGACCTTTTGGAGCCGCACACGCAACAAGCTCTGGACCAAAGGTGAGACAAGCGGCAATCGGCTTCGCGTGGTGAGCGCGGCGACGGACTGCGACAACGACGCTCTGCTGTTTCGGGTGGAAGTCGAAGGCGATGGTCTGGTGTGTCACGAGGGAACCGTGAGCTGCTTTACGAAGCCGATCGCGGTGGGCGCAGGGTCGCCTGCGGTGGAGATCCGGTGAGCGAGTCCGCAAAGCTGCTGAAGCTCGGCATTCCCAAGGGGAGTCTGCAGGACGCGACCGTGGCGCTGTTTGAGCGTGCCGGTTGGCGTATTTTTGCGAATGGGCGCAGCTACTTCCCGACGATCGACGACACCGAGATCGAGTGCATGCTGGTGCGCGCGCAGGAAATGGCCCGCTACGTGGAGCACGGCGCGCTCGACGCCGGCCTGACCGGCAACGACTGGGTGCTCGAGAACGAGTCGGACGTGGAGCGGGTTACCAGCCTGACGTACTCCAAGCAGAGCCGGCAGCGGGTGAAGTGGGTGCTGGCGGTGCCGGAAGATTCGCCGTTTGAGCGGCCGGAAGATCTCGCCGGAAAAACCATCGCAACGGAGCTGGTGGAATTCACCAAACGATACTTCGCCTCGCGGCAGATCCCGGTGAGGGTCGAGTTCAGCTGGGGCGCGACCGAGGTGAAGCCGCCGATGCTGGCCGACGCAATCGTCGAGGTGACAGAGACGGGGTCGAGTTTACGGGCAAACCGGCTGCGCATTCTTGAGACCTTGATGGAGTCCGAAACGCAGTTGATCGCGAACAAGCACGCCTTTGCCGATCCCTTTAAGCGGCAGAAGATTGAAAACATCAGCCTGATGCTGAATGCGGCGATTGCGGCGCAGGGACGCGTGGGCCTCATGCTGAACGTCGAGCGCGATCACCTGGAGGCGGTCATCCATGTCCTGCCTGCGCTCAACTCCCCTACCATTAGCCAGTTGAGTGATCCCCGGTGGGTCGCGGTCAACACTATCCTCGAAGAGCCCCAGGTGCGCGATGTGATCCCGCGCCTGAAAGCTGCCGGCGCAACTGGCATTGTCGAATACCCGCTCAGCAAGGTTGTCCTCTAAAGCTATGAAGATTGCACTCTATATCCTGCTCGGTATCGCTGTGGCCTGGGGCATCTTCGCCTTGGTCAACTACCTTCGCCAGCGCCGGGCGCAGCAGCGTGCGGAGCGCGAAGGCCTGGTTCTCTACGGCAACGTGATCTCCGCCGAGCGCGCCGGCGGCTTGCTCAAGCATCTGGACATCTACAAAATCCGCCTCAGAATCCAGGAGCCAGACCGGCCACCGCGGGAGGTGACGCTCAGCAGTCGCCTGGCCGCGGGCCAGCGCCTGGACAACACACAGCGCATCATGGTCATCGTCGACCCGGTGGACGCAGAGCGCGTCTACCCCGCGTCCGCCGAAGCCGCGAAACGCGTCATCTTTACCGGCAGCAGGACGGAGCGCAAGCTGATGCAGGCGCAGATGAAGAATCCGCGCCGCTTCCCTCGCCGTCCACCCTCCGGCTATCAGCCGCCCATCAACAAGATTCGCTGAGATCCGCCTTCCCGGAGTCCCATGAAACTGCTCAAAACATTCGGCGACACCGAAGCCATCGCCGAATCTCAGATCGATCAACTCGAGCGCCGGGGCGAAATCAACGTCGCCAAAGTGGAAGTGACCGTGCGCACCATCCTTGCCGAAATCCGCCAAGGGGGCGACGGGGCGCTGATCGAATACGCCGGGCGCTTCGACGGCTTGCAGCTTGGGTGCCCGGAGCGCGGCGAACCCGACCAGGGGCTGCTGGTCTCGCGCGACGAGATGGAGGTCGCGTGGAAGGAGACTTCGCCCGAACTGCAGGCGGCCATGCGCATGGCGCGCGAAAACATTCGCGGCTTCGCCGAGCGACAGATGCCGCGCAGCTGGACGTTTTCGCCGAGCGACGGAGTGGAAACGGGACAGGTGGTGCGACCGCTCGCCAGTGTTGGCTGCTACGTCCCGGGCGGCCGATACCCCCTGCCCTCGACGCTGCTGATGACGGTCACGCCCGCGCAGGTGGCCGGGGTGCCGCGCATTGTCG
Source organism: uncultured Acidobacteriaceae bacterium (assembly GCA_964249375.1). Classification (GTDB taxonomy): domain Bacteria; phylum Acidobacteriota; class Terriglobia; order Terriglobales; family Acidobacteriaceae; genus Edaphobacter. The sequence goes on from CAXUCK010000021.1 coordinate 3,167, forward strand.
TTTGCTCGCCAAAGCCCGCGCGGGAAACGCTGGCTGCGGCATGGCTCGCCGGTGTGACCGAGTTTTACCGTGTTGGCGGCGCGCAGGCCGTCGCCGCGCTGGCTTTCGGCACGGAGACGATCGCGCGCGTCGACAAAATTGTTGGCCCGGGAAATCTGTACGTTACTGCGGCAAAACTCGCCGTTGCGCATGAGTGCGGCATCGATATGCCGGCGGGGCCGACGGAGATCGTGGTGACGAGCGAGGCGGGCGATCCCGCCGGCATCGCCGCGGACCTGGTCGCGCAGGCCGAGCACGACCCCGACGCGCTGGCCGTGCTCGTCACGTCGAATGAGACGCTGGCGCGCGAGGTTGTCGCCGAGGTTAAGCGGCAGTCTGCCGGAAATGCGATCGCGCAGGAATCGCTGAACGCGCAGGGATTTGCATTTGTGACTACAACCGTTACAGAGGCGCAGGAGCTTACCAACCGCCTCGCGCCGGAACATCTGACGGTGGATGATGGCGCGGATATGCGCTGGGTGCAGAACGCCGGATCTGTGTTTGTGGGCAACTACACGCCGCAATCGCTCGGCGATTACGTGAGCGGACCGAATCACGTGCTGCCCACCGGTCGAACGGTGCGCGTGCGCGCCGGCCTGAGCGTGATCGACTTCGTGAAGCTGATCACCATCCAGCGATACACACGAGACGGGCTCGAGCGTGTCGCGCCGCATGCGATTGCGCTGGCCGAAGCAGAAGGACTCAGCGGGCACGCCGCCAGCGTGGTGATGCGGTTGAAAGCAGGGGAGGTCGTACAGTGAGCGTCATGACCGAAAGCAATGTTGACGTGGGAAGGGAGCGCGAGCCGGTCGCCACGGAAGTCGATTTTGTGCTCCCCGCGCCGCGCGCCCGCGTCATCGCCATGCCGGAGTACCATCCTCCGCTCGCCAGCCGGAACATGCTGCGGCTCGACTTTAACGAAAATACCTTTGCTCCGTCGCCGGCTGTGATGGACCGCATCCGCGCGCTCACCGGCGGGGCGCTCACCGTGTACCCCGAACGCGAGCACGCGGAAGTTGCCACCGCGAAACACTTCGGTCTCTCGCCCGCTCAGGTGTTTCTCTCAAACGGCGTCGACGAAGCCATTCATCTGCTCTGCCTCGCGTTTCTTGAGGAGGGTGACGAGGCGCTGGTCGCCACACCGAGCTTCTTCATGTACGACGTCAGCGTCGGCGCCATGACGAGTGCGCTGGTGCGGGTGCAGTCGGATGCCTCACTGAGCTTTCCTTTCGAACGCGTGCTGGCGGCGATCACACCGCGGACGAAGCTGATTCTGCTGGCGACGCCGAACAACCCTACCGGGCAGACGATCCCGCGTGAGCAGATGTTGCGGATCTGCGCGGCGGCGCCGCACGCGGTCGTTTTTGCCGATGAGGCTTACTTCCACTTTCACGGGGAGAGCACGCTCGGCGACGTGGGTCGTGTGCCGAACCTGATTGTCGGTCGGACTTTCTCGAAAGCCTACGGCCTGGCCAATTTGCGGCTGGGTATGCTCGCCGGCGACCGGCGCCTGATGCAGTTCGTGCGCAAAGTCAGCTCGCCCTACAACGTCAACGGCATCGCGCTTGCCGTATTGCCGGAAGCGCTGGCGGATCAGGCGTACCTCGATTGGTACGTGGACCAGGTGCACCGGGGACGTGCGCGCGTGGAGCAAACCCTCGCGTCCCTTGGGATCCGATTCTGGCCGAGCCATGCAAACTTTGTTCTCTTCGAGGTTGGACCACGGCACAAGGAATTTGTCGCCAGAATGCGCGAGCACGGCGTGCTGCTGCGTGACCGGTCAAGCGACCCTGGATGCGACGGCTTCGTCCGCATCACGGTCGGCGTCAAGGAGCAGATGACGCGCGCCCTCGAAGCGCTGCTCACTGTCTGGCAGGAGATGGGCCTGTGAGCGAGGTTGCACGGACGCAGCCGCGCGTCGGTACGGTGAACCGACACACGACCGAGACGCGCATCGCGCTCCGCCTCGCGATAGACGGGCAGGGTGCGTACACCGTCTCGACCGGCATCCGCTTCTTCGATCACATGCTGGAGCTCTTCGCGCGGCATGGTGGGTTCGATCTCGAGCTGACCTGCGAGGGCGATCTGGACGTAGACCAGCACCACACGGTCGAAGATGTGGGCATTGCCCTGGGCGAGGCGGTCGCGGAGGCGCTGGGGGACAAGCGCGGCATCTTGCGCGCGGGCTACTTCGTGATGCCGATGGACGAGACGCTCGCCGTGGCCGCGATCGACCTTTCCGGGCGCACCGCCTACGTGGTGGACGACCTGGTGACGGTGCCGCTGGTCGGCGATCTGCAGACAGAACTCGTCACCGACTTCTTCGAGGGTTTCGCGCGCGGGGCAAAGGCGAACGTGCATGTAAAAGTGATGTACGGCCGGTCGAACCACCACAAGATCGAGGCCAGCTTCAAGGCTTTTGCGCGGGCGCTGCGCGGGGCCTGTTCGCGGGATGAGCGTATGCGGGAGCTGCTGCCCAGCACGAAGGGTCTGCTGTGAGGCTCAAGCTTCCCAGGCAGGCGCGCCGGGGCGCCATCGCATCGCTCCGCCTGGATGTCGAGAAAAACCTGCCGGAGCCGATCGGTGAATTGCAAGATCCCTTTCAGTACTGGCCGCGAGCCAGCGCCCGGCGCGGCAGGGCGAAATGATCGCGGTCATCGATTACCGGGCCGGCAATCTCACCAGCGTCGTCAAGGCGCTGCGCTTTCTCGGCGCATCAGAGATCGAGGTCACGCAGGACCCGGAGAAGCTCCGGTCCGCGGCGAAGATCGTGCTTCCGGGCGTGGGTCATTTCCGATCGACGCAGCTGCTGCATGACCTCCAACTTACCCAGGCAACGCGCCAGGCCATCGCCGGTGGAACCCCGTTTCTCGGCATCTGCGTCGGCCTTCAGTGGCTTTATGAGGGCTCGACCGAATCGCCCGAAACAGCGGGCCTTGCGCAGTTTCCGTCGCGCTGCGAGCGCTTCCCTGCCACGATCGACGGCGTACCCTTAAAGTCGCCGCACGTGGGCTGGAACTCGCTCGACCAGATCCGCCCGGGCTCACGTCTGCTTCGCGGCATCCCCTCCGGCGCTTTCGTCTACTACACGCACTCCTGGCGCGCGCCGGTTTCGGCCGACACCGCCGCAACCACTCACTACGGCGGCGCCTTTACGGCGGCCGTGGAGCGCGGCAATGTGATGGGCGTGCAGTTCCACCCCGAAAAATCTGCCGAAGTTGGCCTCGCGCTTTTGCAGAACTTTCTCGCGCTCTAGCATCACACATAGAAGGAGATTTCCTATGTCGATTGCTCTCGAGACCACCACCCCGACCGAGATGATCAAGCTCGATCTCACCAACAACTGGACAGGCCTCGACGAGTTGCCGTTCGAGCCGATCGCCGAACGGGTTCTTGCGATGGAAGCCGACGGTCCGAGCGGCCCTGAAAAGGGTGCCTTGACAGTCGAGTTCGGGAAGCCGACCTGGGTTGAAGGCCAGGGTTTCGCCTGCGTTTTTCGCATGTCGGCGATGGGGCGCACGCACGTCTCGCCCGCTCGCGGGGTCGATCCTGTCGAGGCGCTGCAGGCTGCGTTTCTGATGGTGGGTAAACAGCTCGCCGGCATGGGCCGCCAGCACCGCATCACCTTTCTGGGCAGCACCGAGCTCGGCTTTGTGCCCGCCAGCTTCGCGCAGCCGCAGGCAGCCGCGGGCTGTCCTGTGATGGGCGGCGCGATGAGGATCTCGTAACGTGATGCGCTTTCGTTCGGCATGCTGACCAAGCGCGTGATCGCCTGCCTGGACGTTCGCGCCGGGCGGGTGGTGAAGGGTGTGCAGTTCGTTGACATTGTGGATGCCGGCGATCCTGCCGAGCTTGCGCACCGCCATGCCGTAGCCGGAGCGGATGAGATCGTGTTGCTTGACATCACCGCGACACACGAGGGCCGCGGCACCCTGCTGGACACCGTGAAACGCGCGGCCGCGAAGCTGTTTGTGCCTTTCACCGTGGGCGGCGGTATCCGCTCGGCCGAGGATGCTGCCTCCGTGTTCGACGCCGGTGCTGACAAAGTTTCGATCAATTCCGCGGCGCTTCTGCGACCCGAGCTGATCGGCGACATCGGTGGTAGCTTTGGAGCGCAGGCTGTGATTGTCGCCATCGATGCACGACGCCCAAAAGGCAGCGCTGACCCAGCCCGGGAGGCGGAGGTGTTCAGCAGCGGCGGCCGCAAGCCGACCGGCCGGCGCGTGCTTGACTGGGCGCGCGAAGCCGAGCAGCGTGGCGCAGGGGAAATCCTGCTGACCTCGATGGACGCCGACGGCACCAGGGCCGGTTTCGACTGCGAGCTCACGGCGCGCGTCAGCCAGGCCGTCGAGATCCCGGTGATCGCCTCGGGGGGCGCCGGCTCCGCGACTCACTTCGCGGAGGTGTTCCGGCGGGGGCGTGCGGACGCCGCGCTGGCCGCCAGCATCTTCCACTTTGGCGTGACCGACTCGCGCACGCTCAAAGCTGAGCTCGCCCGTGCCGGTGTCCCGGTTCGCCTGCCCCGCGAGTGAGCTTCGGGTTTTCCACCTGTTCGTTCCGGTTCTTGCATCGAAGGAGTTGATGCCGACCCGCACCAAACCCTGTCAGGACAAGACGCCAGCAGCCCGGCCCGGAATGCCTCCCGTGTACAACCACCTGTATGCGCTTCTGCACACCCTGCGCGCGCTGGAGTGCCATCAAGACCACCTCTGCACGCTGCTGGCGGAGTTACAGCGCACGGGCAAAGCCGACGCCGCGCTTCGCAAAGAACTCACGGATCTGCTGCAGAAGCTGCCTGTCGCCAGCCTCGATCACGAGTTGCTGGCTCTCTGGTCGGCGCTCGAAGCGCTTTAGCGCCACAGCCGGCGTCGCTGCCGCGAGACAATCAGTCCATGCTGATTCCTTCAATCGACCTGATGGGCGGCCGCATTGTCCAGTTAGTGCAAGGCGAGCGGCTTGAGCTGGCGTTTGACGATTTTGACTACTGGATCGACCGCTTTGCAGCGTACCCGATGGTGCAGCTGATCGACCTCGACGCTGCCATGCGCCAGGGCAACAACCGCTCGCTGATCGAGAGCATCTGCCAAAGGCTGCCCTGCCAGGTCGGCGGTGGTTTGCGCTCGGCGGAGCATGGTCGCTCGCTGCTCGACGCAGGTGCCCGCCGCGTCATCTATGGCTCGTCGCTGTTCACGGAAGCCGGCATCGACAAGGTGTTTGCGGCAGGGCTCAAGGCAGAACTGGGCGAAGAGGCCCTGGTGTTTTCGGTCGATACAAAGGCTGGACGCGTCGCGGTGAGGGGCTGGAAGGATTCGGTCGCGCTTACGCCGGAGGAGGCCATCACCTGGCTGGAAGACTTCTGTGGCGCCTTTCTGTATACGCATGTCGACACGGAAGGAACGATGGGGGGCTTCCCGATGGAAGTGGCCGCTGTGCTGCGCGCCACCACAGCGCGCCAGCTTACTGTGGCGGGCGGCATTCGCGAGCAGGCGGAGATTGATGCTCTGGATCGGATGGGCGTGGATGCGGTGGCCGGCATGGCCGTGTATTCGGGCGTGCTCAAAGCCTGAGTTCCGGGGCTGGCTCACTCCATCAACCTCTCCGCCGGAGGACCAGGTGAGTGAGGATTTTGACCTGCCCGATATGGGCAGCCGCGACTCACATAATTTCTTTGACATGGTCATGCGCGAAGGTTTCTGATGCCTGTGACCGACTGGGATCCTTGATCGACGAGAACGCTATGTTCTTTCCTTCCGCACGCTTCCCGGCAGGCGAATCGACCCTGATCGCAGAACCGACTGGAGGAATGCGTGGAACGTCGCCCATGGAAATGGATGTGGTTGATGCTCGTTGTGCTTGGGTGCCTCATTCCGGCCCACGCCCAGACAAGCGGCGGCAGTATTGCGGGATCGGTGCTGGACGCCACCGGCGCGCTGGTACCGGGAGCTTCGGTCACCGCCACGGGCGCGGATACGGGCACGGTCTACCGCACGGTCACCACATCGTCAGGCACCTTCCATTTCCCGCAGATGCAGCTGGGCCGCTACGACCTGAGTGTCTCGGCCACGGGGTTCAGCCCACAGCAATTGACGGGCATTCTGGTCACGACGGGCAACGTGTCGCCCGCTGAGGTGCACCTCACCGCAGGCGGCGCTGGCGAAACGGTGACGGTCAATGAAGACGCGCCGGTGGTGCAGACGGAAAACTCCGAGGTCTCGAACACCATCTCGAATCGCCAGGTCGTGGATCTGCCGCTGAGCCTTGGCGGACAGAGCGCCATGCGTTCGGTAGAAAGCTTCATCTTTCTTGCGCCAGGCACCGTTGGCCCGGGAACCGCGTCCACCACTTCGACCTCTGGCGCGTTTCAGGCAAAAACAGCTGGCGGCCAGAACTTCGGCACCGAGGAACTGCTGGACGGCATCAACGTGCGCCGCCTGGACAGCGACTCGGCTTTTGATGAGCATGCACCGGGCGTCGAGGCATTGACGGAACTCAAGGTGACGACCTCCATCATCCCGGCGTCCGAGGGTCGCACCACCGGCGGCGTCGAGAACTTCACGACGAAGAGTGGAAGCAACCAGTTTCACGGCACGGCCTTTGACATATTCCAGAACGAAGATCTGAACGCGAACGATTACTTCAACAAGCTCCGGATCGCGCAGAACCCGGGCAACGCTGCCGTGTTCGCGGCGAACCAGCGGCCCACAGACAAGAAGAACGACTACGGCGGGTCGATCGGCGGACCCATCGCGATTCCGCATGTCTATAACGGTCACGACCGCACCTTCGGTTTCTTCAATTGGGAGCAGTTCCGGCAAAGCGAGAGCGGTGTTTCCGTCAGCAGCATTCCGACGGGCGCCGTGCACGGCGGGGACTTCTCCGCCAACTTATCCAAGACGCCGGACGGCACGACGCTTGACTGTACCGGGGCACAGGCCTATATCGGCGAGATTTTCGACCCAGCCACCGCCTCCACCATCTACAACCCAAACGCCAATGGCGCCGGCAAAGGCGCAGTTGTGCCCTGCCGCAATCCGTTCCCCGGCAATGTCATCCCCTCCACGCGCTTCAGCAGCGTCGCCACCAAGGCTCTCGCCTTCTATCCGCTGCCCAATACCGGAACCGTCGGGCAGACCACCAATAATTTCTCCTACTCCACCACCTTTCCCCTGCTGAATACCGTCTATTCCATTCGCATCGATCACAATCTGTCGGCCAAGTCGAAGATCTTCGTCACCTACACCGACCGTGACAACGACATCGTCAACGGGCATCCCCCCTATCCGGCGCCGGGCGGCGGCGTGCAAGTCCAGCACGCCTTCGTCAAGTACCTTCGCGCCGGCAGCGATTACAGCGTCTCCTCGACGCAATTCAATCACTTCGTGGCCGGGCTGACGCGGCTCTACCAGCTCAACTCCAACATCTCCGTCGGCCTCAGTGCGGACTGGGACGCCGCGCTCGGCATCCAGGGCTTGAGCTCGCCCAGCTTCCCGCAATTTCAGTTTTCGGCCAACCCTGGCGGCGTCACCTATAACGGCCTCGGATACAACAACGACGCCGTCCAGCCGGTGAACGGCCTGGAACTCTCAGACACCTACACCATCTCCAAAGGCCGGCATACGGTCAGCTTCGGCCTTGATTTCCGCAAGGATCAGTTCAGCAACGAAAACTTTGGCGCCCAGTCCGGCTCATTCAGCTTCTCGCAGCTGCAAACCGCCGCGACCGCCGGAGACACACGCTCCGGAGATCCGTATGCCAGCTTCCTGCTTGGCCAGGTGTCGAACGCCAACGCGGCCGTGCAAAGCAGGGCGCCACGTCTCAGCCAAAGCTACTACGCCGGCTTCATCCAGGATGACTTCAAGGTAAGCCACAACCTGCTGCTCAACCTCGGTCTGCGCTACGACGTAGACGAACCGCGCAACGAGGCTCACGGAAATCTCTCAAACTTCAGCCCGACTCTGCCTAACGCGGCGGCCGGCAACCTGCCCGGTGCGCTTTATTTCGCAGGCACGGGAGCGGGCCGCATCGGCGGCTCCGGCGAGTTTGTGCAGACGTACCGCAAGGATTTCGCGCCGCGCTTCGGCTTCGCGTTCTCGCCCGACAGCTTGAATGGCAGAACCTCCATCCGGGGCGGCGCCGGCATCTACTACGGCCCCATTGACTACGCGGACTTTGGCTCGGCCAATCAGATCGGGTTTACCGCCAGCCCCAACTACAGCTCGCCGAACTCGTTCTCACAGGCCTACTGCAATGGCGCAGTCACCTCCGCCACCAACTCGTGCGTGGGCGTTGCCGGGCTGGACCAGGCGTTCCCTGCTTTCGCGCCCCCACCCAATCTCGATCCCACGCAGGCCAACGGTCAGTCTCTCGGCGGTCAGCTCAACTCGGAATATGAGGCGCCCTACATGGGCCGGCCCGCCGCCATCTACAACTGGGGCGCTGAAATCCAGCAGCAGGTGGCCACCGACCTGATCTTCACCATCGGCTACATCGGCACTACCGGCACCTACCTCCATTCGAACCTGCTGCAGATCAACGATCTGAACCCGCGATACTTCAGCTACGGATCCGCCGCCCTCAATGCTTCCTACAGCTCAACTCCCGGCATCACTGCGCCCTACCCGGGCTTCACCGGCACCCTCGCCCAGGCGCTTCGTCCCTTCCCGCAGTATTTCGACATCTACTCCGACGGTGGAACAGAAAACCTGGGCCACTCGAACTTCAACGCCCTGACCGCGAAATTGGAGCGCCGGTTCCACAGCGGGCTTAACCTGCTTGCCTCTTATACGTGGTCGAAGCAGCTGACCGACTCGGACTCTGTTCTGCCGGCCTTTTCCGCCTTCAATGGCGGCCCCGGCAGCGTGCAGAACCCCTACAACCTCAAGAGTGAGAAGGCCCTCAGCTTCCAGGATGTGCCACAAACCTTTGTCGCCAGCTACATCTACGAGCTGCCAGTCGGCAGAGGCAAGAAGTTCCTCGGCAACAGCAAGATCGCGGACGCAGTACTTGGCGGTTTGCAGGTTGGCGGCGTTGACCGGTATGTCAGCGGGACGCCGACTGCCTTCTCGTGCACGACGACTTCCATTGGCGCTTCGCTGGCCTGCTTGCGTTACGACATCAGCCCCAATTTTGTAGACCATACCCAGGGGGCGAACACCGGGGATCCAACCAGGCGCCACGTCTTCAACACCGCCGCATTTCAGGATCCGAGTCTGGCCGGCCCGATCATGCTCGGCACCTCACCACGCGTCAATGGCGGCTACCGCACGCCGGTGTACAAGAACGAAGACTTCTCCATCACTAAGTATCTCGTGCGCTTTCACGAGTCGCAGAGCCTGCAGCTGCACGTGGACATCTTCAACGCCTTCAACCGCGTGCACTTCTCGCCGCCAAATTCAAATCCGAACGATCAACCAAGCAGCAGCTCTCCGGCCAATCACTTCGGATCGTATACGGGCGACTTCGGCCAACCAACCGTCCGGCAGTTCATCCTGAGATACACTTTCTGAGATCGACGCTCCCCAGGAGAACGCTCCGCGTGCGACGACCGCTGCTTCGCCTGATCTGCTGCACCGGCTGGTGCTGGGGCGGTCTGCTGCAGGCGCAGACACCCCGCGCCAGCGCAAGTCCCTCACCTTCGGCGATCGCTGCTTTCCAGAAAGGAACCGAGGCCCTGCAGTCCAATCAGCCGGGCGAAGCCGTGCAGGATTTTCAAGAGGTCATCCAGGAATCCCCGCGCTTCGCCGAGGCATACCTCAACCTCGGCCTCGCCTACTCACGACTCTCGAAGAATGAAGAAGCCGTCCATGCGCTTGAACGAGGCATCGGAATTAAGCCGTCCATGCGCGGCGCTCATCTCTTTCTCGCCATCGCGCAATATAACCTAAGCCGCTTCGACGCAGCCGCCGCCACGGTTCGCAAAGAGACTGCCCTCCACACCACCGACCCGCAGGCCTGGATGTGGCAGGGCATCATCGACCTCGCGCTCGGACACCTGGGCGACTCTGTCGACGACCTCGACCGGGCGCAGTCGCTCGATCCCAAAAACGTCGACATCCTCTACCACCGTGGCCGCGCCGCGCTCGCGCTTTCCCGCCAAAGCTATGAAGCGATGTTCAAGCTCGACCCGCAGTCCTGGCATGTGCACCAAGTGCTGGCCGAAGCTGCCGTCGAGCAATCCAATGACGCCGAGGCCATCGAACAGTACAAGCAGACCATAGCCCTGTCGCCGCCACAGAGTGGCCTCTACGAAGCTCTCGGAAGCGCTTACTGGCGAAGCGGCAAGTTCCCGGAAGCGCAGGAGGCGTACGAGCAGGCGGTGAAGATCGATCCTGACGACGTGATCGCCGTCTACAAGCTGGGCTGCCTGCGCGTCGACCGGTCCGATCCCGCGGGCGGAAAGGCGCTGCTCAGTCGCGTCCAAACAGCGGATCCATCCCTCACCATGACGACCTACTACCTGGGCCGGGCCGAAACGCAGCTGGGCAACAACGACGCGGCCATCGCTGATTTCAAGCGCACCATCGACGAACATCTCGATGATGAAACTACCAAGCAGGCGTACTTCCAGCTGTCCCGCGTCTACCGTCGTATGCATGATCTGCCGAAGTCCGAGCAGGCCCAGGCAGAGTTTCGCCTGCTGGATCAACGAAGCAAGGAGGCACTGCAGCAGAAGCTGGAGCAGCGTCGACTTCGCGCCGACCGCGACACCAGCATTCCAGCCGCGGCTCCGGACAACGACGCCGCGCAGCCCTGAGCGACTTTTCGCTGAACGAAGGAGGAACGCACGTGAACGAAACGCCGGCATGGCCGCGAAGGAAATTTCTCAAGGTTGCCGGGACTGCATCGGCCCTGGCCGCGACGCGCCCCAGTTGGGCCTCTCCCGCCGAAACGCCCGAGCGCACGGCCAGGGTGTACATGACCAGCGAAACCCGGCAACACGCGGCACTCGCGCCCGTCGCCTTCCGCGAAGGGAACGCAACGCCCGAGTCAAGTGATGCCGTCGTGGTCGACAGCTCCCAGCGCTTCCAGCCCATGTTGGGGTTCGGGTGCGCGTACACCGATGCCAGCTGCTTCCTGCTCAGCACCATGGCGGCGGACGCCCGGCAAAAGTTCCTCGTGGACACTTTCTCGCCCGGAGCGATGAACCTGAACGTCGGACGGACCTCCATCGGCGCCAGCGATTACTCTCGCGACCTCTACAACTACGACGACGTCGCCGACGACCTCACCCTGCAGCATTTCTCCATCGCGCATGACGAGGCGTACATCCTGCCGATGCTGCGAGAAATGCGTCGCCATAACCCCGAGCTCTTCCTGCTTTCCACGCCCTGGAGCCCACCCGGCTGGATGAAGACCTACGGCTCCATGCGCGGCGGCTGGATGACTTACAAGTACCTCGGGCCATATGCCCTTTACTTCAGCCACTTTCTCGAGGCGTACCGTGCTGCCGGAGTTCCCATTGACGCAGTCACTTCGCAGAATGAGCTCGAGACCGACCAGGGTGGATCGATGCCCGCCACCTTCTGGCCACCGGAGCTCGAAAGCGACTTCATCCGCGATCACCTCGGTCCGTTGCTCCGCAAACGAGGAGACAAGGCGCAGATCTGGCTGCTCGATCACAACTACGACCTGTGGAAACGCGTGCGCTGGCAGATGGGGGATCCCGAGCTGCGCAAGTACGTCTCCGGCGTGGCGTGGCACGGCTACGTCGGCACCCCCGACATGATGAGCCGCCTGCACGACGCCGAGCCGGAGCTACCCTTCTTCTGGACCGAGGGCGGCCCCGACTACACCGACCCGCAATACGCCTACGACTGGACCCGCTGGGGCAACATCTTCACCGCCGCCATCACCAACTGGTGCCGCGCCCTCATCACCTGGAACCTGATGCTCGACCCCCAGGGCAAGCCCAACATCGGCCCGTTCTCCTGCGGTGGCCTGGTCACCCTCAAAGCCGACGGCAGCCTGACGTACAGCGGTCAGTACTGGACGCTGCGGCACTTCTCCCAGCACGTCCGCCGCGGAGCTGTCCGGATTGCCAGCCACAGCGATGCCTCAGAGCTCAGTCACGTGAGCTTTGCAAACACGGACGGCTCGCATGTGGCCGTGCTGACCAACACCGGCGAGGAACGCACGGTGCATCTGCGCCACGGCACTGCGGCGGCCGATGTCCCCCTCGACAAGCGCTCCGTCACCACGGTGGTCTGGTAAGTCAGTCACCGCTCGGTTCTGGCCGGCCCCAGGAACTCTCGCAAATGCCGGCCACATGCCTCGGTCGCATCCTGCTGCACCCAGTGCGAGACCCCTTGGAGCCGCACGAACGTGAGGTCGCGCACGTAGCGGTCGGTTCCCTCGGTCGTCCGCAGGCTCAGCGCGGTATCCGCGTCGCCCCACAGGATCAGCGTCGGCGTCTCGATGACCGGGAAGCCCAGCCGCAGTTGCCTCCGCAGCCCACCACCCCGCACATACGCCCGATACCAGTTCAGCATCGCCGTCAGGGCTCCCGGCTGCGCAGCGTTCTCGCGGACCGCCGCCACCAGATCTCGCGGGAAGTGTTCCCGATCTGTGGAGGTCCGCAGCATCAGCTCCCCGACGGGCGCCGCTCGCCCTTGCCCCAGCAGCAGCTCCGGCAGACGGGGAAGCTGAAAAAATGCGACGTACCAGGAACGAAGCATCTGCCCTGGATGCCGCAACGCCCGTGCAAAACATGCGGGATGCGGGACGTTCACAATGACAAGCCGCTCCAGGGGACGAACGCGCCGAGCCGCAAACGTCCATGCCACCAGCGCGCCCCAATCATGCGCCAGCAGCACCACGCGCCGGGCACCAGAGGCATCGATCAAGCCCGCCACATCGGCCATCAGGTGCTCAATCGCGTAATCCTCGGTGCGCGGCGGTCGGGCGCTCCGCCCATAGCCACGCTGGTTCGGCGCCCACACCCGATATCCCAGTTCCGCCAGCGTCCGCATCTGCTCCCGCCAGCTCTGCGCCACCTCAGGAAAGCCATGCAGACACAGGGCCAGTGTCTCTCCCGAACCGCAGGTCAACACCTCGAATCGAAGCCCATTCGCGTCGATGAACTCGGTCTCGATTGACTCTTTCACAGCGGCTGGCCGCTCCTTGTGGCTCGCTGCAACGGGCTACTTCACCGGCTTCAAAACGCTGATCCGCAAATCTTCCCGCAGCAGCGCCTTGGCTTTGTTCAGCGCCTGCTTGTTGGTGGCCAGATGCGCGTCGAGCGCCGCCTCACTCTCCCACGCTTCCACCGTGAAGAAGCTGCCGGTGTAGTACTTGTCTTCAAACACCTCGTACTTCAGGCATCCAGACTCTTTCGGCGTGGAACTCGCCAGCTTCGCCAACGCCGACCGAACCTCATCTTCGTGTCCGCTCTTCGCTCGCAGCTGCGCGACCACGCTGATCTACCCATCCTCACTCTTCTCGTCATTTCCACCAAACAAACTCATGCCACTCCTCCGCTTACGAACTTGTTGTCCAACGAATTAGACAGGCACTACCACCAGTTCTTTCTCGCCCGACAAGCCCTGCACAAACGCCTCGCCCGTGTGAAGGTGCTCATTCACCAGCCGCGCCGGCGTGTGCGCCAGCCAGCTCATCGCCGAGATGCTCTGGTACGTGCTGATCGGAAACAGCTCCAAAAACAGCAGGTCGTCATTGCCCGTGTTCTCGATATAGTGCGGCCGCGACACCTCGACGTAGCCCACGTCACCTTCCTCAAAATCCATCGTGCGCGCCTTCCCACCCGCCTCGAACACCGTCATCCGCCCTTTACCGCTCACAAAATACTGCCACTCGTCCGCGAGCGGATGCCAGTGCAGTTCGCGCAGACCACCCGGTTTCAAACGCACGATTGCCGCGGCAATATCCGTCACCGGAAAGTTCTTGCGGTCTACGATCCGCACTTCACCGCCGGCGTGCGAAACCGAAGGCGGCATCTGCCCCGGCCGAAACACAAACTTCTCGTCAATCGCGCCTGTTCCGCGCGCAGCTTCCTTCTGCTCCTCCGCCAGCGATTGCGGCGGCTCACTCTGAAAGATGTACAGCTTCTCTTTCGGCAGGTTGGCAAAGGTCGATTCAGCGACGCCGAAGTTCTTCGCCAGCACCTCCTTCGGCGTGTGCTTGAACCAGTCCGACAGCAAGAACGTGCTGAGCTCGTCGAAGTCTCCCTGGTTGAACACCAGCAGAAACTTGCACCCATCCGGGCCGAGACCCTGAATCGAATGTGGATTGCCCCCCGGGAAAAGCCAGAGATCGCCCGCGTGCACGTCGTTCACAAAGCTCCGGCCTTCCGCATCGACCGCCGTGATGCGAGCGGAACCGGCGATCATGAAAGCCCACTCCGCAGAAATGTGCCAGTGGAGCTCCCGGATACCGCCGGCGGTCAGTCGCATCTCCACGCCAGCCATGTGCGTCGAGATCGGGAAGTCCCGTACCGTCACCTGCCGGGTCCAGCCCCCGGAATCAATTTCCTTGTGCGCCAGATCGAAGGAGTACTTGAACGCTTTCAGGGTTCCGTTGTCGGTTTCTGGCGCCCACACGGAATCCGGATTTTGCCCGCCCAGAACCTCATTGTTCGGCCCCGGCTGCTGCTCATTCGACAGGTGATGATCTTTCGACCGCGGCACATTCGGTTGCGGCTCCTGCGCCCCGGCGGGCACAGCGGACGCCGCCGCAACCGCCAGAGCAGCCCCGCCCACGCCCAGGAAGCGACGCCGCGTAAGCTCCTCCATCCATTCGTTCGATTCGTTCATGGCGCCTTTCTTTGCATCTGCGGACACACCCGGAGACCGCCTTCCCCTCACGTTTCAGTCGACCCGTCCTATTGCCCTTCGCTCGGCTTGTGCGCGCCCACCAGCTCCGACTCTTTCACCTTGCTCAACTCCTGCACCTGCTTCGGGTCGGGCCGCCGCGTGCGCGTGTAGGGCGCAAGTTGCTGCACTTGCCCGGTCGCCAGCGCTTTCTCGACGGCCTCGAGCACGCGCACATCCAGCATGCCCTCTTCGCCATCCGGTTCCGGCTGCCGGTCGTTCAGGGTGCACTCGGAGAAGTACTTCATCTCGCCGCCAAAGTGGTCCGTCGTCTTGAAGCGTTCCGTGCTTTTCTTCTTCTCGACCGTCAGTTCGTGCTCGATGCCGGTACCCACCTGGTACGCGGGCTTCGAGTAGAGGTCGCCCTTGCTGCCCACCACGCGGTACTCATCCACGTCCCCACCCGAGTAGCTCACCGAGAAGCTCGCCACGCGCTCACCCGGGAACTTCAGCATCACGGAAACCGTGTCGTTAAACGGCTTTCCACTTGCATCAGCAAACCGTTCAGGATCGGTATTCACCCCGAGCGCCGCCACTTCGATCGGCTCCGCACCGAATACGTTCCGCACCATGTTGAGCGGGTACGGCCCCATGTCCGTCACGGGCCCGGCCCAGAAACCATGCTTCGCCCGATGATTTTGTCCGCTCACCTGCTGGGAAAAACTGGAGTTGAAAAAGCGCACCGTGCCGATTTTCCCATCGCGGATCCGCTCGATCGCCTTCAACGTTCCGGGCTCGAAGTGCAGCCGGTAGGCCACCATCAACTTGGCTCCGGTCCGCTCGCTCGCCGCGATCATCTGCTCGCACTCCGCTACGCTCACCGCCATCGGCTTTTCCAGCAGAAGGTGGACCCCGGCATCCAACGTCGCCACGGCCAGCCCAACGTGGTCGAAGTTGGGCGTAGCCAGGTACGCCGCGTCGATCTCACCCGACCGCAGCAGATCGCCGTACTCCTCGTACGAGACCACTTTGCTGATCCCATACTTCTGGCCTACCTGTTCAGCCTTCTGCTCGTGGCTGGTTACAAGCGCGACCACCTCGCTGTTGCCGGTGTGCTCCACACCCGGCAGCATCGCCGCCTGTGAGATCCAACCCCCCCCCACCACCGCGTACCGCACCTTCTTGCCCGCTTCAACCTTTACCGCCACGTCCCCTCCATCCAGTGCTTCTATCCTGCGACGCGCACATTCCGCGTGAAGATGTTCTGTCTCGGTTCGTAAGTCAGGTTCGGCTTGGCCGCATGAACAAGCCGGCACCCACGCGGCAGCGACTAAGCTGTGGCTCGCTCGCTCTCTCGGCCCGTCTGGGTCAGCGAAATCGGCTCGGTCGTCAGGTCCCCATACCGCCCATCCTGGTACTCCCATCCCGGCAGCGTCTGATCGCCTTCAATCAGCCGCGCTCCATCGTTGAAGGTCAGGTAAGTCCACGCCCACTGCCGGAATACGGAGAAGCGGTTCCGAAATCCGATCAGAAAGAAGATGTGAACCACCAGCCACGTCGCCCAGGCGGGAAAACCGCTCCAGTGACCATGAAACGGCCACTTGATATTCGCAACGGCTGCCTTCCGGCCAATGGTGGCCATATCCCCTTTATCGAAATAGTGAAAGCCCTTGTCC